>NZ_JBHUIW010000081.1:0-525 GCF_042682915.1 Rhodoplanes azumiensis | reverse complement strand
AAAGAGGGAGGGACGGAGTTCCGTCCCGGGAAGGGAATCTTAAAAAGAGAGAAGTTTCCAAACATCAGGAAACCTTCTCACTGCCGAATCTGTGCCGAGCTTTGGAAGCACAGAGGGCAACATAACAGGGAGAAAAAATAAATAAACAATTAAAACTCGCAGATTGGGAGCCCTACAGTAACTCCCCCAGCGGAGAAGCAGCGCAGACGCCTGCATCCGCCATTAGCAAGCCGGGGCTGGGCAGGGAGGCGCGGCGCGGGCTGCATCGCTGAGAGTAAGAATCTGGCCTGAATACCCTGAGCGCTATCTGAGCGAAATAATTTGGGCTAGCAAACCAGACTGTGGGATACCTACCACGCGAAAAGCCAGCCCTAACCTAAGACACCGCCAGCCCGCGCACGGAACAAAGGACTAAACAGAGATAGCCGGCTGCAGACCTTCCCCCTCCGGTGACAGGCAGCCAGAGCCGGAAGGGGGCAATCGCAGCCCCAGAGAGACATTATTTATAAAACTGGCTTCTTTGCT
>NZ_JBHUIW010000080.1:204-544 GCF_042682915.1 Rhodoplanes azumiensis | reverse complement strand
GCGGATCAGCTGTGGGGCGGCGAGGGCGACGACACCTTCGTCGTCGACGACCTCGGCGACGTGGTGATCGAGTACGCCGGCCAGGGCGTCGACACGGTGCGCGCGTCGATCGACTATCAGATCGCCGACGACGTCGAGATCGAGAACCTGGTGCTCACCGGCACCGCGGTGACCGGCATCGGCAACCACCTCGACAACCACGTCACCGGCACCGACGCCCACAACGTCCTCTACGGCGGCGCCGGTGACGACACGATCGACGGCGGCGCCGGCGGCGACCACATGTGGGGCGGCGAGGGCGACGACACGATCATCGTCGACGACATCGACGACGTGGTGA
>NZ_JBHUIW010000080.1:0-109 GCF_042682915.1 Rhodoplanes azumiensis | reverse complement strand
CGACGTCGAGATCGAGAACCTGGTGCTCACCGGCACCGCGGTGACCGGCATCGGCAACAGCCTCGGCAACGTGATCACCGGCAATGCCGGCGACAACCTGCTCGACGGC
>NZ_JBHUIW010000079.1:0-632 GCF_042682915.1 Rhodoplanes azumiensis | reverse complement strand
TCGGTGCGGAAATAGGCGATGCTGGCCTGCAGCTGCTCGGCCTGCGCGGCGAGCTCCTCCGAGGTCGCCGACATCTCCTCCGAGGCCGAGGCGTTCTGCTGCGTCACCTTGTCGAGCTGCTGGATCGCCTGGTTGATCTGCTCGGCGCCGATGTCCTGCTCGCGGCACGCCGCGCTGATCTCCGAGACCAGCTCGGCCGTCTTGCGGATGTCGGGCACGAGCCGGGTCAGCATCTCGCCGGCCTCCTGCGCCGCCTTGACGGTCTGCGACGACAGCGTGCCGATCTCGGCCGCCGCGGTCTGGCTGCGCTCGGCGAGCTTCCTCACCTCCGACGCGACGACCGCGAAGCCCTTGCCGTGCTCGCCGGCGCGGGCCGCCTCGACGGCCGCGTTGAGAGCGAGGAGATCGGTCTGGCGGGCGATCTCCTGCACGATGGTGATCTTCTCGGCGATGGTGCGCATCGCCTCGACGGCGCGGGCGACGGCATCTCCGCTCGACTCGGCGTCGGCCGCCGACTTGCGCGCGATCGTCTCGGTCTGGGTGGCGTTGTCGGCGTTCTGCTTGATGTTCGCCGCCATCTCCTCCATCGAGGACGACGCCTCCTCGGCGGACGCCGCCTGCTCGGTCGCGCC
>NZ_JBHUIW010000078.1:0-741 GCF_042682915.1 Rhodoplanes azumiensis | reverse complement strand
CAAAGTAACTGCCCGGAGCTCACTGATCATGGGCTGGTTCCCCTGCGCTGCGGCTGTGCTAGGGAGCCCAAACGCCCAGGGGAAGCCCGCACAGCACATCCACCTGCCTCTAGGCGGGAGGACAGCTCCAGGGAAGGCCCGGTCTGGCAGGCGCTTTCTGGGCACAAACGGAGCAACACTCTGGCTGTGGAGCTGCCTCCCCAAGCCAGGGGCACCGGGACCCTGATTCCCTCCGTGCGGCGCTTAGTCTGGGCGGGGAAGCACCAGCTTGGGAATGCAGCCTGGGGCGCTTCCTTTCCCTCGGAAAGAGCTCTCCCCGCGGGAGGCTTTGGCAGTGTGCACACCCCCAGCCCCTAAGCCCTCTGCAAGGACGCCTGGCTCCTAGGTCCGAAGGGAAGGCGAGAGCTGAGCTGAGGCAGCAGTCAGGCACCACTCACGGCTCCCACACTCCCGCAGCCTGCTCCTTCCCGGGCGCGAACGCTAGAAGCTGGGCAGGGCTTGGGGAGGCTCGCCCAGCACAGAGCAGCCTCTCGGCCGGGGCTCTGTGCTATCGCGCCTGGGCGCAGAGCTGGAGCTCCGCCGGTGTGGAAGCTCACTCGGTCCTTCCCAGTACAGGCTTGCAAGCACCCGCCGGCAGCCAGCCTCTTCTCTCCCGCGTTCCGGGCATTGGGCTCCAAACCTGGGACCAAAGTAACTGCCCGGAGCTCACTGATCATGGGCTGGTTCCCCTGCGCTGCGGCT
>NZ_JBHUIW010000077.1:0-760 GCF_042682915.1 Rhodoplanes azumiensis | reverse complement strand
CCACGGCTGTCCGGCACGGATTGTGCTTGAAGAGGTGCACGGCATTGATTCTGCTTGTTTCCAGTTGGTTACGAATCAATTGGACACGAGAGGATCAACGCCGTGCAGCACCAGAATAGCGTTTTTCATGGTCTCCTGAAGCACGTTCCGTGGGCGGTGTTCGACCGGCTTGTGGGCGAGCACCACGCCGACTGGGACGATCGGGGCCTGAAGACCAAGGCTCATTTGATCGCCATGCTGTATGCGCAGCTTTTCGGTGTGCGGAGCCTGCGCGATCTCGAAACCAACCTGAAGACCCACGCCGGCAAGCTGTATCATCTCGGAGGCTGCACGGTGTCACGGTCGGCCCTGTCGACCGCCAATGCGGCGCGCCCGGTTGAGGTGTTCGGCGGTCTGCTGTCGGCCCTGATGGCGCAACTGCAAGCCGGCTGTCGCCGCAAGATCGGCGACTGCGTGCGTCTGATCGATTCGACCAGCGTGAAGTTGAGCCGCCTCAGCGGCGACTGGGCGACGTTTTCGGCGGGCGTTTGCGGGGCCAAGGCGCACATCATCTACGATCCCGACGCCGACCAGCCGCTGTACCTGATGGTGACGCCCTCCAACGTCAACGACATCACGGCGGCCAAGGCGATGCCGATCGAGGCGGGGGCGAGCTATGTTTTCGACCTCGGCTATTACGATTATGGCTGGTGGGCGAGGCTCGATCAGGCGGGTTGCCGCATTGTCACGCGGCTCAAGTCCAACACACCGTTCGCCGTCG
>NZ_JBHUIW010000076.1:0-992 GCF_042682915.1 Rhodoplanes azumiensis | reverse complement strand
ACCCGCCCGTCACGCTCATGTGGCGGGCGACGGCGGGGCGCTTGGTGGTGCGGTCGATGGCGAAGTCGTGGCCCTTGGGCTTGCGGCGGATCGCCTCGTCGAGGGCGGCGTGCAGATGCGCGTCGTCGGGCGAGGCGCGCAGCACAGCGCGCAGATCGGCGGCGTCCTCCTGGCCGAGGCACATGTAGAGCGTGCCCGTACAGGTGAGGCGGACCCGGTTGCAGGATTCGCAGAAATTGTGGGTCAGCGGCGTGATGAAGCCGAGCCGGCCGCCGGTCTCGGCGACCCGCACGTAGCGGGCCGGGCCGCCGGTCCGGTCATCGGTCTCGGTCAACGTGAATCGCGCGGCGAGCCGCGCCCGCACCGTGGACAGCGGCAGATACTGGTCGAGCCGGTCCTCGCCGATCTCGCCGAGCGGCATCACCTCGATGATGGTGAGGTCCATGCCCTCGCCGTGCGCCCACACCATCAGATCGCCGAGTTCGTGCTCGTTGACGCCCTTCAGCGCGACGGTGTTGATCTTGACCTTCAGGCCGGCGCGTCGCGCCGCCGCGATGCCGGCCTGCACCTGCACGAGATCGCCCCAGCGGGTGATGTCGCGGAACGTCTTCGGATCGAGCGTGTCGAGCGACACGTTGATGCGCCGCACCCCGCAGGCGGCGAGGTCGGCCGCGTATTTTTCGAGTTGCGACCCGTTGGTGGTGACGGTCAGCTCGTCGAGCGCGCCGGTGTCGAGATGGCGCGACAGCGCCCGGAACAACGTCATGATCCCGCGCCGCACCAGCGGCTCGCCGCCCGTGATGCGCAGCTTGCGGGTGCCGCGGGCGACGAAGGCCGAGCACAGCCGGTCGAGCTCCTCCAGGCTGAGCAGGTCGGCCCGGGGCAGGAACGTCATGTGCTCCGACATGCAGTAGACGCAGCGCAGATCGCAGCGGTCCGTCACCGACACCCGAAGATACGTGATGGCGCGCCCGAACGGGTCGACCAGCGGC
>NZ_JBHUIW010000075.1:0-1053 GCF_042682915.1 Rhodoplanes azumiensis | reverse complement strand
TAGAGCGGTTTTCGGTGTGGCTGAATCGCCGGGGGATTCCCTGGGCGGGTGAGCTGGGAGAGTCTGTTGACACTGATTCGTCGGGGAAGAGACGATCGATGTCACGAGCCTATTCGACTGACCTGCGCGCACGGGTGATCGAGGCCGTCGCGGCGGGAGCGTCACGACGGGAGGCCGCGGAGCGCTTCGATGTGAGCGTCAGCTCGGCGGTACGGTGGCTGCAACGCTGGCGCGACGAGGGCAGTGCGCGCGCCAAACCCTCCGGAGGGAGCCGATCGCCCCTGGAGAAGCACGCGGACTGGCTGCTGGGCTTGATCGCCGAGCAACCCGACCTGACTCTCGAGGAGATCGTGTCGGAACTTCGGAAGCGGCGGCTGCCGGGCAGCGTCAGCGCGGTGTGGCGGCTGCTCGATCGGCACGGCATCACGGTCAAAAAAAACGCTGCACGCCGCCGAACAGCATCGGCCTGACGTCGCCGGCGCCCGTCGTCGCTGGATGCGCGAGCAGGGTCTGCTCGATCCCGCCCGACTGGTCTTCATCGACGAGACCGCGGTCACGACCAGCATGGTTCGGCTGCGGGGCCGCAGCCCGCGCGGCGAGCGCCTGCTCGCCTTCGCCCCGCACGGGCACTGGAAGACCATCACGCTGGTGGCCGGGCTGCGGCGAAGCGGCATGGTGGCGCCCTGCGTGATCGACGGAGCGATGAACGGCGAAACCTTCCTGGCCTATGTCGAGCAGTGCCTGGTTCCCACGCTGCGGCGCGGCGACACCGTAATCATGGACAATCTTCCGACCCACAAGGTACGCGGCGTCGCGGACGCCATCGAATCCGCCGGCGCGACCTTGCGCTACCTGCCGCAGTACTCCCCGGACCTCAATCCGATCGAGCAGGTCTTCAGCAAGATCAAAGCTCTGCTGAGGAAGGCAGCGGAGCGAACCGTGCCAGGCCTCCAGCGTCGGATCAGAACCATCCTG
This sequence comes from Rhodoplanes azumiensis, assembly GCF_042682915.1. NCBI lineage: Bacteria > Pseudomonadati > Pseudomonadota > Alphaproteobacteria > Hyphomicrobiales > Nitrobacteraceae > Rhodoplanes > Rhodoplanes azumiensis. Next base: position 78 of record NZ_JBHUIW010000075.1, on the reverse strand, counting down.
CGCGCTATCCACCCCCGCGAATGCAGAAATTTCATCCGACACGCAGGCTATGCACCAACGTGAGCGAAAACCGGTCTA
>NZ_JBHUIW010000074.1:0-1098 GCF_042682915.1 Rhodoplanes azumiensis | reverse complement strand
GGTTGCTGAAGGGAACTGTATGACTTGGTATTAAAAGAAGGTATGTGGCATGAAATCGCATTTTCTGAAGGAAAACGACGTCGTTCTTTCTTCCAGGTGGCAGTTTCAGGATGGGAGAAGCAAAGGAATGGGTACAGAATGGGATCAGGAGGTTGTAGGGAAAGTGGACCCCCAGAAAAGAGTGTTGTGCCTAGCACAAGGTTTCTTGAGAGGTTGAACTGCCTTTGCTAATGGATTTTAAGTTTCTTTACCTCTTCCGTGATCTCTTCTAGGTTGACCTAGAACAGAAATCTTTTGTTAGCTTTGGCTAAGTGGAGAAGTATTGCTTCACGGTGACTTGTGTGATCCTACCTGACTGTTCTAAACCCTTTTGATATCTATGCACTGCTGCTGCTGCTGCTGCTGCTGCTGCTGCTGCGAAGTCGTTTCAGTCGTGTCCGAGTCTGTGTGACCCCATGGACGGCAGCCCACCAGGCCCCGCAGTCCCTGGGGTTCTCCAGGCAAGAACACTGGAGTGGGTTGCCATGTCCTCCTCCAATGCATGAAAGTGAAATGTGAAAGTGAAGTCGCTCAGTCGTGCCCGACTCTGAGCGACCCCATGGACTGCAGCCTACCAGGCTCTTCCGTCCATGAGATTTTCCAGGCAAGAGTACTGGAGTGGGGTGCCATTGCCTTCTCCCATATCTATTCACAAGCCTGCCTAAATCATTGACTTCTAGCCACCTTTGGGATGCCAATGCCCACCCACCCTTACCAGGCCCCAGAGGAGAGAAAACACTTACCACAGGAGGTCCGGGTAAGGAACAAGGAACTAACAAGCTCCCACCAACCAGGATTCTGCAGAGGTCAACAAGAGGTCAGCAAGAGATGGGAGACTGCAGTCCAGAGGTCCTAGCAACTTCCAGCGAGCAGCAAAGACCCAGCATAGTCAAAACGAATTCAATGTTACCCAAAACAAATAAATAAACGGACAGAAGTTCTTGGAACACATGACTGAGGTTAGGGGTGAGGCAGTACATGTATGTGCCAGGATACTCTTAAAGTATACTCTTAACGTAGATGAGGAGAACAAGGTAGGAGGAAAACTTACTGTTTGGT
>NZ_JBHUIW010000073.1:0-1142 GCF_042682915.1 Rhodoplanes azumiensis | reverse complement strand
GACGGCGCGCCGGCGTCTTGCGATCGAAGCCGCGCACCCGCACCGTGTCGTTCGCGGGCGCCACGATCTCCGCCACCGTCTCGGCTTCGGCCGCGTTCTCTTCGAGGTCGGCGAGCTGCAGCTCGAGCTGCTCGATGATGGCACCGCGCTCCGCCGACTAACCGAATCGCTCGTGCCGCAGCTTGGCGATCAGGAACTTCATCTTCTCGATCAGCAGCGCCCGCGCATGCATTTCCGCTTCGGCCGCGAGCCGCGCCGCGCGCTCGGCGAGCAGCATCGCCTGCAAGGTCGCGACGTCGTTCGGGAGGGAGGCATCGGCGGCGTCCATACCGCTGATTGAATCACACGCCGTCGCGCTTGTGATCTCACGACGACGTGCTGATTCACATGTCTCGCGTCAGCCCGCCGCCTGCGGTCGCCATGTCCGCTGCGGCATCCGCCAGTCGATCCCTTCGAGCAGATAACCGAGTTGCGCCGGCGTGATCGTCACCGTCCCGTCCGCCGGAGACGGCCAGATGAATCGCCCACGCTCCAGCCGCTTCGCGAACAGGCACAGCCCCTGGCCGTCATGCCACAAGACCTTGATCAGATCGCCGCGCCGCCCGCGGAACACGAACAAATGACCGCCGTGCGGATCGTGCCGCAGCGTCTCCTGCACCATCAGGGCGAGCCCATCGAAGCCCTTGCGCATGTCGGTGTGGCCGGTCGCCAGCCACACCCGCGTGCCGCTCGGAACCGGGATCATCGCCGCAGTCGCCGATGCGCACGCGCCAGCGCTCCGATCATGGCCGAGGCCATCGCCGGGTCGACCGCGCCGCTGATCCGCATCCGCGCGACGCCCGCGAACGCGATCTCCACCACGCCGTCCGAAGCGGGTGCTGGGAGCGCGGGGATGCGCGCCGCGGTCATCGCCGCCGGCTCGGCCGCGACCGTCACCGCGGCGAACGCCGGGGAGGTCTCCGCCGGGCTCGATGCCGAAACCGGGCTGCAAAGCTGCTGCCGCCACCGGAACAGTTGGCTCGCATGGATCCCGGCCGCCCGCGCCACCTCGGACGCAACCGCCCCAGGCTCCAGCGCCGCCGCCACGATCCGTTCCTTCTCCGCTCGCGACCACCGCCGACGCCGCTGCACCGACGTGATCA
>NZ_JBHUIW010000072.1:0-1164 GCF_042682915.1 Rhodoplanes azumiensis | reverse complement strand
CCGAATCCAGGTTAACGCGTCCGATGTCCGAGGATCTGGGCGCAGTATTCGGGATCCCATCCGGCGCGCTTTCGCCTGAGCCTGAGGCTTTTCTTGTCGGTGACGGCGCGCAGGAGATTGAAGGCGAAGTGGCGGACGACGGCCATGTTGCTGGCGCCGTGTCCCTTGCGCAGGCGGGACTGGTCGTCGCCGAAGGTGACGTCGAGAACCCAGTGCAGGCTGTTCTCGATCGCCCAGTGGCTACGCACGGCCTCGGCGGCGGCGGTTGCCGAGAGGGCGGCCGAGGAGATGTAGTATCGGGTCTCGAAGCGGCCGCGGTCGGCGAGTTCGGCGCGCGATGCGACGCGCACGATGGTGGCGACGTCGGGCAGCCGCAATTCGCCGGGGAAGCGCCGGTCCCCCTTCAGCCAATCGACCTCGCGGGCGACCGTGACGGTGCGGCTCTCGATGCGGCCGTGGCCCTTGTCGAGGTCGGTGACGGTCTCGGTCTCGGCCGCGGGCGCCGCGGCGAAGAAGCGCTCGATCTCGGCCCGCAGCGTCGGCTGGTTGGCCTTCACGGCGAGCAGATAGTCGGCCTTGGCGGCCCGGATGGCGGTGGCGATGGTCGGGTTGGTGGCGATGGCGTCGATCGAGATCAGGGTGCCGTCGAGACCGCCGCCGGCGGCGAGCCGCTCGATCAGGAGCGGGATCGCCGTGGTCTCGCTGCTCTTGTCGGCGACCGCCTCTTGGCCGAGCACCAGGCGGCGCGTGGTGGCGAAGGCGGAGACGAGATGCAGCGGCGCCTTGCCGGCGCCGCGATCATGGCTGCGGCGCGAGGTCTTGCCGTCGATGGCGATCAAGCTCGGGCGATCCGGCCAGCTCTCCCGCACCCACGCCGTGAACGCCGCTGCGAACAGGTCCGGGTCGATGCGGTTCATCAGCAGGGTCAGCCAGCGCGCCCCCGGAACCCCGTGGTGGTAGGGTCGGAAGCGGCGCAGAAACGACAGATGCGTCGCGCCCCACTCGGCGATCCCCTCGTAGTCGTCGCAGTCCGACAGGGTGCCGCACACCACCAGGAGCAGCACCTCCGGCAGCGGGTGCGCCACCCGCCACGGCTCGCGCGGATCCTCGATCACCGACAGGTGGTCGAGCAGCGCCTTCAGGCGCGACTTCTCGGGGACGAGC
>NZ_JBHUIW010000071.1:0-1284 GCF_042682915.1 Rhodoplanes azumiensis | reverse complement strand
CTTTGCCCACCCTTGTAACAGCGAGAGCGAGTATCGTCGGGCCGTTCCGTGAGGAATGCTCTGCCGCGGATGGCCGTCCACGGCAGAGCGGCTGGTGTCGGATCGAGCCCACCCTGAGCCGCTTTCGACTGCTCCGTAGCGGGATCGCGCCAGCGCCTTCATCGGACCCGGATGGTTGCCGGAACAACCTGGTTCGCTTCACAAGGCGGGGTCGACGAAGATGACGCACACTACCACGGTGACGGCCGGAATCGATACGTCCAAGGCCAAGCTCGACATTGCGGTTCATGGCCGCCCCGAGCACTGGCAGATCGACAACACGGCGGCGGGCTGGGGCCGGCTGGCGGAGATTCTGACCCATGCAGGGGTCGGCAGGGTCGGCATCGAAGCGACCGGCGGATACGAGCGCGGGGTCGTGCGCCACCTGCGGAGCGCGGGCTTCGTGGTCGTGGTCCTGCAGCCGATCCAGGTGCGAGCCTATGCCCGTGTCCACAAGCGTCGCGCCAAGAACGACGCGCTCGATGCCGTGCTCATCGCGGCCTGCACGGCGGCCCTCGACAGTCCGGCGAAGGACTGCGACGAGCGGTTGGAGGATCTGGCCGGACAACTCACCTTCGTCGAGCAGATCGAGGAGGACATCGCGCGGCTGAAGGTTCGTCTCGAGCACATCGACACCCCGCGGCTGCGGCGGCTGGTCGAAACCGACATCACCCGCCTGAAGGCCCGGCGAGCCGCCGAGATGGCGCGGATCGTCGCTCGGCTGCGCACCCATGCCGATCTCGCCCTGCGCTTCGATCTCGTCCTCAGCGTGCCCGGCATCGGCGAGCGCACCGCTCTCGCGCTCGTCGTGCGCATGCCCGAGCTCGGGCGCGTCAGCCGCGAGGAGGCCGCCGCGCTCGCCGGCCTCGCCCCGTTCGACGACGACAGCGGAACCCACGCCGGCCAACGCCACATCGCCGGCGGTCGAGGGCGACTGCGCCGCTCCCTCTTCGCCGCCGCTCTGCCGGCAGCGTTCCGATGGAACAAGGCCCTCGTCGACCTCTACGCCCGCCTCACCGCTCGCGGCAAAGCCCACAATGCCGCCCTCGTCGCCTGCGCCAGGAAGCTCCTGATCTACGCCAACACCGTCGTCCAGCGTGGAACGCCATGGACTGAACGCCCCGCCCCCTGACCCCTCTTCACCCCCGAACAAACCTGCATGCTGTTGCGGCTGCCCTGGGGGGCTTGTGGGCAGGCGATCTCGCCTGTCCACAAATCCCCAGCTCCTAAACCACTCAAAATCTA
>NZ_JBHUIW010000070.1:0-1308 GCF_042682915.1 Rhodoplanes azumiensis | reverse complement strand
CGGGAAAGACCTCGAGAGACCTTCTTCAACACGTCTCGAGGCCAGATTCCCCTACTGCCGTGAGCCGGCATATTGCATATTGAGTGCATATTGCATATTGCATATTGAGTGCAGCACTTTCCACAGCATCATCTTTCAGGATCTGGAATAGCTCCACTGGAATTCTATCACTGCTGGGAGCCAGTGAGGAACTCCGCCCATGACAAAGGTCATGAGGAAGGAGGCTCGGCATACGCAAAGGCGGGATCGAGCTTCAGGAGTCCCCCTGGAAATTCTCGAGCATATACCCCCAAAACCAGAGTCTGCCTACTTTCTGCTTGTGCTTTCACCTAAACCTCTGACTTTACGGGGGGCTCTCCCCCACTACCTCTCTCTGAAAAAAGAGTTAGCTTACAGTTCCAGTTAATAATTCCTGGGTGTGACAGTGTTTAACCTACAAACTCCTTTGGAAATCCTCTAGCCTGCCTGAATAGGTTTTTCCGGCCACATGGGATTGTTCAGAGCCTCCCAACTGTGAGAGGCAGGAGATGTTCTAAACTGTCTAAACACAGATTCTTTTGAGTAGTTACAAGATTGATTAGAAATTGTATTGGTGAATGGTTTTTCACTTGTTGGGCCATTGTTTGCTGCTAAGTTTCCATATCCCTTACCTGCTGTGTCCCTGGCAGTGTATTGATTAATATAATTGGTGTAAGTAGTAGCTTTAATGTTTGTAACCTGGGACCCTTGAGTTAATTCTTTTTCTTGTTATAGCCCACCACACCTTTGCTCTGTAGGAATGCAACTTTATCTAATGCTTTTTTGGAGGGTGGCTCCTGACCAACCACCTTTAGAGAAAAATAAGTTTTCTGAAGAAAAGGTCTTAAAATGTTAACAGGCCTCCGGGCCAGAAGATGATGCAAATCACCTAAGCTTTTGCATATGATAAGTTTGCAGGAAGAAAGCCTGGTTTGCTGCAAGACTCGACCCCTTCCCCCATTATCCTCTATGCATAACTTAAGGTATAAAAACTACTTTGAAAAATAAAGTGCGGGCCTTGTTCACCGAAACTTGGTCTCACCATGTCGTTCTTTCTCTTACCTTCTGGCTGAATTATTCAGCCTCTTTTCTCCACTGAATTTCCTCACTGAGCTATCCTCATTCTATTACTCTTTATATCCTTAATTAACATTTAATTAAGCAGTGGTTTCCTGATCTTCGCCTACGCCGTCTCTCCTTCGAATACCCTGGATCAGCCGGGGCTGGTCCCCGGCCCCCTACCATGGCTCGAGAGCAATGAGGCGCTCCCCCTCGCCACTCGCATGGAGA
>NZ_JBHUIW010000069.1:0-1319 GCF_042682915.1 Rhodoplanes azumiensis | reverse complement strand
AGGCGCTGATCAGGGGACTGTGCACGCACTCATCAGGTGGCTGATCAGGAACTGAACACCTTACCGCGCATGCAGTGATCACGTGGCTGGTCGTGCACTGATCACGTGACTGCGCATGCACTGATGACGTGGCTGTTCGGGCACTGATCACGTGTTTATCAGGCAGTGATCAGTGACTGACAGGCGCTGATCAGGGGACTGTGCACGCACTGATCAGGTGGCTGATCAGGAACTGACCACCTGACCGCGCATGCAGTGATCACGTGGCTGGTCGTTCACTGATCACGTGTTTATCATACGGTGATCACGTGACTGAGAGGCGCTGATCACGTGACTGTGCCGTCAGTGATCACGTGGCTGAGCAGGCACTGATATCGTGACTGAGCATGCACTGATCATGTGCCGGGAGCCGGGGAGGCATTCCACTCTGGACAAAGGTCATGAGGAAGGAGGCTCGGCATACGCAAATGCGGGATCGAGCCTCAGGAGTCCACCCGGATATTCTCGAGCATCTCCCCCCCAAAAAAACCGGAGTCTGCCTACTGTATTGCTTTGTGCTCTCACCTCTGATTTCACTGGGGGCTGTCCCCCACCACCATCTCGCTCTCTCTGTCAAAGAGTTAACTTACAGCTCCAATTCATAAAGTTCCTTGTCATTCTTCCCTTTAACTTCCAGCTGAGTCTCCATCTGGAGCGCGGAACCCACCACGCTTACTAATTATGCCTGGGCTGCTAAGACCCACTCGAGAAGGTGTCTAGGGTGAGGCACCTTTCGCTATTCGAGAGGGCGCCTGCGGCCTACGTAAGTGGTGCAAACTTCTTGTCTTGAAGTTTGATTGGTCTTCCGCGTAAACCAAGCTACTCAGTCTCTTTTCTCCACCGAATTTTCCTACTGAGCTCTCCTCATACTATTATTCTTGACATCTCTGATTAGCATATAAATAGTCGCCTAGGCCATCTCTCCTTCGAATACCCTGGATCAGTTGGGGCTGGTCCCCGGCAGGTGGCGACCGAACAGGGACCTCAGGAGGCAATACTCAAAGAGCTGAGCAGACACGAACCACGCAATCAGCAGGCAATAAGCATGGAGCTCAGCAGTGACGAATCATGCTGCTCAACTGGCAATAATCAAGCACGTGACCAGGCAGGAATCACGCAGCTCAGCTGGCAATTGTCAAGCAGATGAGCCGACAGGAATCACGCAGCTCAGCTGGCAATTGTCATGCAGATGAGCCGGCAGGAATCACGCAGCTCAGCAGGCCCTGATCACGTGACTGATCATGCACTGATCACGTGGCTGATCATGCACTGATCACGTG
>NZ_JBHUIW010000068.1:0-1407 GCF_042682915.1 Rhodoplanes azumiensis | reverse complement strand
CCCCTACCATGGCTCGGGAGCAATGACGCGCTCCCCCTCGCCACTCGCATGGAGACCCGACTTCCCTGGCGCCCCACGAGAGGCTCACTGACCTCGCCGTCGTACCTCGTGAGAAACCGCACACTGGGGCCGCCGCTCGAGAACAACCCCGAGATTCCCCCGTCATCGAGAGATGAGGGCCTTCGTCTCCTGCATGGCCTAGAGACCAATCTCGCGACCTCTCTCCAAACGCCTCAGGAGGCTTGACTCCCTTGAGTCCACCCAGTGAGCTCCAAGAGATACCCGTCGCGACTCGAGAGCAGAGCGGGGTTCTTTGCTTCCACTCGAGATGAATGCCTGTCTCCCCGGGTGCGTCTGGAATGCAACCCCGAGATCCCTGTCGCCCCTGGAGAGGAACATTGGCTTCTGGACACAAGCCTAGATGAGGTCTATTGGCCCTGCAGTCACTCGAGAGCAATCCCCAGCTTTCCTTCGCAACTCGAATGGAAGATTGGACTTGCCTGGGCCAACACAAGAGGCAGCCTGAATTCCCCGTCGTAACTCGAGAATCCCGCCGTAACTCGAGAAAAACCACGTGGCTCCCCCGTCATCGCAAGATGAAGCCCTTTCCCGCTACAGCGCCTCAGGAGAAGTCCCACGTTAGGAATTGGAGGTCGAAAGGGCACTTGGCACCCTTGATGCGACCCACAAAGTTCCCCGAAATCCCGGTCTCCCTCGAGAGGAACACTGAGGTTTTCCGGCACCCCCTCCTCTGAGCCCTTTCTCCCCTCCTGATCTGGACAGGAGGGTCGACTCCCCTGCTTTGTCTGGAAGGGGTTCCCGACCTTCCGGTCGCACCTCAGGATGAGGCCGGTCTCACGAAGACATTCCAGACGTGGCCTCGTGGGTGGTTCCACATTCCGTAGGACCCCGATTTCCCGGTCCCCTCTTGATAAGAACCCGATGCCCGGACACCTCTCCGAACTCCACCCTGTGAATGAAGTCAACACGAAGGGGCAGTTTTTCCGTGCATCGTTCGGAAAAAACCCCAGGTTCCAAATACAGCTCGACAAGCGGCCTCTCTCCCCGGGGACATCTCGAGAGGCAAGCGGAGTTCCATGCCTCAACCCAAGACGAGGCCTGACTCTCCTGTCCCCAGTCTGCAGGGACCCTGCGATCGGAGTCTGAAATCAGAGGTACCCTGCGGTTCCTGCCTCAACTGGAGATGAGGCCCTCTTCCAATGCACCAAGCCCAGTGGAGTCCCGAGAGGCCCCTCCCACCTCCAGTTTCCCTGGCTTCTCAGAGCCACCATGAGAAGCCCCCTGAGGTCACCTGCACAAGTCGAGGGAACCCAGGGTTTCCTGCCTCAACCCGGGAAAGACCTCGAGAGACCTTCTTCAACACGTCTCGAGGCCAGATTCCCCTAC
>NZ_JBHUIW010000067.1:0-1512 GCF_042682915.1 Rhodoplanes azumiensis | reverse complement strand
GCTACGGCATGCACACATTTCGGGTGGGCAAGAGCTTGTCTCGGAGGATCCAGCCTTCGGCGATGGTGCGGAACCGGTGGAGGCCGTGGCTGAACGTGATGGGCCCGGGGGGCTTGGAGGACGGATAACCGTCCCAGCCGCCCAGACGAGCGATGATCCACGCGGCCCAGGAGAGGCTTCGCGGCGGGTGCGGGTTCGTCTGCAGCGCGGTCTTGCCGCGGTACTCGGCGTCGAGGGCGTCGAGTACGATGGCCTCGTCGGCCGTGAAGGCGATGCTGGCCGGTTCGACGCTGGTTCCGTCGCGGGCCTGCCGGAGTTGAAGGGTGACGGCCGCCGCCTTGGTGGCGATCGCGGCGAGCTTCAGGAGGCGATCCGCGGTCTCGATCTGGCTGTCTTCGAGCCGGAGACCCTGCTTCTTCATCAGCCGGAACAGCTGCTCGATGGTCCAGCGCTGTCGGTACCAATCGACGATGCGCCACGCCGCCGCGGCGTCGCCGACCGCATGCGTCGTGAGCAGGCGCCAGTGCAGCGGCTCGATGTTCTCCGGCGGCGACGGCTCGACCACCTCGACCAAGGTGAGCGCGACGCTCTCGGGCAGATGGCGATGGTGCGGGCCCTTGGGTCGCCGCAGCGCGACCGGTCCGAACCGCAGGATCACCTCCGCCGACCGGGCCGGACGGTTGGGAGCCCGTGCCGGCAACACGACGCGTCGCGTGCCGGCACACGCGAAGCGCTCGCCTGCGGCCGAGAGAAGGCTGCCGTCCGCGACGCAACGGTCGTGCATCACCCGTCCGATCAAATCGACGGTCGGGCTCGGCAGCGTCGCCCAGAACGCGTAGAGGTCGCTCTCGCGGTCGCCGACGATCGTCACCCGCGCGGCTGCCGCCAGCACGGTCTTGGCCTGCTCGCCGGTGCTCACCCAGCGCTCGGATTCCTTGTCGGACAGGGCGCGTGCGGCGTGCGGCACCGTGACCCGGCCCGCGCGGGTCCAGACGCGGCCGGCGACCAGTCCCAGGCAGCTCCCGCTGTCGGCGTCGACCGCCACCATGGCATGCACCAGCAGGCCCCGTCCCACGCCCTTGCCGATCTCGCCCAAGCCGCGTCGGCGCTCGGCCGTGGTGGCGAAGTTGATCTCGCTGGTGTCCTGGATCGCCAGCACGTGCCGCCCGGCCGAAGCCGGGGCGGTCTGCTCGCTCCATCCCTCGATCAAGCGCTCGACCGTGACCCTGTCGTTCCCCAAAAGCCGATTGAACCGGACTTCCTGGGATCGCCGGCCATTGCTCAGCTGCCGCAGGCAGACGCTGGCGTGCACGACGATACCTTCGAGCAGCGCCGCCCCCCTTTATCGAGGCGCCGATCCCCGAACCGACCCAACGACCAACCCGTCACGTCCATGGCGACACTCCGATTCGTCCGAAGTGTCCCCAACAGAATCACACGACCGACCCCGAGGGGAATGCCTCCTGCCGCCCCGAGTCAATCCGTCGCAACAAGATCTGTGCATGCCGTAGC
>NZ_JBHUIW010000066.1:0-1548 GCF_042682915.1 Rhodoplanes azumiensis | reverse complement strand
GAAATTTCATCCGACACGCAGGCTATGCACCAACGTGAGCGAAAACCGGTCTAACATCCTCCGCGGTCGGGGCATCGCCGGCCGTGTCCACCTCGTGGCGCTCATTCGACCGCATCTATCGATCGCGCGTGACGGCGATCGCGACGTAGGTCGCGGGCTTGAACGACGCCAGGGCTGCCCAGGCCTCGGCGGGCGGCGCGAAGCCAGGCGGCGCGACGGCCGGCGGCTCGGCGCCGAGCGGGCGCGGCTGCCTGGTCTGCGGATCGAGCACGGCGGTGACGCCACCGACCGTGCGGGTGCGCGCGTCCCAGGCGAGCACCACCTGCAGCCCGGTGGCGGGATCGTTGGCGAGGAGGCCGGTGCCGTCGGCCGTGAAGCCGACCACGAGCATCCAGGCAACCGGCCGCGCTCCGTCCGTCCCCACTGCACCGCCGAGCATCACGGGCCCGCCGGCGAGCAGCGCCGCCAAGTCGACGCCCTCACCGAGCAGGAAGCCGGCCGCATCGGCGGGCGTGCGCACCGTTCCATTTCGGTCGATCAGACGCACGCCCGCGATGGCCGCCCAGCCGGGCACGCCGTCGGCCCGCAGGCTGTCGATCTTCGGGGCATCGGGCGTTTGGGCGAGCCCCCGCGCCACCATGGCCGCGATGGTCGCCTCGCCGGCCGCGGAGGCCCAGTCGGGCAGCGATGCGCCCATGTACTGGGTTCTGTCGAACTGCGAGATCGCCGGGAACACGAGGTCGGTGCCGGCGGCCGGCGCGACGTTCTGACTGGGCGCCGCCGTGATCGTGACCGTGGCGCCCCCCGGGGCCGGCCCCGGTGTGGCGACGCGACCCGGCGGCGTCGGGGCGATCGTCGCCAGGACGACGGGCGCGGTGTCGACAGCCTGATAGCTGATGGTCACCGGCGTCAGTGGCGCAGCGAGGCCCGGCGCCGTGTACCGGCTGGTCGGGAACTCGGCCGTGGCGACATCCGCGGTCTCGGCCGTGACGGTGAGGGTGGCTCCGACATAGGCGATGTCGTAGTTCGCCGCCGCCAGTGTGCCGCGCAGGATCGCATAGGCCCCTGGCGACTCGCCGGCCTCCCGCGCGAGCGCGCCGGTCAGCGTGTCGGAGCCGTAGAGCGTGCCGCTCACCCGATAGGTGAGGATCGGGTCCGGATCTCCGGCCTGCTTGCTCTGCGGGTTCGCAGTGATCACGAGGGACGCCGGCGTGATGTCGGCGGTCGTCGTGAAGGCCGTCGAGGCCAGCACGTAGTTGCCGGCGTCGGCGCCGGAGATCGCGTAGGTGCCGGTGACGGTCTTGGCCGTGCCGACATTCTTGTCGGCATAGGTGGTGCCGCCGAGGCTCAGCGTCACGGCGTCGCCGCCGACGAGGCCGGCGAGGCTGCCGTTGCCGGTGACGGCGGCCGCGGTGGTGCCGTCGTAGACCTTGCTGCCGGCGACCGTGCCGGCCGCGGCGAGCGTCAGGGTCGCGGCCGTGATGTCGGCCGTGGTCGTGAAGGCCGTCGAGGCCAGCACGTAGTTGCCGGCATCGGCGCCGGAGATCG
>NZ_JBHUIW010000065.1:0-1585 GCF_042682915.1 Rhodoplanes azumiensis | reverse complement strand
TCTCCTCCATCGAGGACGACGCCTCCTCGGCGGACGCCGCCTGCTCGGTCGCGCCCTGCGACAGCTCCTCCGAGCTCGACGACAGCTCCTGGCTGCCGGCCGAGACGTTGTCGGCGGCCAACAGGGCTTCGGCGACCACCTGGCGCAGCTTCGCCACCATCTGCTCCAACGCGATGCCGAGCATGTCGCGATCGGAGAAGCGCCGCACCTGCACGGTCAGGTCGCCGCCCGCGATCATGTCGGCGACCTGGGCATTGGTGCGCAGATTGGCGGTCATGCGCTCGAAGGCGATGCCGAGCGCGTCCTTGTCGGAGAGGCGCTCGAACGCGACATTCAGATCGCCCTCTGCGATCTTGTCGGCGATCGCCGCGGTGGCGCGCAGATTGGTAGTCATGCGGTTGAGCGAGTCGACCAGATCCTTGATCTCGTCGTTCGTCTTGACGATCACGGTCTGGTCGAGATCGCCGACCGCCACGGCCTGGGCCAGCGCGCCGGCCTTGGCGAGGCCGCGGCTGATCGACAGCGCCATCCAGGCCGCGATGCCGGCGGCGAGCAGGATCGCGGCCGCGACGACCGCGAGCATCATGGTCCGGGCGCTCTCGTAATCTTGCTTGGCGACCTCCTTGGCCTCCTCCAGACGACGCTGGTTGATCTCGACGACCGTGTTCAGGTTCTTCTGCATCTCGGTCACGGCCTGGCGGCCCTGCCCGGTCGACAGCTCATGGGCGCGCTCGACATCGCCTTGGCGCACGTAATCGCGCTGGCGATCCTGAATGGTGGCGAGCTGCTGCAGCGCGTTGCGCGTGGCCGCCCACAGCGGCTTGTTCTGCGCGGTCGCGGTCTCGTCCGCCTTCTCGACTCGGGAGGTCAGGAGCTGACGCTCCCTGGTGATCTCGGCATCGTAGAACTGAGCCTGGTCCTTGCTCGCCGCCATCACGAGGTTCTTCTCGGCGCGCACGAGCAGCAAGAGGTTGTTGTTCAGCTCCAGCGACATCTGCATGCGCTTGACCGGTCCTTCGATGACCCGCTCCAACGTCGCGTCCAGCGAGGCGAGATTGGAGATGCCGAGCCAGGCGGTGATGCCGGACAGGACGATGATGGTCGTGAAGGCCAGAACCAGCTTCAGCTTGATCGTGAGGCGCATGGGGTACCTGCCGGGGGCGGTCGTGACGGGATCGGACTGGCGGTCGGAGACCCGCCGGAGCGGGCGCGGCGACGCCGCCGGAGCGGGGCGAACCCCTCGCCCCCGCGGCGCCGAGAGGCGTGTCTCAGCTCGCGCGCTCGAACTGCGCGTCGTGCGCGTCCGGGCCGCCGGCCGAGAGGTCGAGCTTGAAGCCGCCACGCGCCTGTGTCCGGACCGGCTGAGCGTAGGCGGCGCGCACCTGCTCGACGAGCTTGTTGGCGCCGCCCGCGGCCGGACGGACGGAGGGCCGCGTCGCCGCTTCGGACGCCGACACCTTGGCGGTCGGCTTGCCGGCCGGAGCCCGGCCCGCCGCCGGACGGCGCGCCGCAGCAGGCGCGGCGAATGCGCTCTCCTCGGTGCGGAAATAGGCGATGCTGGCCTGCAGCTGCTCGGCCTGCGCGG
>NZ_JBHUIW010000064.1:0-1812 GCF_042682915.1 Rhodoplanes azumiensis | reverse complement strand
CCAAACTCCAAGGAGGGACCACTTCACATGAGTCCGATTGGGCCTCACTGCGATGTCTGTCAATAACCAGTGCTGGAGAAGATGTGGAGCAAAGGGAACTCTCCTCCACGGTGAGTAGGAATGGGCATGGGTAGAGCCGGTATGGAAAAGATTATGGAGGTTCCCGAAGGAACTAAAAGTGGAAGTAGCGTATGGTTCAGCAGTCCGACTCCCAGGCATAGATACACCCACGGTATAAGTGAACAAGATAGATGCCCCGTTTGGGCACATCTATCTGTGCGTGCGTGCGCACATGCGCATGCGCGATGGCCTGCGAGGCAGGGGGTGGGGAGGGGGGCTGAGGATCTGGCTTGAGTTGGTGCAAGCCCCGGGATTGCCTGAGGCAAGCCAAAGGTGCCCCAGATGGAGACGGGACTGCCGGTCGTCGGGTGTCCTGGAAGCCGAATGCGAATGCGGAGGGGCTCGCGGGCCGCGCGGAGGCAACCCAGGTCTGCAGCGGGAGTCGGGGCCCCGGCCAGCCGCTCCCCGCGGCCCGGGAGGGGCTGGGGCTGCGGGGGGGATCCAAGAATCGGGACGCGCGGCGGGGGCTAAAGGACCTCTTCTGGTAGGCAAAAAGCCTCGAGCACCCGGGATTCCCAGGTGGTCTCCCATCCAAGATCCTAACCAGGCCCGACCCTGCTTAGCTTCCGAGATCAGACGAGATCGGGCGCCTTCAGGCTGATAGGGCCGGAGCCGGAGGCGGTTGGCGCGGGGCGCCCTAAGAGCCTTGCGCTTCGCCTCCCTTTCGCTCTGCCCTGCAGGTCGGGCCAACGGGCCGCACCTCTCGTCGCGGGGCGTGCTGTACTTGAGCCGCACGATCCGCGACCGGACTCCAGCCTGCTGACGCCGGCCCGCCCCCCGAACACCGCCAATACCAGACCAGCAAGCGCCTGGCCGGGCCCGGGGGCCCGAGGGGCTTCCAGGAGCCCCCATTGACCGGGAGGGCGTGCGTGCGTGCGTGCGCGCGGGGCCTGGGGGCTGGGCTGAGGGGTGCGGAGGTCTCGGCGCCCTCCCACCCGCGGCCACTCCAGACCCGGCCGCGCTCGCTGAGCGGGGCCTCCCCCCGATCCCATTCGCTGCTCAGGCCCGCGCGGCCCCGGAGGTGTCGGTCTTCGGCGCCCGCCGCCTCCCAACCCCCGCGGCCCAGGGGCCTCTGAACCTCCTGCGGGCCTAGGCGCAGCGAAACTTGAGCGCCCAACTTGCCCGGCACCTGTCCGGTGCCCAAACCCAGCAGAAGCCAGGGAGGCGCGGTCGACCGGAGCGCCTCAGCCCCTCCCCTTCGCACTACCGAGGCCCCCCCTTTGACCCCACGCCAAGCCCTCGACCTTCCTGAGAGAGCAGACAAGCCACAGGCAGGCACACAGACAGACACACAGACACTCGCACGCACCCACGCCAAGGGAGACAGCTGGCCTGCGCAAGCTCCTCAGCCAGAGCCAGAGCGCCTGGGAGAGGCCGGGGCCAGACGAACGGGCCGGCGGCTGGCTGTCAGGAGATACAGAGGCAGAAATACATGAAGATTCCGAGACAGACTCCAAGACGGCAAGAGGAGATACACACACACACACACACACACACACACACACACACACACTTGAGTGTGGTCTTTGGAAATACTTCTGTTCGTAGTTGCTGGGTTGAGCCCAACTTTGATACGACCCATGGACTGCGGCCCATCAGGCTCCTCTGTCCGTGGCATTTCCCAGGCGAGGATACTGGGAGTGGGTTGCCATTTCCTTCTCCGGCGGGATCTTCCCGACCCAGGGATCGAAC
>NZ_JBHUIW010000063.1:0-1866 GCF_042682915.1 Rhodoplanes azumiensis | reverse complement strand
AGCTCGCCGCGCAGGCCGAGCAGCTGCAGGCCAGCATCGCCTATTTCCGCACCGACGAGAGCGCCGCGGTGGCGCCGGCGACGGCCGTGCGGCGGCCGGCGGCCGGGCGCTCACCGGTCGGCAAGGCACCGGCCAAGGCCGCCGCCAGCGAGCCCACCGGCCGTCCGGTCGCGGGTGGCGCCAACAAGCTCGTCGACCAGCTGCGCGCCGCCTATGCGGCCCCGGCCAGGGCGGCCGGCAAGCCCGGCTTCCGTCTCGACATGACGTCCGGCGGGCCGGATGCACACGACGTTCAATTCGAGCGGGCGAGCTGACCCATGACGCAGACCAGTGCCGGCGCGACCTTCTACGTCACCATCGGGATCGGCCGCGAGATCTTCGCCGTTCCCGTGTCGATGGTGCTCGAGATCCTGCCGACCCAGCAGGTGTTCCGCATCCCCGATGCACCGGCCCATCTCGACGGCCTGATCGACGTGCGCGGTCGCGCCGTCGCGGTCATCGACCTGCGGACCCGGCTCGGCCTGCCGCGCGTCCCGAGCGACGAGCAGACCCGCATCGTCGTCCTCGACGTGCCGCTGCCCGGCCGCACCCTCGCCATCGGCCTCACCGCCGATCGGGTCTTCGAGGTGGCGTCGCTCGACGACGGGCGGCTCGAGCCGCCGCCCGACATCGGCACGGCGTGGAGCCACGACCACATTCTCGGTGTCGGCCGCCACGGCGGCGGCTTCGTCGCCGTGCTCGACATCGTCCGCCTGTTCACGTCGGACCCGGCCGTCCTCACCGCGCAGCGGGCCGTGCCCGCGGCCCGGGACGACGGCGCGGCGTCGGCCGTGCGAGCGGCCTGACGCTCCCCTCGAGACCCCCTGAAGCACCCCCGAAATATCCTTGCCAGGAATGCCCCGATGCGACTCACGATCAAGCTGAAGCTCGCTCTCGCCTTCGCGACCATCATCGTCTTGTCCGGCGTCACGGCCTGGCTCGGTATCTCCAATCTCGCCTCGCTCGACCTGACGCTGCAGCGACTGGTCGACGGACCGATGCAGCGCCTCCAGCTTTCGCTCGAGATGAATGCCGAGCTTCTCTCGCTCGTGCGGTCCGAGAAGAACCTGGTCACGGCTTCCGGCAAGGAGGAGATCGACCGCTTCGGCGGGGAGGTCACGACCCAGCGCCGCGAACTGATGAGCCGAATCGAGAAGGCCGAGGAGGGGGCGACGGCGCAAGGCAAGCCTCTGTGGATCGCGGCCCGCGCCGCCCTCCAACAGCTCGGCGCCGCCCAGGACAGAATTCAGGAGGCGGTCCGCCAGGGCCATCGCGACGAGGCCGTCGCGATCTCCGCCAGTCAGGCACGCCAGCAGGTCGGCGAGGTGCAGAAGAGCCTGCGCAGCGTCAACGAGATCAATCGCGGCCGCCTCGCCGATGCGAAGGTCAAGGCGGCCGAGCAGTACGAGAGCGCCCGCATGATGCTGCTCGGCCTCGTCGCCTTCGCGCTCGTGACCGCGGTGGGCACCGCCGTGTTCATGGCGCTGTCGATCAGCCGTGGCCTTGCCAAGGCCGGCGCGCTCGCCCAGGCGGTCGCGATCGGCGACCTGAGCCAGGAGATCACCGTCAAGTCGAACGACGAGATCAAGGATCTGGTCGATTCGCTCAATCAGATGACCGGCAACCTCCGCACCAACGCCCAGGTCGCCGACACGATCGCCAACGGCGACCTCACCGTGCGGGTCGAGCGCTTCTCCGACAAGGACACGCTCGGCATCGCGCTGGAGCGCATGGTGGAGAAGCTGCGTCAGGTCGTCGCCGAGGCGCTCGCCGCCGCCGACAACGTCTCGGCCGGCAGCCAGGAGCTGTCGTCGAGCTCGGAGGAGC
>NZ_JBHUIW010000062.1:0-2181 GCF_042682915.1 Rhodoplanes azumiensis | reverse complement strand
CCTGCGTCTTCGTCATGGGACTACTCCTAGTGATAGTCCTATGACTTCCGGCCCCGATCACCCGGTCAAGGCGGCCTCAACCGGACGGGTACACAAGGCCAATCTCCGCGCGATCTGTAGACGGTGCAGCCGAGAGCGTGCGCAAGGGCGTAGAACGCACATGCCGACCAACCGGGCCGCTGTGTGTAGGCCGACGGCCGTTGCATCGGGCAGAGTGACGTACACTGGACCGGAGCTTCGCTAAGTCCTTAATTTGTTGACGGTAAGAGCGACTTTGAAGGGCGCCTCGGCGCCAATCTCGCAGGATTTGACGAAATGCCTGTCCAGGACCAACATTTAGTGGTCCAATGTGGCTTCCAGATCACCCACTGAGGGTGGGTGCTTGCTAAGCTGTTCACAGACAATTGCGTTCCGAATCTCTGGTTGGCGCCCACATGTTCACCGGGGGGGCAGGGCTTGAACCTGGACAACCATGACTGGTCCCCTCTTGTCGAACTATCTGCAGCTTGCCAAGATGGAACGGCTGATTTGGCCGGGCGTTTCCGCCAGAGGCGGGGCTGCCGCGAGCTGTGTGAACCATTTGCTAAGACAACACACGCATGCTGTCGAGCGGAGAGAATCCGCGTCCTCAGTCGTGCGTGTCTGTCAATGACCTAACGGCAAGGGGCGGGCTATGCCAACATCTGCGGCTAGGGTTATGTGGGATAATCAATTCGACGACACGGTGTTCCCACACCTGCGGGACGATGAATCATATCGTGCCTTCGTGGAGAAGGTTTCTGAGACCGAATCTTCGATGCTACTGGTCGATCGCGACGCGAAACATGCGGCAATTCTCTTGACGCGCCTCTTCCAACTGAGCCGTCAGAGCGTCGACATCTTAACGGGCAGACTCGACGACCGCGTGTACGGAACTCGCGAATTGATGGATGCCTGCATTGAGTTTCTGAACGCAAACCAGGATGCCAGACTGAGGATCCTTTCTGAAATGCGGATCGCACCGCAACACCCTCTTCTGAAGCGGATTCAGGACGAGGGCTTTTCAGATCGTCTTGAAATATCCCTAGTGCCAGACAACCTACGGCCTGGGTACCATTTGGCTGTGGGCGACGCACTCCATTTCCGCTTCGAACCAAACGGGGAAGTTACGGAGGCGTTCGTGAAATTCGGCGATCGAGTCGACGGTAGCAGGTTGCAATCCGCCTTCGATTCGCTGCACAATGCGGTGCGCGAATATGAAGGGGAGCGCGCTCAGGAGTTGGTCGACTCTGATTGAGTCCTGATGATAGCGCCCCCAAGCGGGGGCGCGCCATGTTTGATTGGATCGCGAATTCCTATAGCACATTCATTGCTGGATTTGCTTCGACTGTTCATGTCGAAGGCTTGCTCCATTTAGCAACCTTCACCTCAGCAGTCACGATCGGCTATGTAGGCTTGGACCGAATCAAAGGGACTGAGCACAGTAGTACTCTTGAACAAGAAATCCAGCGTGTTAGGGACGCGACTGTCGACATGTTGACCGCTCAAGCGGTCGTACATGCGAACGGAAAACTTCGATTGTTCTACCAATTTCCTGCCGTCTATGTCTTATGCTATGTGGCAGGATTCAAAATCAAGCACGGGTTTAGGCGATTATATAGGCCGCTCTGCTTCCAGTATTATGTCCCATTGCTGGGCTACTTTAGGACTCGGCACGATCTTAAGGTCGTCACGGCGATGGCGATCATATCGACGCTCAGCTTTCTTGCACTTAGCGCTGCTACAGTTTGGGAAATACCTGCGGTGGCAAACAAATCCACCTCAGGTGCTCTATTTATAATGTATGTGACTATTTTATTCTGGATACTAATTAGTGTCTCTGCGTCGTATAGGCTGAGCAAAATTAAGTATATATGCCAAAGATTAGAGCAGCAGGTCGAGAATAGGATGAATGAGCTACTGCAAACCAAATTCAGGGCGAAGAATGTGCCTGAGATCGATACGGTAGGTGCCGGCCGACAATCGACGAAGTCAACTGAATCTCCGTCTGGTCGTGCTCGACAAAGCTAACCAGAAGCGCGATTCTTCCGCCAAAAAGGATACTTGATCTGTACCCGTCCGGTTGAGGCCGCCTTGACCGGGTGATCGGGGGTGGAAGTCATAGGACTATCACTAGGAGTGGTCCCATGACGAAGGCGCAGA
>NZ_JBHUIW010000061.1:0-2271 GCF_042682915.1 Rhodoplanes azumiensis | reverse complement strand
CTCCGCCGCCGCCGCGGCCTGACGACCCCGAATCTCTGCCCGAACCGACTTCCCTTCGGCCTTCACCGGATGGGTACATCGATCCCAACCTGGGCCAGCCGACGTCCTCGCTCGTCGACCCGATCATTTCGCACGACGGGGTCCAGGACACCTCTCGGCGCGGTACGAAAGACTCTGGTGGCCACCGTAGCCCAATCAGCTCGGGCGGCTACCCAAGCGGGAATTCACTGCGGTTGGAGCCGGATGGGTGCGGAGAATGTTCGCCCCCAGGCCCACTCCCTCCGCCAGCGGACCGAGACGACCTGGGATCGAAACTTCTCCGCTCAACGGTCGTCGACCGGCGCTAAAGTCAACCGGTACGCGCGGTTGCGGTTGGCATTGCGAGGTCCGCAGGCCGTTCTCTACGAGCGACTCGATTATTCCTTCGGCGTAAACCGCATAACAATTTCTCGCAGGATGGCTTCGACGTGTGGCACGTCGCGCCTTATGCGTTGAACTTGGGCGACGGCTTCGGATGGAAGGTATATCTTTCCCTCCTCATAGTCGAAGATTACACCATCGGTGGCTGCTGCGTAGGCTGCGGCTGCCATCCAGGCCGCTTGAAGTTCATTCAAATCACCTTTCCAGCGCAGCCCCAGTGCGAACCTCCAGGCCCGACCCGAGTTGGAAAGCCCGAGGGATTGAACAACCTCGTTTGCATCGTCTCGGTAACATTCGAAACCAGTCGGTGTCTCGCCGAGGCGTACAGGGATAAACCCACCGATGTCTTCGACCGAGATGGTCGGGTCGAGCCGGAGGGGAAAGCCGATTGCGTCGATCGAACCCTGCCATTCGCTCACTGTTTTCAGATAAAGGTCTGAAAGGATCTCGATCTCCATGCTCATTGGTGGGTTCTCCAATGATTTCGGAAGCTTCGAAAGACACCGGAGACCAACGCATATTTCAGCGTCACGCCTCTGATGGCATGCAATTCGATGATCGGGATGTTCGGCCCGACCCCCGTCTTCCGGCGCAGTTCTCTGACGCGACCAGGCGTCAGGCCTTTTTCTCCCGTCTTCAGATCGTAAATCGCGATGATGTCTCCAGCTTCATTCCGCAGCAGGATATCGGTTCTGATGCTGCCCTTCGAGCCGTAAGGTGCGCCAGGTTCAGCACCAAACGTCGTTTCCACGTCGAAAAATCCGATCCCGGGATAGTCGCCCAGGCGAACGGCCGTTCCAAATGTCACATGAACCGCTGTACCGTATGTCTGCGCGGTCATGCCGGGAACACGTTCGACGACGTCCATGACGCGCGCCAAAGTGCCGACGAGTGACTTTGACGTGTCGTCAATCTGCGAAATGCCCGTCAATCCGCTCGGATGGACGACGATCTCTGTGGGGGCTTCCGCGTATCGCGCTCCTGGCCTGATCGGATCAGGGCTCGCGTCGCTCAGTACCAATCCCGGCGTATAGACAAGAGCTGATGGCTTACTCAGCGAAGGACTGCCGAGACCGCTGTTCGGTCCTTCGTTCGTCCATTGTCCGCCGTCGGGATTGCCGGCCGGAACACGGGGCTGATCCGGATTGAACCCGGCTTTCTGTTCACCGGCGACGTATTCGACCAGGGCGAGCTGGAACCGTCGGAAGGCCAAATTCGATTTGATGCGGCGCCACTCGGCGCGCTACCGTGGTCCCGGAGGCAGCAGCTCCGCCATCCCCAGCAAGACCGCCTCGGCTGCGACCAACGACTTGTAGCGGAGGATTTGGGAGGCGAGGTCGGGAGAGGATGCCATGATCTGTGTCTCAGTTGGTCACGACAATATTCCTATGCAAGCAGGGCGATGTCGTCAAGGAAATAATTCCTGCTACTAACTCCACACGGGTTGCGCCGCTCGTGCTCCCCTAGACGAGAGACTCAAACGGAAGCCGGCGCGGAGCTTTCGTCTCCCATTCGCGCTGTCGATTTTTTGTGCGAATCCGCTCTCGCACGATCTGGTGCGCTCCACGACGCGGAGAATGTTCGACCCCGGTTGCACTCCCTCCGCCAGCGGACCGAGACGATCCGGGATCGAAATGTCTCCGAGGTACGCTTTCCGGGGACGCGCCTTCCGAGGCTCCATGCGAATTCGTCTCGTCCCTCCGTTCGAGCGCGCTTCACTGCATCGAGGGACGATCGCGCCGGGCTATGAGTCTCTGGTGCCAAGGCCGTCATGCATGCAGCTCCAGCGGAAACGGCGTACCCATCCGGTGAAGGCCGCAGGGAAGTCGGTTCGGGCAGAGATTCGGGGTC
>NZ_JBHUIW010000060.1:0-2702 GCF_042682915.1 Rhodoplanes azumiensis | reverse complement strand
TCGGAGCCTTTTGGGGGAACCGACCTGAAGCCAGAGTCTAGCCGAAATACACAGGCTTTGAACATCGCTGAAGACCAACATTTCCTAAGGGAAAAACGCATTGCTTAGCTCAAGGTTTGTCTGGGAAATTCTTACACATCAGGAGATGGCTCCGAGGTGGATTTCTACAAAGAACATCCATGCAAAGGACAAGCCTGCACAGCTCTGTGCACATGTGCCCCCTCCCCCCCTCACAGACAGCGGCATTTCCAAGTGGCCTCCTAAGGCCTTCGCCAAACTACAGGGGCACCTCTGGGCTTCCTGTTTCCCTCATTTTTCGGAATCTTTTCTAAAAAAAAAGAAACACAAAAAGCAAATTAAAAAAAAAAAAAAAACCCGCACATTTCTTCGTACAATGCCACAGTGGAAGGAACACAGGCCTTCAATATTAAGACCTAAATTTGCAAAAAACTTGGAGCTTGGTTTTTTGTTTTGTTTGGTTTTGTTTTGTTTGAATCAAACCACCACATCATTTAAAATTTTTACACGTTCTAATTATTCGGTTCCAAAACACCAAACTTGTACTGCACACGGTCCCCATGGAAAGGCCCCCTCAGCAGGACAGCCACAGATGCTGCCATGAAAGGGCAGCAGGGTGCCCTCCTCCCTTGTTTGCTGCCTGGGCGGCCACCGGGTTTTGAAACCCATGCACCCTACTAAGTTTCTAGGGTGCAATTCGTGGACCCTTCCCTTTCCCATCCCAGCAGGTGGTCAAGGGCCCGCTGGCCTCCAAAGTGCCAGAAGCAGGGCTGGGCCAGCCGGCCAGAGTTCAGGGTTCTGGCCCTTGGACTTGCAGCGGACACTCGGCTGCTTGGGAAAACCGCGCGGCTCTGACCTTTCAGCAAAGGGGTGGAGCGGTCAAGGCCTTGAGCCCAAAGGCGAGGCCTTTCTGCGACCGCCAGGTTGTGCCAACAGAGGGCGGACTACGTGGTTCCCTGCTCCACGCAGTCCCAGTTCCCTGACCTGTGGTCCGCACCCCTCCGCCGCGCCCACTGGATGCCGACCCTTGGGGACCCAGGAGCGCACGCAGTGGGCGTTCCCAGCCGCCACGGCGACCCCCGAGAGGACAACGGGGAAGCCCTCCCCCACCCCCGCCAGGAGCCGACCCCCGCCCCGCGCCGCCCCGCCCCTGCCATGCTCCCGGTGCCTTCCCAGCCGCAGTGGGGATCCCCGGAGCACAACTGGGACCGCCCCCCATCCCCGCCACGACCCGATTCCCGACCCGCGCCGCCCGGCTTCGCCCCGCCCCGGGCGCGCTCCCGGTGCGCTGCCCACCTTCACCACGGGCTCCCGGTGAGCCCCGCCCCCACGCCCGGTTCCAGGAGAGCCTCTGGGACCTCGCTCCCGCCGCCCGGTGAAACGGGAGGACAATCCATCCAGCCCACAGAGGCAATCCAAGCTGTCTAGAATTCAGGGATCCAACGAGGGCTACGGAAAGGAAAGATGACCTGACCTAGGAGGGCCATGATATTCTATAGAACCGGACAAAGTTGGTTTCCAAGGAAACTTGATTCCTTGGAACCCGGAAAGCTGGTTCTTTTCATATGCAATTCCAAACCATGAGCTCCTTCCCAAAGCCTGCCTGGCCGCCAGCCCCACCCCCCACTCCCCAGAAAAAACGGCTCAAAGAAATCTTTTCCATCTCAGGCGGAAAACTGGAAGATGTCTTGTCTTGTCTGTCTGGATTGATGTCTGTGTCAGTGTGAGCCTTGTGATTTTTGATAATAGTGCTCAAGTTCTGAGTTCTTATTTCAATGGTCTCAAGACAAGGCAGCCCTTGCAAACCCAACTGCTTCCAATACAAGAAAACTTTGACCTCAGGGAATGTCAGAGTCCCGTGAACTGGGAACTAGTCAATATGAAATATCTAGTAGTTTTGTTTTTGCTCCTCTACTGTAGACATGTCTAAGAGTCATCAACATGAAGCACAAAATGTTCATAGTGCCTCGGTTTGTTCTAAGGTAAAAATTGCTATATCGTTCTATCTGTCACAAGCTTGTCAACAAGAAAGTACCTCGAAAGAACAGGAACAAAACGAAAAATTAAATGTGATATGAGCTTTTAGATAAACTATGAACACTAATTACACTCGAAAATATCTGCCTATGAGAGTCTTGATTGAAGGCAGAGGAGAAGGGGACGACAGAGGCTAAGATGGTTGGATGGCATCACTGATTCGATGGACATGAGTTTGAGCAAGCCCCTGGAGTTGGTGATGGACACGGAAGCCCAGCGTCCTGCAGGCCACGGGGTCCCAAAGAGTCAGACACGACTGAGCCACTGAACTGAACTGAACATACAATCGTTTCTCCAGGTGTTTTGGTTACCCGAGTTTCTATCCTGTGCTAAACTAAGTGACGACAGTGTACTGAAGAGCTGGGTCATTTCCAAATAAATTAAAGTTCTGAAACATTCACGCCTTGAAAGGACCTCCCTTTTACACAGAAACAAAAGAGATTTTTGACTATCCAATAAGAGTGTCTGGCACCATCCTGACATGTGAAACGTAAGAAAGCAATTTTTTTTTGTTTTGTTTGGTTCTGATCTTGTGTGTGTGTGTGTGTGTGTGTGTGTGTGTGTGTGTGTGTGCGGGGGAGGGGAGGGGCGCTACTATCACTGATAGGTATGTTCACCAATCTGTCGAATGCCAATATAAAAGTCAG
>NZ_JBHUIW010000058.1:0-6256 GCF_042682915.1 Rhodoplanes azumiensis | reverse complement strand
AGAAATTTCATCCGACACGCAGGCTATGCACCAACGTGAGCGAAAACCGGTCTAGGACAGCCGGACCGAACTCCGTCCCTCTCACCCCCGGCGCGCCGTGCGGGGGGCCGAAACCGGAACCGAGAGACCGGGGCTGCGGCCCTGGCCGAAGCGGCGCGAGATCTGCTGGGCATAGTCCTTCAGGGCCGCGACGGTCTCGTCCTCGGGCTCGCCGGGCAGGAACTGGATCGAGCCGACGATCGCCAGCGCGCCGATGCAGATGTCGCGCTCGTCGAAGATCGGCGCCGCCATCACGTTGACGCCGAGCAGCACCTCCTCGGGCGCCGCCGCGAAGCCCTGGCGGGCGATCCGCACCAGCTCGGCCTCGAGCCGGTCGCGCGCGACGATGGTGTGCTCGGTGAAGCGCTCGAGCTTGCGCGAGAGGATGCGCTCCTGCACGGGCCGCGGCGCGAAGGCGAGCAGCACCTTGCCCTGGGCGGAGGCGTGGAACGGCAGCTCGCTGCCCGGCCGCACGCCGATCTCGATCGGCGAGGTCGAGGCGAGCGTGGTCAGCACCAGGGCGCCGCGCGGGGTCATCGCCGACAGCACGACGGTGTGGCCGAGGCGGTCGCGCAGCTCGCGCATCGGCCCTTCGGCGACCTGGATCAGGTCGGCGTCGGGCGCGAAGCGGGCGAGCAGCCGGCTCTTCGGCCCGATGGCGTAGCGGGTCGTCGCCGGGTTCTGGGTGAGATAGCCGCGCTCGACCAGCGTGTGCAGATGGCGATGCACCGAGCCCTTGGTGACGTCGAGCCGATCGGCCAGCTGGGTGACGCCGAGCTCGTCGCCCGAGAAGGCGATCGCCTCCAGGACGTCGAGGGCGAGCTGCACCGAGCGGACGCCGGCGCCCGCCCGATCGTCGTCCTGGTCCGGATCTCTGGGCACGCCGTGCCTCCTCCTTGCCGGGGGCGCCCCGAGACTAGCCGCGGCGACCGGCGTTGCAAGCACTCAGCGCGGGTCGTCTCGTGGGGCGCCCGCGGCGCCGCCGGAGCCTGGCATCTGCGGGATCACGGTGGCGACGATCGAGGAATCGAGCGCCTCGTAGTCGGCGTAACCGATCGTCGCGTAGAGCTCGGCGCGCGTCTGCATCCGCGCCAGCATGGCCGAGGCGACGCCGTCGCGGGCGAGCGTCGCGTAGAGCTCCTCCTGCGCCTTGGCGGCACAGCGCAGCGCCGAGACCGGCCAGATCACGATTCTGTAGCCGAGCGCCTCGAACTCGGCCGCGGTGAGGAACGGGGTGCGGCCGAACTCGGTCATGTTGGCGAGCAGCGGGACGCCCGGCATCTTCTGCGCGAACTCGCGGAACATCTCGGGCGTGGTCAGCGCCTCCGGGAAGATCACGTCGGCGCCGGCCTCGACGTAGCGTTTCGCGCGCGCGACGGCGCCGTCGAGGCCTTCGCTCGCCGCCGCGTCGGTGCGGGCGACGATCACGAGGTCGCGGCGCGCCCGCGCGGCGGCGTGCACCTTGGCCGCCATCTCGGCCGGGTCGGCGAGCTTCTTGTCGTTGAGGTGGCCGCATTTCTTCGGCAGGAGCTGGTCCTCGATATGGACGGCGGCCGCACCGGCGTCTTCGAAGACCCGCACCATGTGCATGACGTTGAGGGCCTCGCCGTAGCCGGTGTCGCCGTCGACGAGCAGCGGCAGTCCGGAGGCGCGGGTGATCTGGCGGATGAAGAAGGCGACCTCGTCGACCGTGATGATGCCGAGATCGGGCAGGCCCATCGAGGCCGTCATGGCGGCGCCGGAGAGATACAGCGCCTCGAACCCGGCCGCCTTCGCCTGCAGGGCGGCGAGCCCGTTGTGGGCGCCCGGCATCCGGACGATCCCGGGCCGCGCCAAGAGCGCGCGCAGCCGCCGGCCGGCCGGCGCGGTGGCGAGATCGGAGGAGACGAGGTAGGTCATTCGCACACTCCCGCGGCCCGTGGTCGGCCGCATGGTCGCAGTCCAGGACGCTCTTCGGCCGCTCGACGTCCATCGCGGTGTCCGTTCGTCCCCGCGAGGGCGGGGATCCAGTGGCCGGTTCGGCGGCCGCTTCGACGGGCGGTTCGACGGGTGGCTCTGGCTTTCCGCTGTCGCGGGAATGAGCGGAGGGCGGGGCGAGCGCGTCGGGTCACGCTTTAGCGCGCTCCGTCGCGGCTGTCGACGCGGCCGACGGAGTCGTGCGGGCCGCCCCTTGCGGCGCATCGGCGACGGCGGCATGGTGGGGCGCGGCGTTCGCCGCGATCCTCGCCGAACACCGAAGGACTGCAGATGAGGGCGGCGCGCATCCCGGCCGTGTACATGCGGGGCGGCACCAGCAAAGGGGTCTTCTTCCACGCCTGCGACCTGCCGGCCGATCCGGCCGCGCGTGATCGCATCCTGCTGCGCGTCACCGGCAGCCCGGACCCCTACGGCAAGCAGATCGACGGCATGGGCGCCGCGACCTCGAGCACCAGCAAGGTGGTGCTGGTGTCCCGCTCGACGCGGCCCGACTGCGACGTCGCGTATCTGTTCGGCCAGGTGGCGATCGACGAGCCGTTGATCGACTGGTCGGGCAATTGCGGCAACCTCACCACGGCGGTCGGGCCCTTCGCGATCTCCCAAGGGCTGGTGCCGGCCGGCCCGGACGGGATCACCACGGTGCGGCTGTGGCAGGCCAATCTGGGCAAGCGCATCGTCGCCCATGTGCCGGTCCGGGATGGTGAGGTGCTGGAGGCCGGCACCTTCGCGCTCGACGGCGTCGCCTTCGACGCCGCCGAGATAAGGCTCGAGTTCATCGATCCGGGCGGCGGCGCGGCGGGCGTGCTGCCGACCGGCCGGGCGGTCGACACGCTGGAGGTGCCGGGCCTCGGTGCGGTCCAGGCGAGCCTCGTCGACGCCGGCAACCCGACCGTGATCGTCGCGGCCGCGTCGCTCGGCGTGCCGGCGGCGCTGTCGCAGGCGCAGGCGAACGGCGACGCGGAGTTCCTCGCCCGCTGCGAGGCGGTGCGGGCGGCCGGCGCGGTCGCCATGGGGCTCGCCAAGACGCCCTCGGAGGCGACGGCGAATCGCCCGGCGACGCCCAAGGTCGCGCTGGTCGGGCCGCCGGCCGCTTACGTCGCGTCGGACGGGCGCGCGGTCGCGGCCGCCGACGTCGATCTCGTCGCCCGCATGATCTCGATGGGCAAGCTGCACCACGCGCTCACCGGCACCGGCGCCGTGGCGCTCGCGGTCGCCGCGGCGCTGCCCGGCACGCTGGTGGCGGAGCTCCTCGGCGGCGTCGCGTCGGCGGACCGCATGGTGCGGCTCGGCCACGCCTCCGGCGTGCTGCCGGTCGGCGCCGCGGCCTCGACCCGCGACGGCGCCGTCACGGTCGACAAGGCGGTGCTCAGCCGCACCGCCCGCCGCCTGATGGAAGGATTCGTCTTCGTCCCCGCCGATCTGGTCGGGCGGGACGCTGCCGCATCGGCGGCCGCCTGACGGCGCCGCCTCTCTGGAAGGAGTTCGTCGCGATGGTCCTGCGCGCTCTCGCCCTCTCTCTCGCCGTCCTGTCTCTCGCCGCGGCTCTTCCCGCGCGCGCCCAGGCGCCGGCGCCGGCGGCCGAGTACCCGGCCCGCCAGGTGACGCTCGTCGTGCCGTATGCGGCCGGCGGCTTCGCCGACATTCGTGCGCGAAAAATCGCGGAGAAGCTCGGCAAGGCGCTCGACGCCACCGTGATCATCGACAACAAGACCGGCGCCGGCGGCGTGCTCGGCACCGCGGCCATCGCCAAGGCGCCGGCCGACGGCTCGGTGATCGGCATGGGCAATCTGGCGCCGCTCGCCGTCAACATCTCGCTGCTCGGCAAGCTGCCCTACGATCCGGCGACCGACGTGGTGCCGGTGATCCTGATCGAGCGCTCGCCGCTCGTCCTCTCCGCGGCGCCGAACCAGGGGCTCGCCAGCGTCGCCGACGTGATCGCCAAGGCAAAGGCGGAGCCGGGCAAGATCACCTACGGCTCGTCCGGGGTCGGCGGGGCGCATCATCTCTCCGGCGTGATGTTCGGCCGCCAGGCCGGCATCCAGATCGTCCACGTGCCCTACAAGGGCGGCGGCAACGCCGCGACCGACCTCTTGGCCGGCCATATCGCCATGATGTTCGAGATGGGCTACGCGGCGCTGCCGTCGATCGAGGCCGGCAAGATCAAGCCGCTCGCCGTCACCTCGAGCCATCGCGTGAGCCTTCTGCCGAACGTGCCGACCATGGCGGAGGCGGGGCTGCCCGGCTTCGAATCGTACAACTGGCAGGGCGTCATCGCGCCGAAGGGGACGCCGCCCGCGATCGTCGCCCGCCTCAACAAGGAGCTGAACGCGATCCTGCAGATGCCCGACGTGCGCGACAGCATCGTCTCGCAGGCGAGCGAGCCGGCCGGCGGCACGCCGGAGGAGTTCGCGGCCTTCATCAAGTCCGAGACCGCCAAGTGGGCGGAGCTGATTCGCGCCGCCAACATCAAGCCGGAGTAGCGTGCGGCGGCGGCGTGCGGCGCGCGCCGCGTCGTTCCGCCGCTCAGGAGGAGGTTGGCCATGCCGATGCTCGACCGCCCGGACGGTGCGCTCTTCTACGAGGTGACCGGGAGCGGGCCGCCGCTCGCGCTGGTGTCCGGGCTCGGCGGCCGCGGCGACTACTGGGCCGCCATCGTGCCGGTGCTGGCGCGTGCCTTCACGGTGATCCTCCACGACCACGTGGCGACCGGGCGCTCGACGTCGCGGCGCACCGTCCACACGGTCGAGGCGCTCGCCGCCGATCTCGACGCGCTGCTCGGGCATCTCGGCATCGCCCGCTGCAGCCTGGTCGGCCACTCCACCGGCGCCGCGGTCGGGCAGGTGATGGCGCAGGATTGTCCGGCGCGGCTCGACCGGCTGGTGCTGTATGCCGGCTGGGCCGGACCCGACCCGCACTTCGCCCACTGCTTCAAGGTGCGCCGCCGCCTGCTGACCGAGATCGGCGTGCCGGCCTACAACGAGGCGGGGCCCTTGTTCATGTATCCGCCGCTGTGGATCAGCCGCAACCCGGACAAGGTCGCGGCGATCGTCGCGGCCAACGACGCGGCGACCGCCAAGGCCGACGCCATCGCGGCCCGCATCGACATGATCGTCGGCTTCGACCGGCGCGCGCGCCTGGGCGAGATCGCGGTGCCGACGCTGGTCGTCTGCGCCGCCGACGATATCCTGACGCCGCCGCATCTGTCGGAGGAGCTCGCCGCCGGCATCCCGGGCGCCCGGCTCGCCACCTTGCCGTGGGGTGGCCACGCCTGCTCGCAGACGGCGCCCGAGGAGTTTCTGGCGAGCGTGCTGCCGTTCCTGCGCGGGCGCTGACCGTGGCGCGTCACATCGTCTGCCTCGGCTTCGAACTCGTCGCGTCCACCGCTGACGACACGACGGTCGGCGCCGCCCGCGTGCTCGACCTTCTGACCGACCGTGACCTCGCCGCGACCTGGTTCGTGACGGCCGCTGCGCTCGCCCGCGCCGGCGCGCTCGTCGAGCGCCTGCTGCGCGACGGCCACGAGATCGCCCTCCTGGCGCGGGGCGCCGCCGATGCCTCGGCCGTGGACGCGGGCCTCGAAGAGGTTCGACAGATCACCGGCACGGTGCCGCGCGGGTGTCGTGCCCCCGGTGGCGCACCCGCCGTGACCGGCTCGTGGCTCGCCGAGCGCGGCGTCCGCTACGACGCCTCGGGCGAGGGCCTGAGCTGGTGGCCGCGGCGGCGCGACGACGGCACCGGCGGAGCCGGTCCAGGCGTCGTCGCCATGCCGATCGTGCTGGCGCTCGGCGGCATGCCGCTGCCATCGGCCCGCGCCGTGACGCAGGACTGGTGCGACGAGCTTCTTCAGATGCGCGACGCCGTGAATTTCGGCGTGCTGACCTGCGCGATGCCGCTCACCGTCATCGCGCGCGGCGCCATGCTGCGTGCCTTCACGACCTTCCTGGACACCGCGACGGCCTGCGGCGCCGTGGTGCTCACCTTCGAGGCCGCCGCGCGCGAGGCGGCGGAGCGGATCGGGATCTGATCACGACATGGTCCCATCTCGTCATGGTGAGGAGCGATGCGAAGCATCGCGTCTCGAACCATGCGGCCACGGACGATCGCGGCCGGCGCCATGCGTCTCTGGCATGGCCCGTGCATTCAGCAGCGCCGTTGCACCCCCCTCCCTGTCCCTCCCCCACAAGGGGGCTACGGCATGCACACATTTCGGGTGGGCAAGAGCTTGTCTCGGAGGATCCAG
>NZ_JBHUIW010000057.1:0-7185 GCF_042682915.1 Rhodoplanes azumiensis | reverse complement strand
CACCCGACTCGGACCTTCGGTCCGAGCCACCCTCTCCCCGCACGCGGGGAGAGGGGAAACGCGCGCCGTGCCGGATCATGTCCAAGCCGGCGCCCTCAATTCTTCGGTCGCAGGTCGATGCCGACCCGCTTGTTGACGAACTGCAGCGTGTAGGAGCGGCGGAAATCCACGGTGGGCTTGGTGACGCCGGCCTTCACCATGGTGGCGAAGAAGCCGGACATGCGGGCGTCCGTCATGGCGCCGATGCCGAGCGTCAGCGCATCGCCCGAATCGACGATGCCGCGGTCGCGCAGCTGGCGGCGCGCATAGTCGAGCAGGTCGTCGCTCATATCCGGATTCTGCTTGCGGATCAGCGCGTTGCCGGCGCTCGGATCACCGTACAGATAGGTGTACCAGCCGATGATCGAGGCATCGACGAAACGCTGCACCAGCCCGGGCTTGCCCTCGACGAGGTCGCGGCGCGTCTCGATCAGGGTCGAGTAGCTGGTGAAGCCCTGGTCGGCGAGCAGGAACACCATCGGACGGATACGGCTCTGCTTCTCGATCACGTAGGGCTCGGAGGTGACGTAGCCCTGCATGGCGCTGCGCGTGTCGGCCAGGAAGGGCTGGGCGTTCGACGTGTAGGGCTTCACCTGCGCGTCGCTGAAGCCGTAGTCGGCCTTGAGCCACTGGAAGTAGCTCGCCATCCCCTCCTTGGAGACGAACAGGTTGAGCCGCTTGAGGTCGGCGAAGCGCTGGACCGCACCCGGATGGGCGATCAGCACCTGCGGATCCTTCTGGAAGATCGCCGCCACCGCGACGGTCGGGATCCCCTGCTCGACCGCGTCGAACGACTGCAGCGTGTTGGCGCTCATGTAGAAGTCGAGCTTGCCGACCGGCAGCAGCATGCGATTGTTGGCGTTGGGGCCGCCCGGCACGATGGTGACGTCGAGCCCGTAGCGCCGATAGGTGCCGTCGGCGAGCGCCTGGTAGAAGCCGCCGTGCTCGGCCTGGGCGACCCAGTTGGTGCCGAACGCCACCTTGTCGAGCGCGCTTCCGGCCCCTTGGGCGATCGCCGGCGTGCCCGCCGCGACGGCCGGCAGCGCGAGCGCGGCGAGCGCCGCGACCAGTCGGGCCAGCGCGCCGGACCGGCGCCGGAATGGACTTGCGAACCGCATCATTTCGTCCTCTGTAGGGGCGATCGTCCACCCCCGTCCCCACGAGCCGCCGCCGTGACCGGCCGGCCGTCGCTGTCGCGCCGCACGTTGTCGCGCCGACATCCTACCGTCACGTCGAGAGTTCTACGACAATGCTGCCGAAACGACACTGGGGCGACATGACCTGGGAGGATTTCGCGTCCGGCGACACGGCGCGCTGGATCGCCGTCCTGCCGGTCGCCGCCGTCGAGCAGCACGGGCCGCATCTGCCGGTGGCGACCGACACACTGATCGCGCAGGCGCATCTGGACCGCGTCGCGGCCCTGATCCCGGACGGCCTGCCGGCGACGCTGCTGCCCGTCCAGGCGATCGGCCACTCGACCGAGCACCTCGCGTTTCCGGGCACCCTCACACTCTCGCCCGAGACGGCGATCCGGGCCTGGACCGAGATCGGCGAGAGCGTTTTTCGCGCGGGGGTGCGCAAGCTGGTGATCGTCACCAGCCACGGCGGCAACGTGCAGGCGATCGACATCGTCGCACGCGAGCTGCGCGCGAGGCTCGCCATGCTGGTCGTCACCACCCACTGGCATCGCTTCGGCTATCCGGACGGGCTGTTCACGCCGCACGAGCAGCATCACGGCATCCACGCGGGCGACATCGAGACCTCGCTCGTGCTGGCGCACCGTCCCGACGCGGTGCAGATGGACAAGGCCCGGAACGCCGAGTCGGTCTCGGTCGCCATGGAGCGCGAGTTCCGCTGGCTGCATCCCTATACGCCGGCGCCGTTCGGCTGGATGACCCAGGATCTCCACGAGTCCGGCGCGGTCGGCGACCCCCGCCCCGCCTCGGCCGAGAAGGGCGTAGCCGCGATCGACCATGCGGCCCGTGGCTTCGTCGCGCTGCTGCACGAGGTCGCCCGGTTCGATGCTTCGCGCCTGAAGGACGGCCCGCTGGGGTGAAAGGCCGGCTTGGCGTCGCAGACCGGTAGGGTCGGCAAAGCCGCGCAGCGGCGTGCCCACGCCATCCGGCGCCGATGAGCACGACGGCGTGGGCACGGCGCGTTCCGCGCCTTTGGCAACCCTCACCCTCCCCATGGTATCCGCGAAACTCGTCCGGGGCACGCGGGAGCCGTGCACGTCGCTACCCCTCCATACGGGCCATGAACCACTTCAGCAGCCGCACCCAGATCTCGTCCTTGCCGACGGCGTCCTCGATGCCGTGCTCGAGGTTGGGATTGTCGTTGACCTCCATGACGACGACGCCGTCCGGCGTCTCCTTCAGATCCACCCCGTAGAAGCCGTCGCCGATCGGGCGGGCGGCCCGCACCGCCGTCTCGATCACGGCGGGGGGCGCCTGGTCGAGGTCGAAGGTCTTGAAACCGCCCTCGCGCGCGGTGCCGTCGGCCTTGTGCTTGACGATCTGCCAGTGGCCGCGCGCCATCCGATACTGGCAGACGAACAAGGGCTCGCCGGCGAGCACGCCGACCCGCCAGTCGAACTCGGTCGGCATGAATTTTTGGGCGAGCAGCAGATCGGTTTCTTCCAACAGCTCGTCCGCCACCCGCTGAAATTCTTGGGCCGTCGTGACCTTGTGGACGCCGCGTGAAAAGGAGCCGTCGGGGATCTTCACCACCAGCGGCAGGCCGAGCTCGTCGATCGCCCGCTCGAGGTCGGCCGGCTCGGAGACGATCCGGGTCGGCGGCATCGCCACCCGGTTCTGGCCGAGCAGCTCCATCAGGAAAACCTTGTTGGTGCAGCGGATCATCGAGATCGGGTCGTCGATGACCGGCATTCCCTCCTGCACGGCGCGGCGCGCGAACCGGTAGGTGTGGTTGTCGATCGAGGTGGTCTCGCGGATGAACAGCCCGTCGTACTCGGCGAGCTCGGCGAGCTGGCGCCGCCCGATCGGCTCGACGTCGACCGAGTGGCGCTCGGCGATGCGGGCGAAGTGCCGGATGGTCGCGGCCGAGGACGGCGGCATCTTCTCGTTCGGATCGTACAGCACCGCGAGATCGAACTTCGCCGTGGTGCGCGCCTTCGGGCTGCGCCAGTCACGCCGCGTGTGCTGATGGAGCGCGTCGCGGAAGAACGCCGCCTCGCCGTTGGCGAGCCGGGTGGCGTTGCGCATGCGGATGCGGTCGATCGACAGCCAGACGGCGCCGGTGTCGACCGTCACCTCGAGCGCCGGGCAGCGGAACCAGTCGAACAGGAGCCGGCCGAACGCCTCGAAGCGCGCATCGCGCGCGATGCCCTCACGGGCGACGCTGTCGCGCACGCGGCCCTCCGGCGCGGCGTTGCCGCGCACCAGGCCGAAGCAGACGAACAGCTTCAGCTCGCCCTCCGGCTGGAACTCGGCTTTTCGGGCGCACCGGTTGAGCGAGTCTTCGAGCTCCGGCAGCGCGTGCTCGTAGAGCTTGGCCTCGCGCAGCTCCAGCATGGTCTCGACGGTCGGCACCACGCGGTGGCCGCGCGCCTCGGCCAGCAGCGAGGCGTAATAGCCCTTCGACTGGTACGCATAGGAGCGCGACAGGTTGATCAGCTTCGGCCGCGCCGCCGCGAACAGCCGCGGGCGCGCCAGGTACTCGCTGGTGGTGATCACCTTGTGCGGCGTGTCGGCGTTGGGGAAGTCGCGGGGCTGGTCGACCAGGATGACCCAGCCGGTCATGAGAGAGGCCCTTTCCGAGCGGTGATCGTGCGTCCCGAGAACGCCGCGCGTCGGCTCCGTGTCGATCCGTTTCGTGTCGTCCGGATGACGCGATTCTGCTTGTCGAGGCGAATCATGGCGGTGCGAAAGGCCGCCGACGTCCGATCACGAAGATGTCAGAGGAGAGTGCGCCATGCCTCCCCTGGCTCTCCGGCGTCAGGCGCCGAGCGGCTTCTCGAAGCGCAGCGCGTCGCCCTGGTCCTCGTAATAGGCGACGTGGCGGCCGAACTGCGTGAAGCCGGCGCGTCGATACCGCTCGATCGCCCGGGCGTTGGTCTCGTGCACCTCGAGCCGGATCGCCCGGCAGCCGCGGGAGCGCGCCTCCGCCTCGGCGGCGGCGAGCAGCGCCGGCCCGAGACCGTGGCCACGTGCCGCCGGATCGACCGCGAGCGAGTAGAGGCGGCCGACCGTGCAACGCGCGCGCGTCAGCACCACGGCGGCGCCGGCGACGCGGCCCTGGTGCTCGGCGACCAGCACGACGGCGCTCGGCGAAGCGAGCAGGCTGCGGATGCTCCGCCGCGACATGCAGTCGGTCAC
The DNA here is from genome assembly GCF_042682915.1 of Rhodoplanes azumiensis. Classification (NCBI taxonomy): domain Bacteria; kingdom Pseudomonadati; phylum Pseudomonadota; class Alphaproteobacteria; order Hyphomicrobiales; family Nitrobacteraceae; genus Rhodoplanes; species Rhodoplanes azumiensis. Next base: position 2,809 of record NZ_JBHUIW010000057.1, on the reverse strand, counting down.
GAACACGGCCTCCTCGAGCGCGGTCAGCGCGTCGAGATCGGCCGCGACGGCGCGGCGCACGCGCGGCGCGACCGCCGACGGCTCACGGTGTGAGGGCGCGTTCGGCATCACGGACGCCTCGCACGGCGCGCAGGGCGGCGCCGCACGATTGCGGGAACCGGAATATATCGCCATGGTGGTCGCGGCAGGTGCTCGGGATAGAGGTGCTCGGGATAGAGGTGCTCGGGGATACGGGGGTTCTGTGGCTCGCTGTTGGCCGGCTCGCGGAACTGACGCCTGCCGCAGGTGTGCGGCGAAACTCGCACCGCAGGTCGTGCCCGCGAAACCCGCGCGCAGATCTGCCCGCCGCGCCCGTGGCGTTGCCGGAACCGCCGGCCGTCGCCATCTTGGGCGAGAACAGGATCGTATGCTGATGTCACTGGCGCTCGAAAGCAAGACTTCGCCGACGGCTCCGGCCGGCCTCGGTGCCGCACCGGATATGGCACCCGGGGCCACGCCCGTCCATGTCGTGCTCGACATCACCGGCATGACCTGCGCGGCCTGCGCGGGCCGGGTCGAGACGGCGCTGAAGCGCGTTCCGGGTGTCGCGAGCGCGACCGTCAACCTCGCGCTGGAGCGCGCCGACGTCGACGCCGCGCCGGGCATCACCCCGGCGCAGCTCGCCGCCGCCGTGGAGCGCACCGGATTCGGCGCGCATCCGCGTCCGCCCTCCGCGGCCGAGCGCCGCCGCGAGGAGGAGGCCCGCGAGACGGAGCGCGTCGTGGCGGAGCGACGGCAGCTTGTGCTGCTCGTCTTCTCGGCGGCCCTGACGCTGCCGCTGGTGCTGCCGATGGTGGCGGCGCCGTTCGGCTGGCACCTGCATCTCGATCCGTGGATCGAGCTCGCGCTCGCCACCCCCGTGCAGGTGCTGGTCGGGGCGCGCTTCTACAAAGCGGCCTGGAAGGCGGTGCGGGCCTTCTCGGGCAACATGGATCTCTTGGTCGCGCTCGGCACCACGGCGGCCTATGCGTTCAGCTCGTACATGGTGTTCGACCGTGGCGCGGCCGCGACCGGCCATCTCTATTTCGAGGGCGCCGCCGCCGTGATCACGCTCGTGGTGTTCGGCAAGTGGCTGGAGGCGCGTGCCAAGCGCGGCACCACGGCCGCCATCCGAGCCCTGATGACGCTGCGACCCGAGCGCGCCCATGTCTTACGCGACGGTGCCGAGATCGATATCGGCGTCGACGACCTGCGCCCCGGCGAGCACATCGTGGTCCGGCCCGGCGAGCGCATCCCGGTCGACGGCACCATCGTGGACGGCGAGAGCGAGGCCGACGAATCGCTGATCACGGGCGAGAGCGTTCCGGTGGTGAAGCGGCGAGGCGACAAGGTGACGGCCGGCGCGCTCAACGGCGTCGGCCGGCTGATCGTCGCGGCCGTCGCGGTCGGCGAGGACACGACGCTCGCCCGCATCATCCGCATGGTCGAGAACGCCCAGTCCGGCAAGGCGCCGGTGCAGCGCCTCGTCGACCAGGTGTCGGCCGTGTTCGTACCGACCGTGATCGTGATCGCGATCCTCGCCTTCGCCGGATGGCTCGTCACCGGGCACGACGTCGAGACGGCGCTGGTCGCCGCCGTGTCGGTGCTGGTGATCGCCTGCCCGTGCGCGCTCGGGCTCGCGACGCCGGCCGCCCTGGTCGCCGGCACGGGCGCTGCCGCCAAGGCGGGGATCCTCGTGAAGGACATCGAGGCGCTGGAGCGCGCCGCCGTGGTCGACACCGTGGTGTTCGACAAGACCGGCACGCTGACCGAAGGCCGCCCGGCCCTCACCGACGCGGTGCCGCTCGCCGGATCGGGGCTCGACCGCGATGCGCTGCTGCGTCTCGCCGCCGCCGTGCAGGCCGGCAGCGAGCACCCGCTGGCCAAGGCCGTGACGGCCGCGGTGCCCGGCGTCGCGCTGCCGCCCGTGCAGGGCTTCCGCGCGCTGGTCGGGCGGGGCGTCACCGGTGCGGTCGAGGGCCGCATGGTCGCGATCGGCAACCGCGACCTGATGAACGAACTGGCGATCGACATCGGCCCGGCGGCCGCGGCGCTGGACAAAATCGAGACCGAGGCCCGCACCGCCGTCGTGGTGGCGGCGGACGGCCGCGCCGTCGGCGTGCTCGGCATCACCGATCCGGTGCGGCGCGAGGCGGCCGAGGCGGTCGCGCTGCTCGCGGCGCGCGGCATCGCGGCCCAGATGCTGACCGGCGATTCGCAGGCCGTCGCGGCCAAGGTGGCGGGCGACCTGAAGCTCGCCGCCTACACGGCCGGCGTGAAGCCGGCCGACAAGTCGGCGGCGCTCGACGCCCTGAAGGCCGACGGCAAGCGGCCCGCCATGGTCGGCGACGGCATCAACGACGCCCCGGCGCTCGCCGCCGCCGAGGTCGGCATCGCGCTCGGCACCGGCACCGACGTCGCCGTCGAGGCGGCGCCCGTCACCCTGATGCGGCCGGATCCGCGGCTCGTGCCCGCAGCGCTCGACATCGCCCGCCGGACGGTCCGAAAGATCCGCCAGAACCTGTTCTGGGCGTTCGTCTACAACGTGATCGGCATCCCGCTCGCCGCAGCGGGCTTCCTCACCCCGGCGCTGGCCGGCGCCGCCATGGCGATGTCGTCGGTCTCGGTGGTGACCAACTCGCTGTGGCTGAAGCGCTGGCGACCCGAGTTTTCGCCGCCCGCCCGTCCCGGCACCTGATGCAGCCTGATGCAGTCGTTGATGACCCCTCCCCGCGCGCGCTACGGCATGCACAGATCTTGTTGCGACGGATTGACTCGGGGCGGCAGGAGG
>NZ_JBHUIW010000056.1:0-7304 GCF_042682915.1 Rhodoplanes azumiensis | reverse complement strand
GCTCACCCGCCCAGGGAATCCCCCGGCGATTCAGCCACACCGAAAACCGCTCTAAATGGACCGATCACCCGACGCGCCGCCGGTCCCGGATTACGAGATCATCGGTAGAGGGTGTCACGCTGTAGCGGACCTCCGCTGCCATCCCTCGTCTTTTGGAGAATTCCCGCCCGCTGCCGGCACGGGTTCGAGATCTGGTCGGCCGAGGGTTCGCCTGTCAGTCGGCGAGCCGGTCGGACGAGGCGACGATCGTGGCGAAGCGGTCGGCGAGGGCGGCGAGGGCGTTGCGGTGGACGTCGGCGGCCGTGATGACGTCGCCGCTCAGCGGATCGCGCAGGTCGCGGGTCGCCGTAGCGTTCGCCACCACGGTGGCCTGGAGGCCGAGATCGAGGGCGCCGCGCGCCGTCGCCTCGATGCACATGTGCGTCATGAAGCCGGCGAGCACCAGCGACGAGCGGTGCAGGGCGTGCAGGCGGTCGGCGAGGTCGGTCGAGGCGAAGGCGTTGGGCAGGCTCTTGATGACCACGGGCTCGCCCGGGGCCGGTGCGGCCGGCGAGGCGATCTCGACACCGCGCGAGCCCGGCGCGAACGGGCCGGCATTCCCGCGGCCGTGATGCACGATGTGGATCACCGGCGTCTCGAGCCGGCGGGCGCGCTCGAGCAGGCGGCCGATCTCGGCGAGCGCGGCGTCGATGCCCAGCAGCGGCAGGAGGCCGTCGACATACTCCTGCTGGGCGTCGATCACGACCACCACCGTGTCGGGGAGGCGCGGCGGCCGTATCGCGACGCCGGCGAGCTCGAGCAGCGTTTTCGGGGACATTCTGCACACTCCGGAAGGGACCAGACGACCGGTGCGACTCGCGTTCCGCCGCAGCGTGCCTCGGCGCGGCGCGGCGAAACAAGCCGCCGCCACGACGTGCGACCGTCCGGATAAAACAAAACACCGGAGAACGGGTTCTCCGGTGTCCCTTCGGGGAGCCTTCGGCGGGGCTGTCGGCTCGAAAGCCGGGTGGCTTCGCGCCGTCGTCGGGGCCGCCTTCGGTGGGCGTCCTATCCGATCAGAACGCACCCAACACGATGGCGGTGACGAAACCGAACACGACGTAGATCGCCACGCGGTTCAGGTCGATCGAATAAACCAAGATCGTCTCCTCGGGACGTTGAACGGCCGAACCCTAGCACAATGCCGGGGCGTTCTGAAGTCGGAAACAATTGCGCACTGCAACATCATCTCGCGATGCAGTCGATCGGATTTTTCATTTAGTGAAATTCTTCAACGGACATCCACGATGATCGTGTGCTCACGCACCGGCTTCTGCTCCCACGGCCGCTGATAGAGGAAGCGCAGCTCGGCGCGGCCGCGGTCGGCGCCGACCAGCTTCCATCGGTGCAGCCCGAAGGAACCGATCGCCGGAGCGTCGGATCTTCGGGCGTGGCCCAGATCCGTGATGGTGACGCAGCCGGCGTCGCGGCTCGCCGCCGCGTCGTAGCGCCACGCAAAGCCGGTCGTGACGTTCTCCTCGAGCGAGATGGTCGAGCTCTCGCCGACCGTCAGGGTCAGCGGTGCCGAGGCGGTGCGGGCCTGGGCCGGGGCGGGGGTCGGACGCCCCGGAAGCGTGATCAGGAGAACCGCCAGGGTGGTGGCGGTCGCCATCGGACGCGGAAAGGGCACGCGCATGAAAACGGTCTCGTCGGTGCACCCGGCGAACGCCGGGACGGGCGGATATCGCACCGAGACCGTCGGCGGACGCCCCGACCGCGCCCGCTCAGGCTTCTGATGCGGGGGCGATCGCCTGCTCGATGAACAGCGCCGCCTCGAGCGCGGCGCGGTCGCGGCCGAACCGGCCGACCACCTGGACGCCGAGCGGCAGCCCCGATTCGTCGTACACCCCCGGAACATTGATGCACGGCGTGCCCATCAAGGTCCACAGCCTGTTGAAAATCGACTGGCCGGTCGATTCGAGGCCGCGCGGGGCCGCGCCCGGTGCCGAGGGGGTGAGCAGCACGTCGACCTCGCCCATCAGGTCGGCGAGTGCGTGGCGGGCTCGCTTGGCGATCCGCCGGGCGTCGTCATAGGCGTCGGGACCGATGTCGGCGGCCGCGTCGAGATGCGCCTTCAGGTGCGGGCCGAGCCGGTCGCGGTGATTGTCGTGCTCGTAGGCGAGCGCCCGGTGGACCTCGTGGTCCTGGATGGCGGCATGTGCCCGGAACGCATCCTCGAACACCGGCGGCAGCTTGATGTCGACCACGGTGGCGCCGGCGGTTTGGGCGCGGCGGGCGGCCTGCTCGACGGCGGCCTGCATGGCGGCGCTCGCCTCCGGCCAGATGTGGGTGCGGGCGAGCCCGATGCGCGGCGCGGCGGGGGCGACGCGGTCGATCCGGAGATCCCGGCCGGTCAGCGCCGCCGCCGCGAAGGCGACGTCGGCGATGCCGGCGGCGAACAGGCCGGCCGTGTCGAGCGACCACGAGAAGCACTTGCAGCCGACCATCGGCAGCATCCGGTAGGACGGCTTGTAGGCGGCGACGCCGCAATAGGCGCCCGGCCGCACCACCGAGCCGCCCGTCTGGGTGCCGATGGCGACGGGCAGCAGGCCGGCCGCGACGGCGGCGGCCGAGCCCGAGGACGAGCCGCCCGGCGTGTGGGCCGGGTCGTGCGGGTTGCGGGTGTCGCCGGCGTCCATGAAGGCGAACTGGGTCGTCACGGTCTTGCCGAGCAGGAGGCCGCCGGCCCGGCGCAGCATCGAGACGAGCGCCGCATCGGCGGCCGGCCGGTGGCCCGCATAGATCGGCGAGCCGTAGGCGGTCGGCAGGTCGGCGGTGTCGAAAATGTCCTTCACGCCGACCGGCAGCCCGCGCAGCGGCGCCGCCGAGAGCATCGCCACGGCCTCCTCGGCCCGCGATCTGGCCCGCACAATGTCGAGGGTCGCGAACGCCCGGACCTCCGGCTCGCGCGCCGCGATCGTTTCGGCGCACAAGTCCACCACGCCGGCCGGCGTGATCTCGCCGGCCTCGATCCTTTTCGCGAGATCGAGAGCGGACAACGGACCGACCAGCGGCTTCGCCACGGCATGCTCCTGGGATGGGGGAAGGGGGATCGTGAGCCGGCGCCATTAGGCCGAACCGTCGGGTCTCATCAAGTCCGAGATCGCCCTCGGCGGGGCCCGACTTGGTAACCAAACCCTCGAGCCGTGGCCGCGAAGCCGCACCGACGGTGGAACCGTAGGGTAACGTCAAGAGATCCTTAACGCACTCCTCGGCACAGTCGCGCCATGACGCGCGACGTTCGTTGGTATCTCGTCGGCTCGCTCGTTCTCCTCACGCTCGCCGGATGCGCTCGCAACTTCATGGGGCAGCGCGAATCGTGGCGGCGCGAGGCGGAGGTTCAGTGCCTGAAGTCCGGCTCCGTGAAGCAGGGGCCGGCCGTGGCGTTGCTGTCGCCGATCGACGGCCCCGGCATGTGCGGCGCCGATTTTCCGATGAAGGTGGCGGCGCTCGGCGAGAGCGGGGCGCTCGGCTGGGCCGACGAGCCACTGCGCCCGCCCGGCGGCATTCCCCGCGGCGCTTCGGCCTCGTCGACCGCGTCGGGCACCTCGGCCGGTCGCGTGCTCGGCGCGCCGCCCGGCTATCTGCGCGTCCCCGACGGCCCGCCGCCGCAGACCCGGCCGGCGAGCGGCTACGGCAGCGGCGGTAATGGACACGGCGGCAATGGATACGGCGCCGGCCCGACCTCGCTCACCCCGCCCGGCGTCGCGCCGCCCACCGCCGATCCGCCCGGCACCCGCCAGGCCCCGATGCCGTCCTACGGGGCGGCCGCCGCGCCGTCGCGCGCCCGCCAGGGTGCTCGGACGCCGGCGCCGACAGGCGAGCCTGGCAGCCTGGTCTACGAGGAGCCCGGCTTCTCGCCGCGCCCGATCGATCGCACCTCGCCTTATCGCGACGCCCCGGAGCCGGAGTCCGAGCCGGTGCCGCGCCAGACCGCCTCGGTCCATGCCGGCTATCCGCCGCAGTACCCGAGCATGGGCGAGCCGGTGCCGACCGGCCCGTCGCGGGTCGAGCCGCTGACCACGGCGTCGGTCGCCGCCGCCGTGACGCCGGCCGCGACGCTCGCCTGCCCGATGGTGTCGCAGCTCGACCGCTGGGTGGTGGAGGGCGTGCAGCCCGCCGCACAGCGCTGGTTCCGCCAGCCGGTGGTCGAGATCAAGCAGATCTCCGCCTACTCGTGTCGTGGCATGAACGGCAACCCGCGCGCCCGCATCTCCGAGCACGCCTTCGGCAACGCGCTCGACATCGCCTCCTTCAAGCTCGCCGACGGCCACGTCGTCACCATCAAGGGCGGCTGGCGCGGCACCCCGGAGGAGCAGGGCTTCCTGCGCGACGTGCAAGTGTCGGCCTGCGAGCTGTTCTCGACCGTGCTGGCGCCGGGCTCCAACGTCTTCCACTACGACCACATCCATGTCGACCTGATGCGCCGCTCGTCGGGCCGCCAGATCTGCCAGCCCGCCGCCGTGCCGGGCGAGGTGGTGGCGGCGCGGGCGCGGGCGAGCGGCGGCTACGCGGCGCGGCGGCCCGACTTCGGCGCCACCGGCGCGCTCGGCAGCCGCGCCGCGCCGAAGCGCACCGCCGGCGCCTCGCGCTTCGACGAGGATCGCGAGATGCCGACCGCCGTCCCGGGCGAGGATTGATCCGGCGCGGAGTCGCGCACGGCGATCCGGTAACGTCCGGATCGGCCTAACCGTATCCGGCTGCTTGCGCCCCGTCCCGAAAAGCCTGACGCTCCGGCAGCGCGCGGCGGCGAATCGAACGAGCCCGCCTGCGGGCGAAACGCCCGGCGGCGCAGCGGAGGGGCAGGGTGTCGGCGCGCGCGGGCAGCCGTTTCCGGACCACCGGAGGGATCATGCGACGGATCGTCCGGCGGCCCGTGCCGCTGCGGCTGGCGCTGTCGCTGCTGGCGCTCGCGGCGCTGCTGCCGAGCCTCGCCTTCTTCGCCGTCGAGTATCGCTCCGTGGTCGCCGAGAAGCAGGTCGGGGTCGAGCGCCAGGGCCGCCTCTACGCCGGCGCGATCGCCGGCGACATCGCCGGCGAGCTCGCCGTCAAGAAGGCCCAGCTCGAGGTGCTGGCGACGTCGCCGTCGCTCGCCACCGACGACCTCGCCGCCTTCCATGCCCAGGCCCGCCAGAGCATCGCCGCCGTGCCGGGCTGGATCGCGCTGTTCGGTCGGGACGGCCACCAGATCCTCAACACGCTCGAGCCGTTCGGGCGCGTGCTGCCGCCGAGCCAGGCGCCGGCGCTGATGGCCAGGGTGGCCGAGACCGGCGCCTGCGCCACCTCGGGCCTGTTCCGCACGGCGCTCGGCCGCACCGTCGTGGTGCTGCTCTGTCCGGTGCCCGGCACCGACCGTGTGCTCTCCGGTGTGCTGCCGACCCAGCATCTCGCCGGCGTCATGGCGCGGCAGACCCCGGAGGGGTGGCTGGCGACCCTGATCGACGCCGACGGCCGGGTGATCGCCCGCGGCGACGGTGCCGCGGGCGGAACCGAGATCGCGCCGGCGCTGCTGGCGCGCATCGCCGAAGCGACGGCCGGCTGGGCCGGCGTGGTGCCGGGCGGCGGCGATCTCGAGACCGGCTGGCAGCGTCTGCCGAACGGCTGGACCGTGCTGGCGGCGGTGCCGCGTGCCACCATCGACGCGCCGATGCGGCGCTGGAAGGCCGACGTGCTGTGGAGTCTCGTCGTCTTCTCGGCGCTCGCGGTGCTGTGCTCGGCCCTGGTCGGCGAGTGGATCATCCGATCGACCCGCGAATTGTCGCGCGCCGCCCGGGTGATCGGGGCGGGCGGCGTGATCGACGCGGTCGACACCGGCATCCGCGAGATCAACGAGGTCGGGCGGGCGCTCGCCGAGGCCTCCAACGACCGCGCCCGCGGCGAGATCGCCAACGCCCATCTGGCCGCGCTCGTCTCGTCGTCCGGCGACGCCATCATGAGCGTCTCGCTCGACGGCGAGATCCTGAGTTGGAACGCCGCCGCCGAGGAGCTGTGGGGCTACCGGGCCGAGGAGGCGGTGTGCCACCCGCACGCCATGCTGCTGCCGGCCGACCGCCTGCACGAGCTCGACGCCAAGCTCGCCGCGGCGCGGGCCGGGCAGAGCCTGCGGCTGGAGACGATCCGGCTGCGCCGCGACGGCACGCCGGTCGAGGTGTCCCTCGACGCCGCGCCGATCCGCGGCGCCGACGGGACGCTGGTCGGCATCTCGGTGATCGCCCACGACATCAGCGGCCGCAAGCGCGACGAGGCGCACATCCAGTTCGTCATGCGCGAGCTGTCGCACCGCACCAAGAACCTGATCACCGTGATCATCGCGATGGCCCGGCGCACCGCCCGCCAGAGCGACGACTTCTCCGACTTCGAGGTGAAGTTCACGGGCCGGCTGCACGGGCTCGCCCGCTCGCACGACCTGCTCGTCCACACCGACTGGATGGGCGCCAGCATCGAGGAGCTGGTGCGGCTCCAGCTCGAGCCGTTCGTCGGCGAGGCGGCGCTGGAGGTCGACGGCCCACCCCTGATGCTGCGGCCAGAGGCGGTGCAGAATCTCGGCTTCGCCCTCCACGAGCTCGCCACCAACGCCAACAAGTACGGCGCGCTGGGGCAAGCGGGCGGTCGCGTCCGCATCGCCTGGCGGCTGGCGGCGGCGCCGGACGGCAGCGAGCGGGTGCGGCTGGTCTGGCAGGAGAGCGGCGGCCCGCCGGTCCTGCCGCCGACTCGGGCCGGCTTCGGCTCGACCGTCATCCAGAAGCTCACCGAGGCGTCGCTCAACGCGGTCGTGATGGTCGCCTACGATCCCGCCGGATTCCGCTGGGAGGCCGACATGCCGGCGGCCGAGATCCTCTCGGACGTGCCGCCGCCCGTGCCGGCGCCCGCAGCCGCGGCGGACCGGCCCGGTCCGGCCCCCGCGTCGGCCCCCGCATCGGCCCCCGCATCGGCCCCCGCGTCGGCCGACAGGCCGGCCGAGGCACCAGCCGAGGCCGCCGAGCCGGGTCGCGGCGACGGCGCCGCCGCGACGGCCGAGCCGGAGGTGGCGCGACCGGGGTGAGCCGCCGCTTCGCCCGATGCGGGCAGGCCGGCCCTCGGACGGCCCCGCCATCGTCCCGGCCCTTGATCCGGCGTCAACCACGCCGCGCATCCGCCCCGATCGCGACAAAGCGCCACTTCCCCCCGCCGACCCATGGGCCGATATAACGTCCACGCTTGCCCCCGTTTTGCGCTACGGCATGCACAGATCTTGTTGCGACGGATTGACTCGGGGCGGCAGGAGG
>NZ_JBHUIW010000055.1:0-7492 GCF_042682915.1 Rhodoplanes azumiensis | reverse complement strand
GAATCAATGCCGTGCACCTCTTCAAGCACAATCCGTGCCGGACAGCCGTGGGACGCGCCCGGCCGTGACGGAATCAGAGATCGGAGCAGGCTCTGACATGACCACCATCCGCGACTGGATCGGCTTCTGGGACAGCCCGCACTCGATCTACGTGAACGCGCGGCACATCGACGTGCATTATCGCGACATCGCCACGGCGATCGCCGGCTTCGTGCCGGGGCCGAAGGCGCGCGTGCTCGACTTCGGCTGCGGCGAGGCGCTGCATTCCGACACGGTGGCGAAGGTCGCCGGCACCGTGGTGCTGTCGGACGCCGCGCCGAGCGTGCGGCGGAACCTCTCCGAGCGATTCGCCCATGTGCCGAACATCGTGGTCGCGAGCCCCGAGGAGCTGAAGGCGATGCCGCCGGGCTCGTTCGACCTGATCGTCGCCAACTCGGTCGTGCAGTATCTGACGCGCGATAGTCTCGACGGTCTGCTCGCCGACTGGCGTCGCCTGCTCGCGCCCGACGGCGTGCTGATCGTCGCCGACGTGATCCCGCCCGACGTCGGCGCGGTGAGCGACCTTTTCGCGCTGCTGCGCTACGCCGCCGCCAACGGCTTCCTGATCGCCGCGCTGGTCGGCGTCGTGCGGACCGCGCTCTCCTCCTACAGCAAGCTCCGCCAGCAGCTCGGCATCGCCAAGTACACCGAGGCCGAGTTCCGCGACATTCTCGCGACGGCCGGCTTCACGGCCGAGCGCCTGCCCGGCAACATGGAGCACAATCCGGCCCGCATCAGCTTCCGGGCTCGGCCGAGGAATTGAACCCTCTGGTCTTCATTCCGGAGCGCGGGCGAAAGCCAGCGAACCCGGAATCCAGCCGAACATGAAGAGTTCGCGTCTGGACTCCGGGTTCGCACCGTCGGTGCGCCCCGGAGTGACCGAGGCCGTCAGCACACGCAGGATCGTGACTTCCGGCACCGCCCCGGAACCACCATAGTTCCGGTGTTCCGGAAGAACGACGGCCCGCAAGGCGCGGGTCACGGCGGCGGTGACGAATGCCTCATACCTTGCTGACGATCGTGCTCGGAGCGGCGGTCTATCTCGGCCTGACCGCGATCGCGCCATCCGCCGGAACGGAGGAATCGCCCGAGGCGCGGCCGCCGGCCGCCCGCAAGAGCGGCACGATCCTGCACGAGCACGGCCGAGACCGGCCCGATCCCTACGACTGGCTGGCGAACCGCGACGACCCCGCCGTGCGGGCGCATCTCGAAGCCGAGAACGCCTATGCGGAGCGCAGGCTCGCGCCGATCAAGCCCCTGATCGACGAGATCGCCGGCGAGCTGAAGGCCCGCAACGCCCCGTCGAACGCCAGCGTGCCGTATCGTGACGGCGATTTCCTCTACGAGCGGCGTTTCGCCGAGGGCGCCCAGTATCCCGTCATCCTGCGCCGGCGCGACGTCCCCGGCGCGGCCGAGGAGATCGTGCTCGACGTGCCGGCGCTGGCCGCCGGCCACGCCATGTACCGGCTCGGCCGCTGGCAGCCGAGCCCGGACGGCCGGCGCGTCGCCTTCATGGTCGACTTCACGGGCGACCGGCAGAACCGGCTGTTCGTCCGCGACATCGCGACCGGCGCCGTGACCGAGCAGGGCATCACCGACGGCGCCGAGAGCTTCGCCTTCGCAGCCGACTCGGCGACGCTGTTCTACGTCCGGCGCGAGCCCGTGACGCTGCGCGGCCATCAGGTCTGGCGGCACCGGATCGGCACGTCCCCCGACACCGACGTGCTGGTCTACGAGGAGCGCGACCCGACCTTCAGCGTCGCCGTGAGCCGGAGCAAATCACGTCGCTACATCCTGATCGAGAGCGACCAGGAGCTGACCAGCGAGGTCCGCTGGCTCCGGGCGGATCAGCCGGAGGGCGAATTCCGGGTCGTCGAGCCGCGCCGCCCGGGGCTACGCTACGAGATCGATCACGCCGGCGACACCGTGTTCGTGCGCACCGATCTCGACGCGCCCGACTTTCGCATCATGACGGCACCGGAGGCATCGCCCGGCGCAGCAAACTGGCGCGAGCTGGTGCCGCAGCGGAGCGGCGCCGTGATCCGCCGGATGGAGCCGTTCCGCGACTTCCTCGCCTACGACGTGGAGGACCAGAACGGCATCGGCATCAGGGTGATGCGGTTGTCGGACCGCAGCGACACCGCGGTGCCGCAGCCGGAGAGGATCGGCGTCGCCACCTCGGCGTTCTTCTTCGGCGCCTTCGGCGGCAACCGCGAGCCCGACGCGCGCGTGCTGCGCTTCCGCTTCTCGGCGCCGCTGATCCCGGAGCGCACCTACGACTACGACATGGTGGCCGGCACGCTGACGTTGCTGCGCGAAGAGACGACCGGCTGGTTCCGGCCCGACGACTATGCGGTCGCGCGCATCGAGGCGACCGCGCCGGACGGCGAGCGCGTGCCGGTGACGCTCGTCTGGCGCAGGAGCCTGAAGCGGCCCGGCGGCAACCCGACCCTGGTCGTCGGCTACGGCGCCTACGGCTTCAGCCAGCGGCCGGTGTTCAACGAGAACGCCTTCAGCCTGATCGACCGCGGCTTCGTCCATGCGATGGCGCATGTGCGCGGCGGCCACGAGAAGGGCGAGCGCTGGCATCGCGAAGGCCGCGGCCTCATGAAGCGCAACAGCTTCACGGATTTCATCGCGGTCGCCGAGGCGCTGGTCGCGCAGGGCTACGCGGACCGCCGCGCCCTGTTCTCGCGCGGCGGCAGCGCCGGCGGGCTCTTGGTCGCCGCATCGGCCAATCTGCGGCCCGACCTGTTCGCCGGGATCGTCGCCGAGGTGCCGTTCGTCGACGTGGTGACGACCACGTCGGACCCGTCGATCCCGCTCACCACGCTGGAATGGGTCGAGTGGGGCAACCCGAAGAACCCGGCCGAGTACGAGAGCATGCGGGCGTGGTCGCCCTACGACAACGTCACGGCGACGGCCTATCCGGCCATGTTCGTCACCACCGGCTGGCACGACAGCCAGGTGCGCTACGCCGAGCCGGCCAAATGGGTCGCGCGGCTGCGCGCCACCAAGACCGACGACCGCGAGATCGTCTTCAAGACCGACATGGGGGCCGGCCATTCCGGCCGCTCCGGCCGGCTGGGCACCGTGCAGGAGAGCGCCGAGATCATGGCCTGGCTGGTGGCCCAGGCGGAGCGGGCGACGGGGCGGTAGATATCGGCTCGGCCCGCCGGTGCTCGATGGCCGAAGGCATTGCCGCATCCACGAGATCCGTCTCGGCGGTGGACAGCGTCCCCGAACAGCGCCCGGCACCACCGAACAAACCGCGAATGCGCTAGGATCGCGGCCGCGATTCGGCGCGCCGCGCCCACGCTTCGCCGAACGTCGTCATTCCGGGACGGCGCGAAGCGCCGGACCCGGAATCCAGCCGCGGGCCCGGCCATGATGGCTGGATTCCGGATTCGCAGGCCTTTGGCCTGCGCCGCGGAATGACCGAGGGTGAGCGGGTCCATGCGTTTCGTCCACACCGCCGACTGGCAGATCGGCAAGTCCTTCGTCCGCTTCGGCGACAAGGCGGAGGCGTTCCGGGCGGCGCGGCTCGACGCCGTCGAAGCGATCGGCCGACTCGCCGTCGCCGAGGGCTGCGGCCACGTCCTGGTCGCCGGCGACGTGTTCGACAGCGACAGCCCGACCAACGTGACATTGCGCGCGCCCATCGAGCGCATGCGCGGCTTCGCGGGGGTCGGCTGGCACCTGCTGCCCGGCAACCACGACGCCCATCGGCCGGGCGGGCCATGGGAGCGGCTCGTCGCCCTCGGCCTGCCGGCCAACGTGCGCGTCCACGTCTCGCCCGAGCCGGTCGCCCTCGGCGACGGCGCCGTGCTGCTGCCCGCGCCGCTGACCAGCCGGCACGAGACCCGCGACCTCACCGCCCGCATGGACGACACCGCGACCCCGGAGGGCGCGATCCGCATCGGCCTCGCCCACGGCGCCGTCACCCGCTTCGGCACGCCGGACGACGAGGGCGAGGCGGCGAACCAGATCGATCCCGGCCGCGCCGAGAAGGCCGGCCTCGACTACCTGGCGCTCGGCGACTGGCACCGCACCCGCCAGATCGGCCCGCGCACCTGGTACGCCGGCACGCCGGAGCCCGACCGCCACGACAGCCAGCCGGTCGGGACCGCCCTCGTCGTCGGCATCGCGCAGGCCGGCGCCCCGCCGACCGTCGAGCCACGTCCGGTCGGCACCTATCGTTGGGCCACCGACACGTTCGACCTCGCCGACACCGACACGCTCGCCGCCCGCGAGGCGGTGCTGCGCAACGCGCACGATCCCGTCTCGAAGCTGGTGCTGCGGCTGAAGATCGGCGGTGCGCTCTCGATCGCGGCACGCCGGACGCTCGACGAGTGGCTGGAGCGGCTGCAGGCGTCAGTGTTCCATCTCGCCACGGCGCTGTCGCTCGCCATCCGGCCCGACGCCGCCGACCTCGAGCGCATCGACTTCGACGGCGTGCTGCGCCGGGTCGCCGAGCGCCTGAAGGCGCGCGCCGCCGACCCGGCGCTTACGGCGGCCGAGCGGCAGATCGCCGAGGACGCGCTGCTCGCCCTCTATCTCGAAGCGACGGCGTGAGGGCGCGGTCATGATCATCACGCATCTCGCCGTCTCGGGCGTCGGCCGCTTCCGCACCCGCCACGTCGTGCGTGGCCTCGGCGCCGGGCTCAATCTCCTGTGCGCGCCGAACGAGGCCGGCAAGTCGACGCTGTTCCGCGCCCTCACGCTGGCGCTGTTCGCCCGCCACGGCAGCAAGACCGAGGAGATCCGCCGGCTGGAGACTCTCGGGGCGGAGCTGCCGGCCTGCGTCGAGGTCGGCTTCCAGCGCGGCGGCGCCGAGTTTCTCCTGAAGAAGTCGTTCCTGCGCGCCACCGGCGCCAAGCTCCTCAAGAACGGCGCCCTGGTCGCCGACGGCCGCGCCGCCGACGAGGCGGTGTGGACGGCGCTCGATCTTTCGCCCGGCACCTCGGCCGCCGAAGAGGCGGCGTTCGGGCTCCTGTGGGTGCGGCAGGGCCAGTCGTTCACCCCGGCGACCCCGAGCGACGGCACCCGCGCCCTGCTGTCCCGCGTCATCGAGGCCGAGGTCGGCGAGGTCTTGGGGGGCGAACGCGGCGAGCGCGTGCTGAAAAGCGTGACCGACCAGCTCGCATTGGACGAGACCGCCAGAGGCCAGCCCAAGGTCGGCGGCGCCTGGAAGGCCGCCCTCGACCGCCGCGCCGAGGCGGAGGCGACGCTGGCATCGCTGCGGGCGACGCTGGCCGGCCTCGAGGCCGACCGGACCGCGCTCGCCGACAAGCTGCGCGAGCGCGACATGCTGGCCGATCCGGCCGAGATCGCCCGCCAGAAGTCCGACCGCGACGCGGCGCTCGCCGAGCGCGACCAGTCCGTGAAGGCCGAGCAGGCGGCCCAGCAGGCCGAGACCGAGGTGGCGCAGCGCGAGCTGGCGCTCGACCGCGCCCGCAAGAGCCACGAGGAGCTGATCGGGCTCGACCAGCGCATCGCCAAGACCCGCGACAAGATCGCGACGCTGACCCGACGCGTCGCCGAGCAGGCCGACGCAAGGGCCGCCCAGGCGGCCCGCCTCGCGACACAGGAGCAGGCGTTCGCGGCGCTTGCGAAGGAGCTCGCCGCGGCTGAGCGCACCGTCGACCGGGCGCGGCGGCAGGAGATCGCGGCGCGCGAGGCCGAGCGCGTGGCGGAGCTGTCGACGCGGCTCGGACAGGCGCGCGAGCTGCGCGAGGCGATCGCCCGCATCAGGCATCTGATCACGACCATCGCGGTCCCGGCGGACGCCATCCAGGCGATCGAGACCGCCATGCAGGCGCTCGATGCCGCCCGCGCCCGCGCCGAGGCGAAGGCGCCACGGGTGAGAATCACGGTCGCACCGGCCGGTCGCGGCCGCATCACCTGCGCGGACGCTACGGTGGACGGCACGCGCGACGTCGCCGCCGTGACGCCGCTGACGATCGCGGTCGGCGATCTCGCGACGATCGAGGTCGTGCCGGCGGCCTCCGACGACGACGCCGCGATCGACGCCGCCCGGCAGGCGCTCGACACGGCGCTGCGCACGGCCGGGGTCGCCTCGCTCGCCGAGGCGCACGAGCGCCGGGCCAAGGTGGCGGATCTGCAGACCGAGGGACGTGGCCTCGCGGCCGAGCTGGCCGCGATCGCGCCGGTGCCTGCCAAGGGGGCCAAGGAGGACGGCATCGCGGCGCTGGAACGGGCGCTCGCGGAGGCGCAGGCGAGCCTCGACGCCGGCGTCGCGGCCGGCCTCGACGGCACCGCCCTGCCCGATCGTGACGCCCTGGTGCGAGCCCGGGTCGAGGCGGAGGCGGCGCGCGATCGCTTGCGCCGCGCCCATGCCGACGCGCAGTCGGCCGTGCTCGCGGCGCGCAGCGAGACGGAGGCCGAGACGCTGCGTCTGCAGGCGGCGCAGCTCGACCTCGCCGATCAGCAGGGCAAGCTCGCCGAGGATCTCGCGATCTGCCCGGACGACCGGCGCGTCGACCGGCTGGCGCGGCTCGCCGCCGACGCGGCGCAGGCCCGCGCCGGCTTCGAGGCCGCCGCCGCGCGGGCAAAGGAGCTGCGCGCCGCGGTGCCGACCGCCGACAGCCGTGTCGCCCTCGAGGCGCGGGTGAAGCGCCTGACCCAGGCGATCGACGGTCGCGAGAAACGTCTCGCCGAGGTCGAGCGCGAGATCGCCAACCTGCAGGGCCGCGTCGCCACCCGGGGCGGCGAGGGCCTGGGCGAGCGCGAGGCCGAGACCGCCGAGACGCTCGCGCTCGCCGAGACCGAGGTCGCCGCGATCGAGCGCCGGCTGGCGGCGCTGCGGCTGCTGCGCGACACGCTGACCGAGAGCCGCCGTGCCGCCCGCGACAGCTATCTCGGGCCGGTGAAGACCGCGATGCGGCCGTATCTGCACGCGCTGTTTCCGGGCGCCGAGGCGGCGCTCGACACCGGCTTCTCGATCGACGCGCTGACCCGGGCGGGCGCCGGCGAGCCGTTCACCCAGCTCTCCGACGGCACCCGCGAGCAGGTCGCCATCATCGTGCGGCTGGCGCTCGGGCGGCTGCTCGCCGAGCGCGGCCAGGCCGTGCCCGTGGTGCTCGACGACTCGCTCGTCTTCTCCGACGACGACCGCATCGAGCGGATGTTCGACGTGCTCACCCAGGCCGCCGAGAAGCAGCAGATGATCGTCCTCACCTGCCGCAGCCGCGCCTTCCTCAACTGCGGCGGCCGAGCCCTGACGATCGAGCCCGACGAGGGATGACACAAGCCCGGCACAGCAGGCCTGTCGGTCCTGGCGCTCCCTCCCCCCTTGTGGGGGACGGACAGGGAGGGGGGTACGCCGCGAATGCCGGCGCACTTGGCACCCGCCTCCCCGCTTCTCCCCCGCGCGCGGGCTACGGCATGCACAGATCTTGTTGCGACGGATTGACTCGGGGCGGCAGGAGGC
>NZ_JBHUIW010000054.1:0-9599 GCF_042682915.1 Rhodoplanes azumiensis | reverse complement strand
GCGCCACCAACCGAGGCTCGCCGCATAAAGCACAATCCGTGCCGGACAGCCGTGGTCCGCGCCCCGGGATGACCAAGGAGTTATCCTCGCCCCTCACGTCCCGACGGCCCGCGGCGGGGCAAACTGCCGTCCCTCCCCATCGAACCCCTGCCCCCACGCCGCACACCAACCGCGTGCCGGCGCCGTCGTCACATCGGCATCATGCGCCCGCCCTTCGGGCGCCCAGGTTCGGGTCTTCGGTACCGCCGGTGACACCGCCCTCGCGGCCGGATCGGCCGGCGCGACGGGGCGGTCAGCGACGGGATCGTCAGATGCCCCTGCACCATAGGTTTCGCTCCGCCGGCCGCCGCCCGCCTTTCGCGCCGGCCTCTTCGCCGTGCACGGCGTCGCGCCGCACGGCCCTGCCGTTCCGCACGGCCCTGCTCGCGACCGCCGCGCTTCTGGTCGCGCCGGCCCTCGCCGGCCTCGGTGCGGCCGACGCGGCCGAGCTGCCGCTGAAGCGGGTCGTGCTGTCCTCGGCCGGCCTCGCCCAGTTCATCCATGCCGGGACCGTGAACGGCGGCGCCACCGTGGAGCTGCCGGTGCGGCTCGACCAGGTCGACGACCTCCTCAAGAGCCTCACCGTGTTCGACCGCGCCGGCGGCATCGGCGCCGTCAGCCTGCCCGGCAAGACCCCGCTCGCCGAGCTGTTCCGCGACCTGCCGTTCGGGCCGGAGGCGCTCGCCTCGCCGTCGGCGCTGCTCAACGCCCTGGTCGGCACCGAGGTGGAGATCGCCGGCCCGGTGAACGCCACCGGCCGCGTGTTCCGGGTCGAGCCGGAGGAGACGGCGCTTCCGAACGGCGGCGGCACGGTGACGCGCCACCGCCTCGCGCTGATGACGGCGCGCGGTCTCGTCACCGCGGTGCTCGAGGATCTCACCGCGCTGCGCTTCACGGACCCGGAGACCCGCGTCCAGATCGAGCGGGCGCTGGCCGGACAATCGCAGAACCGCGCCAAGGATCGCCGCACCCTGTCGATCGGCTTCCTGGGCGACGGCAACCGCCCGGTCGGGCTCGGCTACGTGGTCGCGGCGCCGGTGTGGAAGACCTCGTATCGGCTGGTGCTGCCCAAGGAGGGCGGGAAGGCCCGGCTGCAAGGCTGGGCCGTGGTCGAGAACCTCACCGGCGGCGACTGGACGGACGTCGAGCTGGTGCTGGTCTCGGGCAACCCGGTGGCCTTGAAGCAGCAGCTCTACACGGCCTTCTACACGGACCGCATCGAGGTTCCGGTGACGACCGCGGCGCGCGTGCTGCCGCGCCCCGACGACGCCTCGGACGCCACCGAGAGCCGTCCGGGCCCGCGGGCCAAGGCGGCCGGCACGGCGCTCGCCCGGCGCGAGACGATGCCGGCGCCGCAGGTCGGCCAGATGCAGCGGCTGATGGCCCCGGCGATGTCCGCCCCGGCCGCGGCGCCGCCGCCGGCCGAGGCCGATGCGCTCGCCGGCGCCGCTCAGGCCGCCGAGGCCGAGGAGGCGGCCACCCAGCTCCTCTACCGCTTCCCGGCCAAGGTGACGGTCGCCACCGGCCACACCGTGATGGTGCCGTTCGTCGACCGTGAGGTGACGGCGACCCGCACCTTCCTCTACCAGCCCGAGGTCTCGGCGCGCCGCCCGCTCGCCGCGCTGCGCATCCGCAACGACGGCGAGGCGAGCCTGCCGGCCGGCATCGTCACGGCCTTCGACGGCGGCGCCGACGGGACCGCGAACTTCGTCGGCGACGCGCAGCTTCCGCTGCTCGCCCGCGGCACCTTCAAGTACGTGACCTTCGCGCTCGACGCCAAGACCGACATCCGCCGCGAGGATTTGGGCGTGCGCCGCACCACGCTCGGCAAGGCGGTCGACGGGACGCTGACGCTGACGACGCGGTCGCGCCGCACCCTCGCCTACGAGATCGTGGCGCCCGCCGACGAGGACCGCGAGATCGTCGTCGAGGAGGCCCGCGCCGACGGCTGGTCGCCGGCCGAGGGCAGCAAGGGCGTCGAGGAGACGCCGACGCGCCTGCGCCTCGCCGTCAAGGCGCCGAAGGGCCAGACCACCAAGGCGTCGCTGGTGCTGGAGCGCACCGATCGCCAGACCGTGGTGCTGACCGATTACGCTCCGGAGGAGATTCTGGCGCGCATCCGTGGCCTGGAGAACGAGACGCCGGCCGTGAAGGAGACGGTGCTCAAGCTCGGCGCGCTGGTCGGCGAGATCAACCGGGCGCGGGCCGAGCGGTCGCGGCTCGAGGCGGAGCGCAAGCGCATCGGCGAGGACCAGGAGCGGCTGCGGCGGAACCTGCAGTCGATCGGCGCGAATTCCGATCTCGGCCGCCGCTACGTCGACACGCTCAAGGCGCAGGAGGACCGGCTCGCCGAGATCGCCCGGAGCGAGCAGACGCTCGACGCCGAGATGGCGTCCAAGCGCCAGGCCGCCGTCGAGGCGGCACGGCAACTGAAACTGTGAGGCGGGACCGGGTCTGATCAGATCAGGCGGAGAACGCGCGGCGCTCTTCTTCACCTCTCCCCGGCGGAGAGCGTCGCAGATTTGCTCGGTCGTCCCGGGGCGGCGCGCAAGCGCCGAGCCCGGGATCCATACGCCCTGTCTGTCGTAAGCCACCTGCACCGCGGTTATGGATCCCGGGCTCGCGGACCTGCGGTCCGCGCCCCGGGATGCCGAATTCTGCAAAGCCCTCTGCCGGGGAGAGAGAGGGAGCGCGCAGCACACGGCGCGGCGTCGAAGGACATCGGCGTCCCCGCTCCGCAAATTTCCTCGCATTGTCCGAAAAACACGCGTCGAAATCTTACGGACGCGCTTTGCCGGCGCTTAGCGCGGGGCGCCCAAGATCGCCTCGACCACGGCGACGCGACGCGCGGCGCCGGCGACACGAGGCGTATCAGCAATGGTTTTCTTCCGTCAGCAGCAGAACAAGCTGCGTGAGCTGCGCCGGAGCCCCCGGTTCGAGGTGCACTACCCGGCCTTCTTCGATCCGTGCGACGGCTCGACGCTGCAGAGCTGCATGATCTGCGACATCTCGTCGGGCGGCGCCAAGCTGACCGTGCCCAACCCGATCGACATGCCGTCCGAGTTCCTGCTCCTGTTCCAGCGCCGCTGCCGCATCGTGCGCCGCGACGACCGCCAGATCGGCGTGATGTTCCTGAAAGGCTGAGTGCGCGGCGCCGCGGCACGCCGGCCGCGACGCACGTCGCGACGGACCGTCACACCAGCGCGGGCGTGCGGCGCCGATAGGGGATCACGAACAGCGCCGCGATCGGGACGTGCAGCAGCACGCCCGCGACCACGAGGCCGGCGATCTCGGCCCCGCTCAGGGTGCCGCGCAAGAACTCGGTGGCGAAGACCCAGACCGTGAACGGCAGGAAGATCGCGATCGAGGTGACGAGGCCCGGATTGTAGCCGCGGAACCGCACCGTCGTGCCGATATGCGACAGGCCGTTGACGAAGGTCAGCCCCACCCAGCCGAGGCCGAGCCAGCGCAGCGTCTCCGGGAACAGTGCCGCGAGGCCGATCGGCAGCCACACCCAGGCGATGTTGACGAGCGCGACGCCGGCCTCGTCCACGGGCCAGTCGTCGCGGCCGGTCTTGAACACATGCGCGTTGGCGTATTGGCGGAAACCGCCCGGCCACAGATGCTCCTCGATCTGATGGACCATGTAGATGATCAGCAGCGCGGCGAACATCGCCTGCTCGCTCGCCGGGTTTTCGCGGAACATCACGAGCCACAGCGCGGCGACCAGGATGACGAGGACCGGCAGGATCGTCTGCCAGGACCGAGAAACGGCGTGGGCGAGGCGGTGCAGGAGCGGCACGGCGGGTCTCCGGGTTCGGGGGCACGAGGGACCGCGCCGCAGGGCGGCGCCCGTCCGCGCGCCGCGCGGCCGGTCGGAGCACCCTACCGGAGAGTCGTGAAATCCTTGCTAATACGGCGCAACGCCGAGCCGGCGCGCGCGCCACGGCCCGCGGCCCGCGCCGCTCTCGTCATGCCGGGGGGGCGGACCGGACGGTCCGCGAACCGGATCCAGCCCCGGATTCGGAGCTTCGGGCGACGACTGCGCGTCAGGCGCGCTCGTCACGGGAGGCGCCGGTCAAGCGCGCTTGGCGGTAAGCTGATCGATCTTCTTGGCGATGAGAAACGCGAACGGGATGGCGACGACGAAGCCGGCCGCCGCGACGATCGGGATCAGCCGCATGCCCTGGTCGTAGAGCGACGGCACGCTGACGATCGCGACCACCAACGCACCGGCGAGTGTGATGCCGAGAACCATCCAGACGAGCACCGCGATCTTCAGCATGGGCCAGATCTCCGTCCGTGTTCTTGTTTCGCGCCGGGGCGACTGTCGCGCCAGGGCGACGCGGCGCCGGCGCGGTCCCGCCGCGATCGCGGCGGCCCACCCGGCGATCCCGGCCCTATACCGCGCCGCCGCGAGAAACGGCTTGAGATGGATCAAGATGCGCATACGTGCATGCGATCGCGAGGTCGCGGCCGATCGCGACATGGATGGCCGCCCCACCCCTCCCGTTATTCTCATCAGCCAAGCGAAGCCTAGCCTCGTCGGGGGCGGCCCGGTTTCGCGCTCCCGGCCTCCGCGCTACACTGTTTTGAAATCCGCCCGACTCATTGCGGCCCGGTCTTCGCCGCGCACTCCGAACATGCGGTTGCGCCACTTGCGAGACGGCGACAGCAAAGACCAGAGACGCATAACTTCCATAGCAGGCATCGTATAATGAAAACTGCCGCAAAAGCCCTGCGCTTTACTCGGGTAAAGCTGACGAACTGGCGCAACTTCCGATCAGCAGAGGTCAACCTCAGTTCACGGGCGTTTCTTGTCGGCCCGAACGCATCTGGAAAGTCGAACTTCTTGGACGCCCTCCGGTTTCTTCGCGATCTCGCAAAGCCGACGGGCGGATTGGCAACCGCACTCGCGAGTCGGTCGCGGCCCGCCTCGGGCGCAGCGACATCACCAACGGCAGCAGCCCTGAGCGGACTCTCCGCTGTGCGGTGTCTGGAGGCCCGCAATCCGAGCTATGTCGAGCTCGACGTCGATGTCGGAACCGACGAGACGCCGAACCGCTGGGGATATCAGCTCCAATTCGGACGGAAGGGCTCGGAGAAATTCGCGACGGTCCTGCAGGAGATCGTTCGCCTGCCAAATGGAAAGACCATCCGGCACCAAAGGCTCGCTGGCGACGACGATGCGTTGCAGTTTACCCAAACAAAATTAGAGCAGGTCGGACAAAACAAAGAATTCCGCGAACTCGTCGAGTTTTTTGCATCGATCAGATACCTGCACGTCGTTCCTCAGATCGTGCGCGATCCTCAGCGCGCACAAAAGGACGAGGATCCTTATGGAGGCGACCTCCTCCAGCGCATAAAGGATATGCCTAAAAAGACACGGGAACCGCGTCTCAGAAGAATTTCCGCGGCGTTGCAGATTGCCGTGCCCCAATTCAGGGATCTCCAGTTGGAAGACGACAACCAAGGTCGCCCCCACCTGCTGGCATCGTACGAGCATTGGCGGCCGAATGCTTCGAAGCAAAGTGAAGAGGTCTTTTCGGACGGAACGCTGCGATTAATTGGATTTCTATGGTCGATCACAGAAAAAGGCGGCCCTTTGCTTCTAGAAGAACCAGAACTTTCACTTCACGATGCAATATCCGCTCAGATTCCGGCCATGATTACTCGAGCGCAGCGCCTTTCCGGCCGGCAAGTGATTTCCACCACTCACTCGTTTGCGATGCTTGACTCACCTGGCGTTGGCTTACAGGAGGTCCATCGGCTCGTCGTCGGCCAAAGTGGCACGACCATCGAGACCGCAGCCGACAATCCCCGGGTGGCCGCCCAGGTCAGAGAAGCCGGATGGACCGTCGGCGCCGCAGTCCTCCCCCTCGCAAAAGCCGACAAACTCGAGACGCTGGCGCAGCTCGATGTCGCCAATTAGGGTCGATTACATCGGCGAAGGTCCGACCGACGCAGCGATTGCGCGGGTGCTGATCCGGGCTGCCGGCGGCGAACCGGGAACCGACTACGTCACGCCGAGACGTGGTCGCGGCAAGGACAGTCTGGATTCGCGACTGCGGGGAATGAACATTGCCGCCCGTTGGGGCCCTGTTCTCGCACTTCGGGACATGGATCAAGACGCCCCCTGTCCCGGTGAACTCGCTCGACGCCTCCTCCCGGAGCGAGAGGAGGCCATGTGTTTCCGCATCGTCGTCCATGCCGCCGAAGCTTGGCTGATGGCGGACCGACGCGCATTTGCCCGAGCCCTTGGCGTCGAGGAGAAATACGTTCCGTCTGATCCCGAAACGCTCATTCGCCCGAAAAGCTCGATCGTAGACCTCGCCCGAAAATCTCGTGTTGCCGAAATCCGTCGCGAACTCGTTCCAGACCCGCGGTCGGGCCTGGAGGGAGGCCCGGCTCTGGGAGCTTGGCTCTCTGGTTTTGCGGATCGATTGTGGAGCCCCGAGCGTGCGGCCGATTCCGGCCGCGCTCCTTCACTGAGCAAGGCACTGAAGCGAATCGAGGAGTTGATCAGACGTTCCGGGTGATACGGCCCGCCCTACTCCGCGGCCGTCCGCGCGCCGGTGCCCCAGCGGCGCTCGATGTAGTCGATCACCATGGCCTGGAAGTCGGCCGCGAGCGTTGGGCCGCGCAGGGTCGCGACCTTCTTGCCGTCGACGAAGACCGGGGCGGTCGGCTGCTCGCCGGTGCCGGGCAGCGAGATGCCGATGTCGGCGTGCTTGGACTCGCCGGGCCCGTTCACGATGCAGCCCATCACGGCGACATTGAGCGTCTCGACGCCCGGATAGCGGGTCTTCCACTCGGGCATCGAGGTCAGGATGAAGCTCTGGATGTCCTTGGCCAGCTCCTGGAACGTCGTCGAGGTCGTGCGCCCGCAGCCCGGACAGGCGGCGACCAACGGCACGAACACCCGGAAGCCCATGGTCTGCAGGATCTCCTGCGCGACCTTCACCTCGAGGGTGCGGTCGCCGCCCGGCTCCGGCGTCAGCGACACCCGGATGGTGTCGCCGATGCCCTGTTGCAGGAGGATGCCGAGCGCCGCCGACGAGGCGACGATGCCCTTCGAGCCCATGCCGGCCTCGGTGAGGCCGAGATGGATGGCGTAGTTCGAGCGGCGGCCGAGCTCCTGATAGACGGCGATCAGATCCTGCACCGCGGACACCTTGGCCGACAGGATGATGCGGTTCCGCGGCAGGCCGATCTCCTCGGCGCGCGCCGCCGACAGCAGCGCCGACTGCACCATCGCCTCGCGGGTGACGGCGCGCACGTCCTTGGGCGCGGCGAGCTTGGCGTTCTCGTCCATCAGATGGGTGAGCAGCTCCTGATCGAGCGAGCCCCAGTTGGCGCCGATGCGCACCGGCTTGCCGTGCTTGATCGCCATCTCGACGATCGAGGAGAACTGCTTGTCGCGCTTGTCCTTGAAGCCGACATTGCCGGGATTGATGCGGTACTTGTCGAGCGCCTCGGCGCAGCCCGGATGGTCGGCGAGCAGCTTGTGGCCGATGTAATGGAAGTCGCCGACCAGCGGCACGTCGATGCCGGCCTTGAGCAGGCGCTCCTTGATGTGCGGCACGGCGGCGGCCGCCTCGTCGCGGTCGACCGTGATGCGGACGATCTCGGAGCCCTGACGGGCCAGCGCCGTCACCTGCGCGACCGTCGCGGCGACGTCGGCCGTGTCGGTGTTGGTCATCGACTGCACCACGATCGGAGCACCGCCGCCGACCGTGACGTTGCCGACCTTCACGCCCACCGTCTCGCGGCGCGGCGCCGGACCTGCCAGTTCGCTGACCGCCGATTGGCTCAGGGCCGGATCGCTCATCGTGCAACTCCCGAAAATGCAACGGCTGCGGAGTGCCAGACCCGCATGCCGGCGTCAACGCGACTCGTTCGTCCCGGCCGGTGTTCCGCCCGGAGGGGCGGCTTCGCCGGCGCGGCGGGGGCGGTTCACCAGCACCAGCCCGGCGACCACCAGGGCGGCCGCCACGGCGAACGGCCAGTCTATAGCATCTCCGAGCACGACATGCCCGGCCAACACCCCGAACAACGGGGTGAGGAACGTGAAGGCCGAAAGACGGCTGGCCGAATAGTGCTTCACCAGGGCGAACCACAGCCCATAGGTGATTCCGACCACCCAGATGGTTTGATAGGCGAGCCATCCGGTCGCCGCGGGGCGCGGCACGCCCGCGACGGTCTCCCCGAACGCCAGCGCCGCGAGCCCCAAGATGGGGATCGAGGCGGCGAGCTGGTAGCCGAGCGTCTTCTCCGGCGCGACATGGACGAGGCGCGAGCCCTTCACCACCAGCGTGGTGGCCGCCCAGAACACCGCCGAGACGAGCAGGAGCGCGTCGCCGGCCAGCGTGCTCGCCTCGGTTGCGGCCAGCGCCGCTGCGTCGCCGGCGGCGCTCGCCGGGGCGAGGAGATGCGGCACCCCGATCGCCACCGCGACGCCCACGAAGGCCGTCACCAGACCGAGCCACTGCAGCCGCCCGAGCCGCTCGCCGGGCAGGAAGAACGACCCGCCGAGCGCCACGAACAGCGGCGCCGTGTAGAGAAAGATGGTGCCGCGGCTCGCCGTGGTCATCAGGAGGCCGCGGTAGATCATGACGAACTCGAGCCCGAACAGGAGCCCGGTGAGGAGGCCGGCCGGCAAGCTGCCGTCGCGCGAGAACAGCGGGACGCGGCGCATCGCGCACCAGGCGAGCAGCATGGCGAGCGCTCCGGAGGAGCGGATCACCCCCTGGATCAGCGGCGGGATGTCGGGCAGCGCCGCCTTGATGGCGACCTGGTTGAGGCCCCAGCTCACGCTGAGAGCGACGATCGTCACGGTCGCGAGCGCGTCGAGCGGGCGGGCGGGCACGGCATGGTCCTGGCTGGGGCTGGGGCTGGGGCTGAGATCGAGACGGGGCGGCCGCGCGGCTCCGGCGCGCCGGATGGCCGGTGGCGGCGACGACGGCGCTCAGGCGTCGGCGGCGGCGCAGTGGCTGCACACGCCCGTCACCTCGATCACCGAGATCTTCGGGGTGAAGCCCTGCTGTCCGGCCGAGGCCTTGATGGCATCGGCGATCGCCGTCGACGGCGCCTCGCCCACCGCGCCGCAGCGCTCGCAGATCAGGAAGGCGACCAGCGCGCCCGAGGCATGGCTGTGCGAGCAGGCGAGGAACGCATTGCGACTCTCGATCCGGTGGACGAGGCCCTGGGCGATCAGGAAGTCGAGGGCGCGATAGACCGTGATCGGCGCCGGCCGCGGCCCGCCGGGCGCGACCAGCTCGAGGATCTCGTAGGCACCGAGCGGCTTGTGGCTGGAGGCGAGCACCGCGAGCACCTGCCGCCGCATCGGGGTCAGGCGCTCCTGGCGCTCCTTGCACAGGCTCTCGGCATGCGCCAGCACGGAGGCCGAACAGCCGGCATGGTCGTGGTCGGGAGACGGAAAGGCCGCGGACATGCCCTCTATTTATCGGCTTGGGCCGCGCTTTTCAAAGGCGGCCGGAGCGGTTCCAGGGCACCGAACTCGGGTTAACGGCGGTTTCGGGGTAGCGGAAGGTCTGATT
>NZ_JBHUIW010000053.1:0-9909 GCF_042682915.1 Rhodoplanes azumiensis | reverse complement strand
TCACCCGCCCAGGGAATCCCCCGGCGATTCAGCCACACCGAAAACCGCTCTAGATTTGCCGGAACGGCTTCGGTGCAGTTCTTGCTCCGACGTTGCTCGTCGTCCTCCTGAACGATCCGCCCAGGCGAAAGAGGATCACGCCGCCCCTTCGCCCACGGTCCTTGCACGATCGTCCGCGAACATCTCGCTGCCGAGCCGCCGGGCGATCGCCTCGGCCGACATCGGTGCGCCGAACAGAAGCCCCTGCGCCTGGGTGACGCCGGTGAGCCGCAGCACCTCGAGCTGGTCCGCCGTCTCGACGCCCTCGGCGACGACGGTGAGGCCGAGGCTCAGGCCGAGCGTCGCCGCCGAGCAGACGATGGCGGCGCATTCGCGCCGGGTCAGGATGTCGCCGGTGAAGCGCCGGTCGATCTTGAGCTTGCTGAACGGGAACGTCACCAGATAGGCGAGCGAGGCGTAGCCGGTGCCGAAGTCGTCCAGCGCGACGCCGATGCCGAGATCGGCGAGCGCCCGCAGCACGGCGACGTTGCGCTCCTCGTTCTCCAGCAGCACCGTCTCGGTGATCTCGATCTCCAGGCGCCGCGGCGGCAGGCCGGTCGCGGCGAGCGCCCGGGCGATGTCGTCGAACAGCCCGGGATTGCCGAACTGCGCGGCCGAGACGTTGACGGCGACCTTGAGGTCGCCGGGCCAGCCCGCCGCCTCGGCGCAGGCGGCGCGCAGCACGTGGTCGCCGAGCGGCCCGATCAGGCCCGACTGCTCGGCGAGCGGGATGAACTCCTGCGGCGACAGGAGCCCGCGGTCGGGATGCTGCCAGCGCACCAGCGCCTCCACGGCCGCGACGCGGCCGGTCGCCATGTCGACGATCGGCTGATAGTGCAGCCGGAAGTCGCCGTCGTGGAGGCTGCGGCGGATCTCAGCCTCCAGCCTTCGGCGCGCCTCCACCTCCTCCGACATCACCGGATCGTAGTGGACGTACCGACCGGTGCCGACCGCCTTGGCCCGGTAGAGGGCGAGGTCGGCCTTCTTCAGGAGGTCGGCCGGATCGACGCCGTCCTGCGGCGCGACGGCGATGCCGATGCTGGCGGCGACGACATGCGGGGCGCCGTCGATCCGGTGCGGGACGGCGAGCAGCGTCACGATGCGCTGGGCCAGCGCCTCCGCCTCCTCGCGGGCCGAGCGGACTGCCGCCTCCGCCGTCTCGTCGGCGCAGCGGCTCGCCCGGACGGTGCGGATCACGGCGAACTCGTCGCCGCCGAGCCGCGCCAGCGTGTCGTCGCCGCGCGCCGCCTGAGCGAGCCGCGACGCGGTCTGCCGCAGCACCACGTCGCCGACCGTGTGGCCGACCGAGTCGTTGATCTCCTTGAACCGGTCGAGGTCGATCATCAGCACCGCGAAGGCGGCGCGGTCGGTGCCGAGCGCGAGCGCGGCGGCCTCGAGCCGGTCCAGGAAGGTCGCGCGGTTGGGCAGGCCGGTGAGCGAGTCGTAGCGCGCCAGGAAGGCGATGCGCTCCTCGTGGCGGTGCCGGTCGGTGACGTCGTCGTGCGTCTCCAGCCAGCCGCCGTCGCCGGTCGGTCCTTCGGTCACGGCGATCACGCGCCCGTCCTCGAGCTCGAAGAGCGCGGTCGGGGGGCGCTCGGCACCGGGCGCCGATACCCCGTCCACCCGATCGAAGGCCCGGAGCAGCCGCTTCGCCAGCCGGCTGCGCTCGGCCAGCACGGCGTCGCGAGGCCAGCCGGGGCCGAGCTCGGCGGGCAGCCGCCAGATGCGACGGAACGCCTCGTTGCAGACCCGCAGCCGGCCGTCGCCGTCGAACATGCAGAGGCCCTGCGACATCGCCCGCAGCGTCGCGGCGAACTGGGCGTTGGTGTCCTCGAGCCGGGTGTTCGTGCGGGCGAGCGAGGCCGAGCGCGCGGCGGCGACGCGGCGGGCGGCGGCGAGCTGGCGGAGCTCGCGGGCGAGCACGACGAGGAGGACCAGCAGGAAGGCGAGCAGCGTCAGGGCGCCGGTGACCGCATAGGCCGAGCGAGCCCGCCAGGCGGCCAGCACCCCCGTCTCCGGCGAGGTCACGGCGATCACCAGCGGCAGGGTCGGCAGCGGCGCCACCGACACCCAGCGGGGGACGCCGTCGAACACGCCGACCGCCGAGCGATAGCTGCCGCCGCCGGCCGCGACCGTCGCGTACCACGGCGAGGCGGCCGGAACCCGCCGGCCGGCGCTCGTGTCGTCGGCCGGATAACGCAGCAGCACGGTGCCGTCACGCCGCGACAACGTGAAGGTCTGGTCCGTCAGGAAGCCGGACGTCAGATACAGGCGGTCGAACCACGACGTGGCGACGCTGACCGTCACGACGCCGCGGAAGGTGCCCCCCGGACCCGCGATGCGGCGTGCCAGCACGACGACCGACTCCCCGGTGCTGCGCATCCGGATCGGCGGCGACACCTGCAGATCGTCGCGTCCGGCGGTGCGGAGCGCCTCGAAATATTCGGTGTCGGCGATCCCCGTCGGGGTCGCCATGGGCGGCCGCGAGGCGCTCACCACCCGCCCCGACGCGTCGGCGATCGCCATGTGGACGCTGTGCGGCATCGCCCTGACCTTCGCTGCCATCCAGTCCTGCAGTGCACCGGCGCTGAACTGCCCGTCGAAGGCATCGCCCGACGTCACCGCGAAGATTTCGGCGAGGTCGCGATAGTCGCGGACGACGTCGTCGACCTCCCGGATGACGTGCTCGATCTGCCCGGCCAGGAAGCCCGCGGTGTTGCGGTCGGCCCGCACCGCCTGGGCGATGGCGTCGGTCCGGCTCTGCCAGACCGACAGGCCGACCGCGAGCGTCGCGACCACGCCGACCAGGAGCGCGCTCACGAAGACGGCGCGATAGGATATCGAGGCGGCCGGCTCGGCCATCGAACGCACCTCCATGGACCACGCCGGCGCCACCGCTCGGGCGGCGCCGGCGCCGATGCCGCCCCGCCGCGATCACGCCGCCCGCACGGTGGCCAGGAAGGTCGCCAGCTCGCGCGACAACGCGTTGCTGTCCTTCGACAGGGACTGTGCCGACGACAGCACCTGGGCCGAGGCCGCCCCGGTCGCGTCGGCCCCATGGTTGACGTCGGTGACGTTGCGGGCGACCTCGCCGGTGCCCTGCGCGGCCTGCTGGACGTTGCGGGCGATCTCCGCGGTCGCCGCCCCCTGCTCCTCGACGGCCGCCGCGATGGTCGAGGCGATCTCGGCGATGCGGCCGATGGTGCCGCCGATCTCCTTGATGGCCGCGACCGAGTCGTGCGTCGCCGCCTGCATGCCGGCGATCTGGGCCGAGATGTCGCCGGTCGCCTTGCCGGTCTGGGCGGCCAGCGCCTTCACCTCCTGGGCCACCACGGCGAAGCCCTTGCCGGCCTCGCCGGCGCGCGCCGCCTCGATGGTCGCGTTGAGGGCCAAGAGGTTGGTCTGCTCGGCGATCGCCGTGATCAGCTTCACCACATCGCCGATGCGGCCGGCCGCCTGCGACAGCTCGCCGATCCGCGCGTCGGTCCTCTCGGCCTGTCGCACCGCCTCCGAAGCGATGCGGGTGGATTCCTGAACCTGCCGGCTGATCTCGTTCACCGAGGCGGACAGCTCGTTGGTGGCGGAGGCGACGCTCTGGACGTTGCCGGAAGCCTGCTCGGAGGCGGCGGCGACGGCGCCGGCGCGCTCCTGGGTGGTCTCCGCGGTGCGCGACAGCGTGCCGGCGGCCGCCTCGAGCTCGGTGGCGGCCGACGACACGGCCCCCACGATGGTGCCGACCGCCGCCTCGAACTGGTCCGCCATGCGGGCCATGTCGGCTTTCCGGGCGGCCGCGGTGCGGGCCTCGGCCTCCTGCTGCTCGCGCCGCAGCCGCTGCGCCTCGATCCCGTTCTCCTTGAACACCGCGACCGAGCGGGCCATCAGGCCGACCTCGTCCTTGCGCTCGGCGCCGGCGACCTCGGCCGCGAAGTCTCCGCCGGCGAGCCGCTCCATGGTACGCGACAGCACGCCGAGGGGCTTCGCGACGCCGAACTGGACCACCGCGCAGGCGAGCGCCAGCACGAGAAGGGACGCGACCGCGATCGCCACGATGGTGGTCTTGATGGTGTCAGCCACCTCGGCCGACTCCCGTTCGGATCGCTCGTGGAGCGACCGCTCGAGCTCCGCCGTGATGCCGCGCATGTGCTCGCGCAGCGCATCGTTCTTCGCCACCATGGCCTTGGCGAGCTGCAGTGCGGTCGCGTTGTCGCCCGCCATCGCCGCCTTCGCGACGGCGGCCGCGTCGCGGTGAACGGCATCGAACTTCTCACCCGCCGCCTCGAAGGCGCGCGCGAAGCCCGGCAACTCCTTCGCTCCGGCCGTGACCAGCTCCCGGAACCGGGCGTGATTGGCGTCCATGTCCTGAACGGTCTTGCGGATGTCGGCCGGGTCGGTCTCCGCGACGATCCGCCAAACCAGCCGGCCGAGATTGAACACCTCCTGGTTGGCGCGCAGCCCGGACTTCATGCCGGCGACGTCGTGCGCGACGATGTCGCCGGAGATCCTGTCGATCTCGTTCATCCGCGCGGCCGTGAACCAGACGGCGCCGGCCACGACCGCCATCAGCAGCCCGAAGCAGGCCAGAATCTTGTAAAGAATCTTGACGTTCGACAATGACATCGTCCCCTCCGTCCGGTGTGGCCGCGGCGCCGCCGCGACGCTCGGACATCCTTCGACAAGACCTGCTTCGACAAGACTTGCCTCGATCAGGCCCACCGCGTTCAGGCTTGCGCCCCGGAGCGCCGGCGCCGCGCGCCGACCGGTCGCTTGGCGCGGTCTCGCCAGCGCCCGCCCCGGACCACGCCGAGCCCTGCCGCGCCGCCGCGCTCCGCGGCGAGCCCGCCGGTCGGCGCCTCGTCGCTCGCCGCCGACCCCGGCCCCTCCAGGAGATCGACCAGCCGCGAAAGGTCGACCAGCACGGCGTCGTGGTCACGGCGGAGCCGCTCGACCACCGCAAGCCGGTCGGACGAGACGGCCGGCCCCGACAGGGTCGTCATCAGCTCGGTCATGCAGTGGGAATAGGTGTCGAGCACGCTGCGCAGCCGCGGCAGGTCCGCCCGCAGCACGCACAGCACCGTTCCTTCGCGCCGGGTGCGCGTCTCGCGCCCCTCGGCGCGCTTGCGTCTGTCGTGAGTCACGTCGCCCCCTCGATCGTCGATTCGTCGACGGGGCGAAGGGTTCGGCCGGCGTGGTTGCCGGTTTGTTACTTTCGGGTTCGGTTGGCTGTCAGATGACAGTCACACGAGGCGCCTTGCCGCGTCTCTTCGTGCCGCACAAAGGTCGGCGGGCACCTTCGATTGAATCCAGCGGCTCTCAACCCGAAGTCACATGCGCTATCTCAAAGCTGCTTCCCGGCGAGTCAGTAAGATGAAAATCGATCGGCGTCCTCTTTCGAGCCGATCGATTTTCTCGACCTAATTCGGATGTATTAAACTTGCTCGGGCAAGATCCTTCGACGCGTCCTTCGGATGACGAAATCTCCGCGGCGCTCGCGCGCATCGCGGACTCGGCGCGCTTTCGGGATTCGCCCCAGATTACCTCCTTTCTGAGCTGGGTCGTGGCGCAGACGCTGGCCGGGAACGCCGACCGGATCAAAGGGTATACGATCGCGGTCGAGGCGCTGGGCCGCGACGCGAGCTTCGACCCGAACAGCCAGTCGATCGTCCGCACCGAGGCCGCGCGGCTGCGCCAGGAGCTCGACCGCTACTATGCGGAGGCCGGTCGCGACGATCCGGTCCGCATCGCGCTGCCGCGCGGCCGTTACGTGCCGGTGTTCACCCGCGTCGAGACCCCCGCGCCGTCGCCCGAGTGGGCCGCGCCGGAACCGACGGTCGAAAAGACGCCCGCCGCCGAGCCGGCGGCCTCGCCCGCGCCGGCGGCTGCGGACGCGGCGCCGCCGCTGCCGCCGACGCCCGCGCGATCAGACCTGCCGTTCCGGTTCCGGCTCACACCCGCCTGGCTCGCCGTTCTCGCCGTCGTCGCCTACGGCCTTTTCGACGTGCTGCTGATCGATCATTGGAACCTGCACCGGATTCTGAGCGCGGCCGAGGAGACCCTCACGCCCCGGCCGACCCGGCGCCGCACCGGCGAGCCGTGGCTCGCGGTCGAGCCCGTCGCCGTCGTCGGGACCGAAGGCGGCCCCGCGGTGGCGCCGGATGCGCTGCACGCCAGGCTCACCAACGCGCTGGCGCGCTTCGAGGACATCACCGTGGTGGCCGCACCGGCCGCGATGTCGGCTGCGGCACAGGCGAGCGCCGACCTCGACTATCTGCTGGTGCCGAGGCTCGTTCGCACCGCCACGGGCCAGAGCGTCCTCAGCCTCCGCCTGCTCGCCATGCCCGAGCGCCGCGTCGTCTGGCACGACGAGATCGCGATCGAGCCGGGCGACGCCAGCCCGGGCGGGGCGATCGAGCCGCTCGTCGTCTCCGTCACGAGCGCGCTGCTGCAGCCGTTCGGCATCATTCCGGCGGCCGAGCGCCGCAAGCTCGACCCGGACGGCCCTCCCTCGGCTTATCGGTGCACGCTCGTCTCCGCCGAGCTCGCCCGCTATTTCGACCCGCAGCGGCGCGAACGCACCCGCGACTGCCTGGAGGCGGCGATTCGGGAGCACCCCGCCTTCGCGCTCGGGCACGTGCTGCTCGCGCGGCTGCACTACCGCGACCACGTGTTCGGCAATGGCGGGCCGGACAGCCTGGAGACGGCACTGACGCTGGCGCGTCGCGCCGTCGAGCTCGCGCCGACCAGCGCGCGGGCCCACTACACGCTGATGCACATCCATGTGGCGCGCGGCTTTCTGGAGCGGGGCCTCGCCCATGGCGAGCGGGCGCTGGCGCTGAACCCCTACGACCTGCGGGTGCTGATGCAGGTCGGTGGCCAGCTCGTCGCGGCCGGCGAGGTCGAGCGCGGCCGCGCGCTGCTCCAGCAGGCGCGCCGCCTGACGATCTCGAACCCGACGCCGCTCGCCTGGTCGATGTTCCTGGCCGCTTTCCTCGATGACGACGTCGCCATGATGGCGGTGGAGGCCGACCGCATGCCCGGCGCCTCCGACCGCGATGTGCTGGCCCGCGCCTTGCTCCTCGCCCGCCAGGGCGACATGGCCGGCGCCCGGGCCACGCTGGCACCGCTCGAGGAGCGCCGCTCGCCCTTCGTCGAGCGACCGCGCGAGATGCTCGCCCGCGCGATCGTGTCGCCCGCGATCGTCGACCGCATCGTCGCCGCGATCGAGGCGATCACGGGGGACGGACCGACCAGCCAGGCGCTGCGGTGATGCAACGCGCGTGCGCCGCGGCCCTGCCCGACATCGGGACGCAGTGAACGAGGCGCCTCGCCTCCTGCGGTCCCTCCTCCCCAAGGGGAGGAGAGAACAGGTCGGGCAAGCAATCTCGCCTGATCATACCGACGGCCATGACGGCTGACTCTCGCCGTCACCCTGAGAGCTTGTGAATCTTTCCGGTTTTCGGCGTTTCCGGCCCGACTAAGTCGTTGATTTGACTCAGGTCGAACAGTGCAAAAATCGAAAGATTCACAGCCTCTGAGGTGCCCGGCGCAGCCGGGCCTCGACGGGCGACGGCATCGATCTCGGGCTTGCCCGAGATCGACACCATTGAAGCCCAAGTCGGCAACGCCGACTTGGGTGGCCGCATCCTTCGAGGCTCGCGGCGCGAGCACCTGCTGCGCGAGCACTTCAGGACGACGGGTCGAGGTCCGGGGCCGTTGGCATCACATGATCGGATCTCGTGATCAGGTCGCGTGGTCTGATCTCGTGGTCGGATTTCGTGATCAGATCACGTAGACGAAGGAGTCGTAGGCGTCCTCGCCGAGGATCTGGTCCATGCTGCGGGCCGGCTCGGCGCAGCCGGCGGTGCCGACCACCTTGGCCGGCACGCCCGCGACCGTCGTCGCCGGCGGCACCGGCTTGAGCACCACGGAGCCGGCAGCGATGCGGGCGCAGTGGCCGATCTCGATGTTGCCGAGGATCTTCGCGCCCGCCCCGATCAGCACACCGTTGCGGATTTTCGGATGGCGGTCGCCGGTCTCGTTGCCGGTGCCGCCGAGCGTCACGGCCTGCAGGATCGACACATTGTTCCCGACCACGGCGGTGGCGCCGACGACGAGCCCGGTGGCGTGGTCGAGGAAGATGCCGTCGCCGAACGGCGCCGCCGGATGGATGTCGGTCTGGAACACCTCGGACGAGCGGCTCTGCAGCCACAGGGCGAGGTCGCGGCGGTCGTGGGTCCACGCCCAATGCGCCAGACGATGGCCCTGGATGGCGTGAAAGCCCTTGTAGAACAGCACCGGCTCGATCAGCCGCGATGTCGCCGGATCGCGGTCGAGCACGGCGAGCACGTCGGCCCGGGTGGCACGGCCGATCGCCGAATCGTCCGCATAGGCGCGCAGGAAGGCGTCGCGCAGGATCGCGGCCGAGACGTCGGCATTGGCGAGCCGCGCCGCGATGCGCCGCGCCACCGCGTCCTCGAAGCCGTCGGCGCCCAGGATCGTCGTCATGATCAGCGCGCCGAACTCCGGGGCGCGCGCCAGCATGGTCTCGGCCTCGTCGCGCAGCCGCGTCCACAGGCGGTCGTCCGAAACGACCGGCCGACGGGCGACGCGGGCGCTGGCGTGCAGGCCGGCGGGCGCGGCCGCGTGCTGCGGGGCATGCGAATGGGCGTGCAAGGGGGTCGCGGTGCTCACGAGCGTCCTTTCCCAAGGAAATTCCGGCGCCCGGCACGCGCGGAGTCCGTCTTGTCGATCCCAGGATGTCTGCGCCGGCGCCTGCCGTGTCAAGGAAACGGCGTCCTCTTCTTATCGTTCATGACAGCACGTTTATCCTACGGGCCTGCGGCAAGCCCTTGTCACCCCGGCACTTCATGCTGCGCCGCGACACCGGGCCTGGTCGCGCGAAATCGCCGCCAGGGTTGCCGGAGCAGGACGAGCCGGCCGCGGATCGGCCGCGCCGGCGCGGCGCAAGGCGCCGAAAGTCGTATGGCCCGGAGATCATGCGACCATCGGAGGCCCCGAATCCTGTTGTGGCGGGGCGGCCCGGCGCAGTAAGCAGGCGGATCAGAGAACCGACGCCGCGACATCCCCGCGAGGGTGTCGCGTGTCTTTTTGTCCGGAGCCGCCATGAACCTCGATGAAATCTCCCCCGGCCCGAACCCGCCGAAGGACATCCACGTCATCATCGAGATCCCGCTCGGCGGCGAGCCGGTGAAGTACGAGATCGACAAGAAGTCGGGCGCCCTGTTCGTCGACCGCTTCCTGCACACCGCGATGTACTATCCCGGCAACTACGGCTTCGTCCCGCATTCGCTGTCGTTCGACGGCGACCCGATCGACGTGATGGTGATGAACCGCGTGCCGGTGTTCCCGGGCTCGGTGATCCGCTGCCGGCCGATCGGCGCGCTCCTGATGGAGGACGAATCGGGCGGCGACGAGAAGATCATCGCGGTGCCGGTCGACAAGCTGCACCCCTACTACAACGACATCGCCAACTACACCGACCTGCCGGCCATCACGCGCGATCAGGTCGCGCACTTCTTCCAGCACTACAAGGATCTGGAGAAGGGCAAGTGGGTCACGATCGCCAAGTGGCTCGACGCGAGCGCGGCCGAGGATCTGGTCGTGAAGGCGCTGGAGCGCCACCAGAAGAAGCTCGCCGCCGCGGCCGAGACCGCGAAGTAAGGCTTTCGCGAAGGCGTCGCAGCCCTCGTCATCCCGGGGCGGCGCGTGAGCGCCGAGCCCGGGATCCATGACCCCTGTCTTTCGTGAGCCACCGGCACCGGGGCTAAGGATCCCGGGTTCGCGGACCTTCGGTCCGCGCCCACGGCTGTCCGGCACGGATTGTGCTTGAAGAGGTGCACGGCATTGATTCTG
>NZ_JBHUIW010000052.1:0-10052 GCF_042682915.1 Rhodoplanes azumiensis | reverse complement strand
CGACCCCGAATCTCTGCCCGAACCGACTTCCCTGCGGCCTTCACCGGATGGGTACGGATCGGCCAGGAACGCCCGGTGACCATCCACGTGCTGCTCGCGACGCACCCGGAGTTCCGCGATGCGTCCTTCGACGTGACGCTGGAAAAGCTTCTCAGGCACAAGCGCGAGCTGTCCCGCCACATGCTCGCCCCGCCGGTGCAGGAGAGCGATATCGATATGCTGTTCGGCTCCGCCATAAGCGGCACGCCGTCCTCGGACCCGAGCCAGTGAATTGCCGACGGTTTCGTGTCGCCGTCTCCGCCGAGGGCAACACAGTCACAACTTGCCGGAAGTCGCGACGACGTAGGTCTTGCCGATCCTCCGTCTTTGAAGGGCGGCATTCACGGACGTGAGCCTCTTGGCCTGAGTTGCATGGTCGGCTCCGAAGTCGTGGCGAACGACGACACTTCGCGGCGGACCCCAAGCGCCGAAGCCCTGGTCCAGCACGATTGTCGCGGTGTGCCCATTGGCGAACTCAACATCGAGGAAGCGGCCATGCGGCACATCCTTGTGCTGCAACGAAACGCGAATATCGCGTCGCGTGCCCAGCGCCTCAATCACGGCGCGCTGATCGACCGCATCCCGCCAGTCGTGGAAGATCTGCCAAGGCTCGCCGCGAGAGCCGGCGACACGCGGAGGCTGGGTTTCGACGACGAGCGCCGCCGATGCGTTTCCCGATTGCGCGAACACGAGCTTCATCGTGTCGATCAGCAAGCGCGCCACCAGCGGCGAGCACACGTAGGCATCCTGGTAGGTTGCGCGGGAGATGCCGCCCCCCGGCCAAACGCCACATTGCGTCAGCAATTGAATGAGGAGCTTCGATGCACGGATCCCGAATGTCGCGAGATCTCCGTCGAGCTCGGAGCCGATCTGGCTGATCTGTGCGCCGGGCGGAGGCAGCAGCGTCGCCAAGTCCAGATGCGCGAGCCGTGAGGCGATCGATGTGCGTCCACGAACGACGGGACTGCCGCTCGGGCGTGCCCAGTGCGGTCCGGGAAAGCGCGGCTCGGCCTCGCGCGTCGCCCAGACGAGGCGCGATTCGGAACGACCATTCGGCTCGATCGTCGCGAGGGCAATTCCGCCGTTCGCCAGTGCCGGTGCTTCTGCCGTCACCAGGGCGACCTTGTGCTGCAGCACGAAGTCTCGGATCGCGAGCTTATCGGCCGAACTCATTGCGTCGATCTGAGCCGTCGGAAAGGCGAGCGTCACCGGATGGCCGCGCATGGCCCAGTGGAGAAGCTGCGGCGCCACCGTCCAGTCCTGCAGCGCCGCAGGAGTCGTCCCGGTCGGCAGAAAAATCGTCAGTGCCGACTTCTCAACACGCCGAAGCTCTCGATTGATCTCGTCGAGCGGCGTCAGGGACAACACCGCATCGTCGGTAAAGCGGTCCGCGCCGTCCAGTTCGTCCGGAAGGGTCAGATGAGCGCGCATGAACGCGAGCGCCGCGGTGCGGTCGAGCTCGTCCTTTCCGTCGGGCGCATCGGAGGTCAGCACACAGGCTGCGCAGGCCCGCTCGCATCCCGGCGTCCTGCAGTCCAGGATGTGCTGCGCGCGTTGCAGCACGGGTCGCAGGAGATGCTCGAACGATATTGCGAATCCGGCGCCACCTGCCGCTCGGTCGAACAGGAACAAGGAGATGGCGGGCGCCCCCAGGGCATTCCGGGTCTGATCGACGGCGAAGCCCATCTCGTCCGCCTCGATGCCGAGCTCCTGTGCCAGGGCCTCGCGCAATGCGATGACGAGGGCGTTCGCGCCGGCACGGCGGAGCGTGTGGTGCGGCTGTAGCTCGAAGACGTCCGTGGTGATTTCCAGGCCCAGGGAGAGGTTGCGCTTGATGCTGAACGGCTTGTCGTTTCCTGGACAGACATCCTGTCCGTTCCGGTAACGCAGCGGCTTGTGGTCGACGAGGGCGGGGGGCGGTGACGCAAGCCCGCGATTGTCGGTGTCCGGCTCCGCCCGTCCACACTGAAGGCACAGCGCGTATCCGAATTGGCGCGGTCCGCCGCGATTGGAATAGTAGACGAGGCCCTCGCGGCTGCAGCGGTAGCGGCCGAGCTCGGGGACAGGCAGGCTGTGCCACGTCGCGTCACGGGCGGAAACGACGGGATCCTCGGGCGGCACATAGGAGAGGATGTCCGTGTCGGCGTGGGCGCGAACCCGCGGGTCGACCGAGAAGCCGGCGGGCCGGATGAACTCGACGCTGGTGGGCCGGTCAGCTCCACAGATCGGGCAGAAATCGGGGCTTCCGGCGCGCCTGGTATCGCTGGCACCGCATTCGACGCAGCGCCAGAAGTGACGCAGGCTTTGCACCTCGGCGAGATTCTCGGCGCTGGCGGGGCGCTTCCAGTTCAGCGTGACACCGGCCGACTTGTGCACGAGGCCGTCGAGGACGACTTCCGAGCCGGGGGCGTAATCGCGGATCGCGAGATCGAGCGACCGCTGCGGCCCGACCGTGCGAAACTGCCGAGTGCCGTCCGGAGGCGCGTCGGGGCCCGCCTTGAACTCCTTGCCCGGAATGAACGACACGACATCGGTCGGGAAGCCATGGCCCGGCAGGAATCCACGGTCGGCGAGGCTTCCCAGAAGGAACTCTCCGCACATGCGCCGAAGCTCCACCGCCATCCGCGATCGGCCGGCATCCTGGAGGCCTTCGTCCTTGGCAAGTGCGACGAGCCCCTCCCATTCCGCGACGAAGTCGGCGGCGAGGGCCTTGATCGCGTCCGTCGCATCCTCGACCAAGCGGCGGTCTCCCTCCAGAACCGAGCGTCGGGTCAAGCGGGCGATGTCGTCCGCGACGCGCGATGCGGTCGCCGGCCGCTCGAGCCAGTCGATGAAGACCTCCACGGGCCGCTCCGCCTTGAGCGGACGTGCGTCCTTGGGATCGGATGGACAGCCGATGAAGGCTCCGATCTGCATCTTGAGCGCGTCGCCGGCGTGCTCTCGCATGAAGCAGCCGAGCAGGAACGCATTGACGTGCCGCTGCACGATCGGTCGGCTGCTGAGCGTCACCTTGGGCGCAGAGAGGGTTCGGCGAAGGAACGCCCGTGGATCACGGAACGCCTCACGGTCGAGCGGCCGGTCCTTGCAGAACGTGAACGAGAGGGCGACCGCTTGACCGCGTCGGCCGGCGCGGCCGACACGCTGGCGATAGTTGGCGATCGACGGCGGCACATTGGTCATCATCACCGAGGAGACCGAGCCGATGTCGACGCCCATCTCCATCGTGGTGGAGCAGTTGAGGATGTTGATCCGTCCCGCCTTGAAGTCGTGCTCGTAGCGGCGCAGACGCCGACTGTCCTGCTGCGCCGAGTGCTCGGCCGAGCGGGCGTAGTCCGCGAAAAGCGCGATACGATCCGAAATGTTCGTCCAGGCTCCCTTGGCCCTCAGATCGGCGATCATCGGATCCGATTCGAGCCACGCCTGGATGTCGGCCCTCGCGGCGGCAAAATTCGCGGCACCCAGGATCGGGACGGGGAGGCGCGGAAGGGTTATGGAGGCGGCGCGGCGCCGTGCATCGGTCCTTTCCTCGATGCCATAGGGAGTGAGGCCGAAGGGCGCCCGGTCGAGAACGCGGCGCGTGACGGGACATAAGAACCCGTCGACGACGGGTGCGACGAAGGTCTTGGTGAAATCGAAGATCCGCCGCTCCGGATCGCTCGAGAGCGTCGCTAGGATCTGCGACCACGCAACACGCAGGCAATCGTCGAGATCCGACCGATCGGCGGGCTGGTCGAGCGCAAGTCGCAGGCCGTGCATCAACAAGGCGACCGGGCGCGATCGGGGATTGGCGCGAAGCTGTCCGTTCGGCCAAGCGTGCAGCCGTTTGTCGCCGTCGGTCCGCTCGTCCGGACCGACCAGCGATCGGAGCTTCGCGCGGGACGATACCCAATGCTGCATCTGCCAGGAAATCGCGATCGCACCGTTCGCCCGAACGAAC
This sequence comes from Rhodoplanes azumiensis, assembly GCF_042682915.1. Lineage (NCBI taxonomy): Bacteria > Pseudomonadati > Pseudomonadota > Alphaproteobacteria > Hyphomicrobiales > Nitrobacteraceae > Rhodoplanes > Rhodoplanes azumiensis. The sequence continues at coordinate 6,076 of NZ_JBHUIW010000052.1, read as the reverse complement.
CACGTCAGGATCGCATCGAGGTACCCACGCCAGTCGTCGGTCGTCTTGCCTCTCCGGCGAAAGGCGGCGGGGAGGTGCGTTTCGCTGAGCCGATCGATCGACGGATTGCGCAGGCGTGCGACGCCCAGCGTCTCCGCCGAGTTGGCGCGATACGGTCGGCGCGTGAATTCCCGAAGCAGCAGGAACTCGGCGATCTTGAACTCGTTCGTGAACAGCTCCTCGTCGCGCGCCTGCCACAGGCCCTTGATCCATTCGGCGACCTCGATGCGGCTCGCGAGCCGGTTCACCAGCTCGGGCCACGCGATCCCGTCGGTGCTGCCCGATGTGAGATTCGCGAGCTCACGCCGATTCTTGGCGATCATGCTTTCCAGGATCGGCTGCGGGTTGGTCGCGAAGATGGACTCGAGCTGTTGGATGTCACCTCTCAGCTTCGCCACCTGGTCGTCAGCGCCGGCGGGCGGGCGCATCGATGCCTGGACCTGATGATAGATGAAGGAACGGACGAAGTTGCGCTCCGACTCGGTCTCGAGCTTGGCGGCCATGCGGGCCGTGCCCTGACGGCTGTCGGTAAACGAGAGGAGACGGCGCCCCGCCGCCGGCAGCCTCTCCTCCGCATCGGTCTTGGCCGGTTCCACGCCCTCGAGCAAAATCGGCGCGGCGTTGCCGAGAATGAATGGAGCACCGAACCGGAGCGGCCGAATCAGGTCGTGATCCTTGCGTCCCGTCGGCGTGCAGTGCGGGCAGGCGCGAGGGCCGGTGTAGTCCTCGTAGAGGAGAGTGAGACCGCCATCGGCGAACTGGTCGGTGACCTGCCAGCCGATACTCGGGTCGAGGTGGAGCTTGCGGGCAGCCGAGGTCGGGGTTGCGGCGAACAGACGGGTCCAGACGGGGTTCTTGTTCTGGTCCTCGTTCTCGTCCTCGTTGTCCGTGTCGTCGGGGCGATCTTCGCCCTCGCGCCCGCTGTCGAACGCGAACTCGTCGCGCGGCGGATTGCGCAACGGCGCCGACAGGCGAGGCCCGGCCTCGATCCCTTCCAGATAAGCTTCACCGCATTCGTTGCAGCTCACCACCTCCAGCACCGGCGCCCCGCAACAAGGGCATTGATCGGCTCGCTCGGCGAGGATGCGCCCGAACGGCCAGTCGGACGGGCGATCCGGACACTCCGGATTGATGCAGCTCCACACGCCGGGAACCGCGCGTTCGAAGGCGTGCAGGCGGATTGGCGCGAGGCGTTCCTCCTCCAGATCGTCGGTCTTTCGCGCGGCACGGGACATCGCGACCACGAGATCGGCCGCCCCGACGTCATACGTCTTCGCCGGTTCTTCGAAGTCGGCCAGCGGGACGCCGCCGTCGAAAAGTCGCTCGACCAGGCGCCACGTCTTCGGATCGCGGCCGAGGAGATCGTAGAGCGCGGCGGGGTCGGCGGTGCGGATGTCCGGAGGCGTTCGTCCGGACTCACCGCCGGGTCGAAGAGGCATCCGGCGTCGGCCCTCGATCACGTGGACGCGATCGTCGGGAATGCCTGCGACCTCTGCCAGGAATCGCTGCAACTGTTGTTGGACATTCTCGCCCGATCCGATCGTCGCGGATGTCGCAACGAAGCGAACCTGCTCCGGTGCGATCGAGAAGGCGAGCATGACCCGGCGCAACAGCAAGGCGATCTCCGCCGCTGCCGCGCCGACCAGCGAATGGGCCTCGTCGAGGACGATCCATTTCAGCTTGCCTTGCGACGAGTCGATGATCGGCCGGTCCTCCGCCCGCACCAGCATGTATTCGAGCATGGTGATGTTGGTGACGAGCAGTGGCGGGGGACTGGCCCGAAGACGTTCGCGGTCGATCACCTGCTCGGGGGTGCGGCGGCGGTCGGACTCCTTAGCCGCGGGCTGCAAGTCGCCGTTGTAGAGACAGTAGCGCAGCCTGCCGCCGAACGGTTGGGTCCAGGCGGAGAGTCGCTCGCGCTGGCTCTCGATCAGGGCGTTGAGGGGATACAGCATGATCGCCTGCACCCCTTCGAGCGGCTCGCGTCGCCCCTGCGCCTGAGACACGAGATCGCTGAGGATCGGAAAAAGGAAGCACTCGGTCTTTCCCGATCCGGTTCCCGACGTCACCAGCACAGACTGGGGATCGCGTTCCGCCAGAATACGCCAAGCTTGCGCCTGGTGCAGGAACGGTCTCCGTGTGCGTGGAAAACGATAGTCGTGGTCGGCGGGCAGGCCGTCGAGGGCCGCGACGAAATCTCCATGCAGCGGCGACGGAGCAAGTGCCGCCATCGGCATCTCGGCGGTGACGAACGGGTGCGCGCCTTCCAGCACTGGTTCTTGCAGCATGGCGCCGAGCAGCGGGTCGTTCCCACCGAGCAGCACGCGCAGATGCCGCCGAAGCCCCTCGTGGGCCAACCCGGACTGTGCAATGACCGCCTCGACGGTCCGCCGTTTCACGTCGCTCAGAACATCGAACGGAGTCATGTCACTGGAAGCCGATCACTTGGAGCCGTAGAATTTCAGCAAATGTCGCCACGCTGCCGAGACATAGGTCGGGTCTTCGCGCAGAACCCGACGCACGAGCAGCATCTCGTGACCCTGGAGCGTCAGTCGCCCCCGGGCGCTCGCGGCGAGAAGGACAGGGGCGAAGAGGCCGGCGAAGCTCTCGTGCGACTTCGCCCCGATCTCGGATGGAAGCTTCAGGCCGGCCGACGAAAGACGCGAGGCGATGTCGTTCGGTGCCTCGCCGCCCCGGTGATGCTGATCACGAATGTAGGTATCCGTCAGCTCGCGGAGCGAAGGGACAGGCGCGGCGGCCGGCGCGGGGAGGCCGGCCGTGTCGAAGATGGCTTGGACAGCCGGCTCCAATGCCGTCAGGTCGGCGGACAAGTCGCGCAGCCATTCGATTGCGTGCTCCATGGCGACCCTCTGGCCGAGGGTTCCCTTGAGCGCCCTAACCGAGCTTTCACAGGTTCGAGTCATCACCGTTGCCCATGCCCGGACAGGAAGCGCCAGCCAGAGAAAGGGGAGACTGTTCTGCAACGACCAGATGGCACCACGGTCGCCGGCGTCGCGGGCGGCGAAGAGAACATTCAGGAGAGCCTCGGCGTCGGCAGGGAGCAACCTGAGCGCGTCGATGGCGGTCGCCGGAAGTCCGTTCAGGTTGGCCGCTGCATCGCGCAACCATGTGACGTCGCTCGTGCTGCCGTCGTCGTGTCCGAGGCAGCTCAACGCCTCGACGATCGCACGCTGGCGTTCCTCGAAATCGAGGATCGTCAGCGCCGAAACCAGCCTTCCGAAATGGACGGCCGGAGAGCCGGGTCGCACGATCGGGACGGGGCGCGAGACGACGTCGATGCCGTCTCGCGCGTAGACGAGACAAAGCCCCTTGCAGCGCTCCGGCAGTCGCCAGTGCCCGTCGCCGGTATCCTCCAGCGCGTGCTCGTGTCGCGGGTCCAGGATCATCCGTGCGACGGGTGCGATGCCGGAAGCTCTCGATGACTCGGGCCGACGCACCAGATCTCCGTCGTGAACCAGTCGGTCGAGCCGATAACGGCTGATACGGATCGGTTGTCGTGTGTCGCCGAGAAAATCGAGCTCCACCAGATCGTCCTGCCCCGGCAGGGTCGCCAGCATCTCGTCGATCGAGCTTCGCAGAACGCCGAGGGGGAGCTCGCCGTCGACGATCGTCTTGATCCCGCTCGATCTGGCCCCCTTCGGTGCGAGATGGACGATGCTCCGTCCCGGCGAGACGACGACCGCGCCGCGCAAGGCTCCGACGTCGATCCGTCGACCCGGCGGGAGGATAGAACCGTCGGCGAGGGCGACGACCGCGTCACGCCCGACGAGCGGCACGATCACGTCGAATGCTGTACCCGACGGCGGGTGGAGCGTCAGCGGAAGCCGATAAACGGGACGTCCAGAGAACCGGATCGCCAGCACGTCGGTCCTCGACGCATCGACCGCACAGGACGCGGTCGGGACAGTGGCGGTCCATCCGGGCAAACCGTGCAGCCGGATTTCTCCGGTCAGGGCGTCTTTCATCGTGCCGTCGATGCGGGCGCCGACCGGTAGCAGTGCCAACCGCCGCTTCTCGATCTGGATGTCGGCGACGGAGTCGCGCCACGAGAGCTCGATCAGCCCGGCCGCGTCGAGCGAGGCCGTGAGAGGGCTCCACCGGCCGCCCGGCCGCCGAACGAACAATTCGCCCGGGCGAGGCGCTCGTGGTTGGCTTCCGTTCTCGCGAATCCGCACCTTCGCCGGTGTCGCCACCAGATCCCAATCGCCATCGGCCGGTACCACGGTGGTATCGACGAGCACCGGAAGATCGAGCTCCCGCTCTTGCGCGTCTGCGTCCGGTTCGACCCTGAAACGGACGGCCTCCGCCTCGTCGGCGTGGAAGTGGGTCGCCGAGGTCAGGCGGGCCAGCTTGCGGCGCAGGGCGGGAACATCCTCGATCTCGGTCTCTGTCCCCTCGGCGACGGGCTCGACCATCCAGTGGTCCGGAACGAGGACGAAAAGGGTCTTGGCCGGAGAGCTCACCGAGCCGGAGCGGACGAATCGAAGCAGCGGTTGCTGCTCGGTCGAGCCCTCGTCCGGCTCGAACACGAGAACATCGGACCGCACGGCATCGCCGCGATGCCAGGTCCAGGACTGCGGCGGACTGTCGGGCGAGCTCAGCGTCACGGTGACGGGAGCGGCGAACGGGAAGTCGGGCAGGAGCTTCGCCGTCCGAAAAAAGGGGCGAACCCGCCAACGCCGTTGTTCGCCGGCAGGGGGCTCGAACAGTGCGACCTCGCCGGCCAGGTGGTTGGAGAGTTCGCCGGTCGCGATCGCGCGAACCCGGCTGAGGGCCGTCAGGCCGGGCAACTTCTCCGATCTGATTTCGCCGTCCGCCACGAGTTGGACGGCGGGCCGCCATTCGCCGTCTCGCTTGACCAGGAATCGCTTCACCTCGACGCCTGCCGTGACGAGGCCGGTCATCTTCTCGTCGAGCAGGCCGGTCAGCAACTCGGCGACGAGCGCTTCGTCCTCGGCTGGAACGTAGACCGGCAACTCGTCCCGCCAGTCTGGATACTTGGCATCGAGGAGCGCCGAGTTGCGGATGCCACCGGCGCCTTCGGCTTCGGCCTTCCGACGAAGCTGGAGGAGCTTCGCGGCGAATTCGGAGCACAGTGCGACGAAGTCGTCGTGCTGGTAGCTCTTGCGCATTCGGCCGCGCTCTTCTTCTGCGATGGCGAGGATCTCGTCCGCGGTCTCGGCCCGTCCCGCGATCGCCCGGCGCATGATCGCGCGCAGATAGTCCTTCAGCCAGCCGCGGCCGCCGTCCGCCAGGATGCGGACCGGAAATCCGCCTTCGAGCGCCACGGTCAGCAGGAACTTGCGGACGTGCTCGCTCCGCCGCAGCTTTCGTCGCCAATAGGCGAGGCCGTAATTCGTCAACTCCTGCTTGCTCGCGTAAGGAACGGAGGGAAAGATGTCCGGCGCCGGGTCGTCCCAGCGAAGGAATGTAGTGTCGGACTCTCGACGGAACCATTCTGCGCAATAAGCGACGAAAAGGGCGCCTGCGAAATAGTCCGGCTTTTCCAGGCGACCAGCCTGAGCCACATCGCGAAGTATAGATTTTACTTGCACGTACTCTTTGTCAGTCATCCGGTAGCGATAGAATGCTCGCTCGTCCGGTCCTCCGATGTTCCGGGCGCGAAGAAACGCGTGCAGCCAATCCTGAAGCGTATCCGGGTGTGAGCGGGCTGCTTGCGGCCGGCCCGGAAAGGCCGACTGCGACAGAGCGCGCCGCGCTTGCACGACCTCGAATTGCAGATCGATCGCCGCGTCCGTGGTCCTGCGCTTGAGCTCGTCGTTGAGCGTTTCGAGAAAACGCGGGTCGCGGCCTCTTTCCCGAAACAGCCGAACGAGCTGCCCGTCCGGCAAACCGGACAGACTCCCATAATCCCCTTCGGACATGATCCCATCCCCGACTTTCGAGGGAAGCATGCGTGATTTGCTAAGGGGATGGAAGCCCTGTTCTTAATTGAGGTATATTAGACCGGTTTTCGCTCACGTTGGTGCATAGCCTGCGTGTCGGATGAAATTTC
>NZ_JBHUIW010000051.1:0-10159 GCF_042682915.1 Rhodoplanes azumiensis | reverse complement strand
ATCAGACCTTCCGCTACCCCGAAACCGCCGTTAACCCGAGTTCGGTGCCCTGGCCATGGCCGCGGGCCCCTTGCGGCGCCCGGGTCGCCCCGGGTAATGTCCGACCCGCGCGGGCGTAGTTCAGTGGTAGAACGACAGCTTCCCAAGCTGTATGTCGTGGGTTCGATTCCCATCGCCCGCTCCAATTTCGCGAACAACGACAATCGCTTGGTCGGCCGGTCCAGGGTTGCGGGCGCCCTCGCGGCCGGGGCGCGCCGCCTTGTCACCAGCGGACGAAGGAGCGCGCCGCGGCCCAGCTCGCGACCGTCACGACCAGGATTCCCAACGGATACCAGGCGGCGACGAAGAGCGGCGAGTCGTCCGGGCAGTGGCTGGCATAGAGGAACGCGCCGAGGCCGCCGCCCAGCAGGCCGGCGAAGACACCGGCGAGGTCCGGCCGGCTCGGTGCGCCCTTTCTCAGGAACAGGAGGACGGCGGCGAGGATGGGGGCCGACAGCAGCGGAATGCAGAGCAGGCAGGCCACGGCGTTCTCGCCGATCAGCCGGGTCCGCCAGGCGGAGGCGTCGACCACGGCGAGCTCGACCAGCACGCCGACCGCGAGCAGCACGGGTGCGGCCAGCACGGCCAGGGTGGCGCGCCCGGGCTGCCCGTCCGGGCGAGCGAGGCGCCCGACGATCGGCACCGCGGCGAGCGCGAGCGCGAGCGCGACGATCAGCTTGAAATCGAACCGCGGCTGAAAAAGCGCGGTGGAGAGGTCGCGCGGCTCCAGCGTGACGGCATAGAGAAGCAGAGACCCGGCGAGCCCTAGTCCCAGCGCACCGGCCAGCGCGCCGGGCCCGAACCGCTCCCGCGTGTCGCGATCGGCCACCAGGGCCTGGATGAGGTCGTCGGTCTTCATGATGCGCCCGCCGTCCTGTTGAGCGATTTGAGGGCGCGGTGGAGCGCGACACGCACCGCGACCGCCGTCATCGACAGCTTCGCCGCGGCCTCGCCGATCGACAGCCCGTCGATCGCGATCGCCTGGATGACCTGCTTCTGACCGGGCGGCAGGGCATCGAGTCGCCGCTCGACATCGCGCTCGAGGGCCGGGCGAGCCGGCTCGTCGGCCACCAGAACGTCACCGAACTCGTCGATCGACACGTCCTTGCCGCGTCCGCGCGGAAGCCGGAGCAGGTCGATCAGCTTGTGTCGCGCGATCGCGCGGATCCACGGTCCGATCGGCCGCGTCTCGTCCCAAGTGTGCCGCTTCAGATGAAGCGCGAGCAACGTGTCCTGTACGATGTCCTCCGCATCGGCTGCCGACCGGCCGGAGCGAACGAGCTCACGCCGGATGATCTGCCTCAGCCAGTCGGCGACGTTCCGCAGAAGTCGCGTATAGGCGACGGCATCGCCGCGCGACGCCGCTCTCATGGCCTCGGCCAGCTCGTGCTCGCTGCGGTCCACGCGCATGTTCATAGTCCTCTTCGGCGCCGTCGGGCCGATGTTACGTCGGGTCGGAATTAATCTTCGCCGCCCGGCGCGGCGGGGTGCCTAGGTACTACACCCGATCCCGTGCGACCAGTAACATCGCCGGCCTCCCGCCGAAGAACAGAATGGACGACGCCAGCTCTCGCCGGTCTCCGATCGAACGAGGGCGACCCCCGGCCGCGCCGCCCGCAGATTCAAACGCGGAGGCAGACATGATCTCGATCCTCGTGCCACGCCGGCATCGGCTGCAACTCGGGCTCGCCGCGGCGATGTCCATCGCCTTGGCTGGCACGGCGCTTGCTCAACAAGGTGGCGGAATGCCGGCGCCCGGTCCGATGCCGCCGGCCCCCATGGCAGCAGCCCCGATGGCCCCGATGGCTCCGATCGACCGCGCGAAGATCCTCACCGACCTCGGCGTCTTCGGGGACTTCGCGGTCTACAAGCTGCGACCCGAATACGCGATGCTGCCGGCCGCCGATCGCAAGGCCGCCGCGGCCGAGGTTCTCGCCGTCGTCGAGAAGCACAAGGACAAGGTGATCGTCGACGCCTACCTGACCCGCGGCTTCGACGCCAAGAGCGACTATTTCCTGCGCGTGCACGCCTACGATCTCGCCGCCGCGCAGAAGTTCCTCACCGACTTCCGCGCCACCAAGTTCGGCTCCTACTCCGACGTCACCGAGAACCTGGTCGGCATCACCAAGGCGCTCAACTACATCACCAAGCAGAAGTCGGAGACGCTCAACGCCGGGCTGTTCGCGGCCACCTACACGGATCCGGCGCCCCGCTACGCGATCATGATCCCGGTGAAGAAGAACGCCGAGTGGTGGAACATGACGCCCGAGCAGCGGCTGAAGGAGATCGAGGTCCACACGGCGCCGACGCTGCAGTATCTCGTCAACGTCAAGCGCAAGCTCTATCACTCGACCGGCCTCTCCGACACCGACTTCATCACCTACTTCGAGACCAACGATCTCGGTGCGTTCAACAACCTGCTGATCGCGCTCGCCCAGGTTCCGGAGAACAAGTATCACGTCCGCTGGGGCAACCCGACGGTGCTCGGCACGATCCAGTCGATCGACTCGGTCGTGAAGACGCTCTCGGACGCCGATCGCTCCATGTGACCGGACGTGAGCGGCGGCGGGGCTCCGCGGCCGCTCACCCCGGCCTCCGCGCCGTCCGCCGCTCCGTGTTCGCGCGGAGCCCGTGGCCCGATCTCCGTCACCCCCGTCACGATCGCGATCCGACATGCCTCCGACATGTCCGCGAGGTTCCGCCCCGGTCCGGCTCGCCGCCCCCGTCCGCGATCCGCCCCGATTCGATCGCCGGCCTTCCCGCTCGCGTGACGTCGTCGCGCGTGCGTCATCCTGTCAAACTTTTCCGCCGGGAGATTCTCCATGTCGAAGACGACCCGCAGGGATCTGCTGAGATTGGGCGGTGCCGCGTATCTGGGCACGCTGTTCAGCGGCCCGTTCGCGTTGAAGGCTCTGGCCCAGGCGCCAGCGGCATCGCCGCAGACCCAGCACGACTACGCCGGCTGGGAGCAGCTCTACCGCGACAAGTGGAGCTGGGACACGAAGACGCGCGGTGCGCATCTGATCAACTGCACCGGCGCCTGCCCGCACTGGGTCTACACCAAGAACGGCATCGTGGTCCGCGAGGAAGCCTCGAAGGACATGCCGCCGCTCGCCGGCGTCCCCGAATACAATCCGCGCGGCTGCAACAAGGGCGCCTGCGGAACCGACTATCTCTACGGGCCGCACCGGGTGAAGTATCCGCTGATCCGCACCGGCGCGCGCGGCGAGGGCAAGTGGCGCCGCGCGAGCTGGGACGAGGCGCTCGGCATCATCGCCGACAAGATGCTCGACACGATCCGGGACCACGCGGTCGACTGCATCAGCGTCTACACGCCGGTGCCGGCGGTGGCGCCGGTGTCGTTCTCGGCCGGCCATCGCTTCGCCCATCTGATCGGTGCCCACACCCACACCTTCTTCGACTGGTACGGCGACCATCCGACCGGCCAGACGCAGACCTGCGGCGTCCAGGGCGACACCGCCGAGACGGCGGACTGGTTCAACGCCAAGCTGATCCTGCTGTGGGGGTCGAGCCCGGCCGTCACCCGCATCCCCGACGCGCACTTCATCAACGAAGCGGCGCTGAACGGCAGCCGGGTCGTCAGCATCGCGCCCGACTACAACGCGACGACCATCAAGGCCGACACCTGGATCCATCCCAAGCCCGGCACCGACACGGCGCTGGCGCTCGGCTTGGCGCACGTCCTGATGCGCGACAAGCTGGTCGACGTCGCCAACATCAAGGAGCAGACCGACCTTCCCTATCTGATCCGCTCCGACACCAAGAAGTTCCTGCGCGAGGCCGACGTCGTGCAGGGCGGCTCCGCCGCGAAGTTCTACGTGTGGGACACCAAGACCAAGAAGCCGGTGCTCGCCAAGGGGTGCTGGGGCGAGGAGCCGCCCGGCGGCCGCCCGGCCGCGCAGCCGGCCTATCTCGGGCGCAACACGCACACGTTCCCGGACGGCACCATCGCGCTCGGCGAGCTCGACCCGGCGCTCGAGGGCAGCTTCAAGATCACGCTCAAGGACGGCAAGGCGGTCGACGTGAAGCCGGCCTACGCGCTCTATGCCGAGCGCATCATGCGCGACTACACGCCCAAGAAGGTGTCGGAGATCACCGGCGTCGCCGAGAAGGCGATCGTCGATCTCGCCAAGGCCTACGGGACCGTCAAGCCGGCGATGATCATCAGCGGCGGCGGCACCAATCACTGGTACTGGAGCGACATCGAGATCCGGGCCTTCCATCTGCTCTCGTCGCTGACCGGCAACGAGGGCAAGAACGGCGGAGGCGTCAACCACTACATCGGCCAGTGGAAGCCGGTCGCCGTGCCGGGCGTGCTGGCGCTGTCGTTCCCGCAAGGGCCGGCGCGGCATCGCTTCACCCAGACGACGATCTGGACCTACGTGCACGCCGACGCCTACGACTCCATGGAGACGGTGGGCATCGACACCCGCAAGTATCTGCGCGCCAGCCTCGACCAGCGGATGATGCCGATCTATCCGCGCGAGGGCCGCGATCCCAAGGTGTTCATCGTCTATCGCGGCAACTTCCTGAACCAGGCGAAAGGCCAGAAATACGTCCTGCAGAACCTGTGGCCGAAGCTCGACCTGATCGTCAATCTCAACCTGCGCATGGACTCGATGGCGCTCTACTCCGACATCGTGCTGCCGGCCGCGCACTGGTACGAGAAGCTCGACCTGCAGATGACGGAGGAGCACACCTTCGTCCACATGACCGAGCCGGCGATCCCGCCGATGCACGAATCGAAGCACGACTGGGACGTGTTCGCGCTGCTCGCCAAGAAGATGCAGGACCGCGCGGTGGCGCGCGGGATGTCGCGGGTGTTCGACGAGCAGTTCAACGTGTCCCGCGACTTCTCCACCCTCTATGCGCAGCAGACCGACAACGGCAAGCTCGAGAGCGCGTCCCAGGCGGCCCAGTTCATTCTCGACAACGCACCGGCCACCAAGGGCCTCACGCTCGACATGATCCGCGAGCGGCCGCAACGCTTCAAGGCGAACTGGACCTCGCCCATCCGGGAGGGCGTGCCCTACACGCCGTTCCAGTTCTACACCGAAAGCAAGAAGCCGTGGCCGACCCTCACGGGCCGGCAGCAGTTCTACATCGATCACGACTGGTTCATCGAGATGGGCGTCGAGCTGCCCGTCTACAAGGCGCCGATCGACGCCGACGCCTTCCCGCTGCGGTTCAACACGCCGCACAGCCGCCACGCCATCCACTCCACCTTCAAGGACAACGTGCTGATGCTGCGGCTCCAGCGCGGCGGCCCGGTGCTGGAGATGCCGCCCGGCGAGGCGAAGGCGCGGGGATTGCGCGACAACGACTGGGCCGAGGTATGGAACGACCACGGCCGGATGATCTGCCGGGTGAAGATCCACAATCGCGAGCCCGAGGGGCGGGTCACCATGTGCCACACGCCCGAGCTCTACATGGATCTGATCGAGGGCTCGACCCAGAGCGTCTGCCCGATCCGCATCAACCCGACGAGCCTGGTCGGCAACTACGGTCATCTGCTGTTCCGGCCCAACTACTACGGGCCGGGCGGAACCCAGCGCGACGCCCGCGTCCAGGTGCGCCGCTACACGGGTCTCATCCCGAGCTGAGCGGCACGACGCCACGGGACGGCCGCCCTCGGCGGCGCGCCGTCCCCGAACCAGGGTTTCGAGGACGACGATCATGGCCAAGCAGATCACCAAACCGGAAAAGCAACTCTCCTTCGTGGTCGATCTCAACAAGTGCATCGGCTGCCAGACCTGCACGGTCGCCTGCAAGAAGCTGTGGACCAACCAGCGGGGCGAGGATCCGATCTACTGGCGCAATGTCGAGACGCGCCCGGGCAAGGGGTATCCGCGCAACTGGGAGAACGAGGGCGGCGGCTTCAACGCCGCCGGCGAGGTCCAGCGCGGCCGCATGCCGACCGCCGGCGACTACGGCGTGCCGTTCGAGTTCGATTACGAGGCACGGCTGTTCCAGGGAAATCCCGGCCGGGTGCGTCCGCGCCCCGCCGCGACCACGGCGGGCTTCGCGTCCTGGGCCCCGAACTTCGACGAGGACCAGGGCGAAGGCGCCTATCCCAACAACTACTATTTCTACCTGCCGCGCCACTGCAATCACTGCAGCAAGCCCGCATGCCTGGAGGCCTGCCCGAACGACGCGATCTACAAGCGCGCCGCCGACGGCATCGTCCTGGTCGACCAGACCAAGTGCAAGGCGGCGCGCAACTGCGTGCAGGCCTGTCCCTACGACAAGACCTACTTCAACACGGCGACCCAGAAGGCGAGCAAGTGCATCGGCTGCTATCCGCGCATCGAGAAGGGCGTCGCCACGGCGTGCGTCGCCCAGTGCGTCGGCCGCGCCATGCATGTCGGCTTCATGGAGGACACCGCGAGCTCGGTGCACAAGCTCGCCAAGGTGTGGAAGGTGGCGCTGCCGCTCTACGCCGAGCGCGGCACCGGGCCGAACATGTTCTACATCCCGCCGGTCCTCGGTCCGGCGATGGAGGATGCGCAGGGCAATCTCCGCACCGACAAGAAGATCCCGCTCGAGTACCTGGTCAAGCTGTTCGGCGACGACGTGCCGCGCGTGATGACGGTTCTCAACGACGAGCGCGGCAAGCGTCTCGCGAGCCAGCCGTCCGAGCTGATGGACATCATGATCGGCCGGCGCAGCGCCGACATGATGCTGAACCCGCTGACGTGACCACGAACCGGACGAGCCGGATCAGGGCGAAGGCTCCGGAGGAGGAAGAATGAAGAGCATCCTGCCGTTCGGCGTCGCGCTGGCGGTCCTGCTCGTTCCGGGCCTGGCGTCCGGCCAGGAGTTCGAGGGCGTGAGCGTCTGCCGCAAATGCCATATCGATCAGGCCGAGAGCTGGGCGCAGACCGCGCACGCCAAGGCGTTCGAGTCGCTGAAGCCCAAGGTCAAGGCGGCCGCCAAGCAGAAGGGCAAGCTCGACCCGGACAAGGACTACACCACCGACGCGGCCTGCGTCGGTTGCCACACCACCGGCTTCGGCAAGCCGGGCGGCTTCGCGGCGACGACGCCGGCGGCCGAGCACAAGAACCTCGCCGTGGTCGGCTGCGAGTCCTGCCACGGTGCGGGCAGCAAGTTCCGGGTCGAGCACGGCGCTGCGGAAGAGCGTTGGAAGACGGGCAAGGGCGAGACCGCCCGCGACGTCCTGGTCAAGCTCGGCCAGAACTTCGACTACAAGACCGCCTGTGCGACCTGCCACCTCAACTACGAAGGCTCGGGCTTCGCCGGCGCGCACCCGCCGTTCAAGGTGTTCACGCCGGCCCTCGATCCCAAATACGCCTTCGACTACGACAAGGAGGTTCTGCGCTCGGGGGCCGGGACCGGCGTGCACGAGCATTTCAAGCTGAAGAACGTGTTCATGGGCGAGCCGGTGCCCGCCATCCGGGGCCAGCTCCAGGCCGACGCCAAGGATCCCGACTGAGCGACGAGGACAAATCACCATGACGGAAACGTCGCGGTCCGCCGTCGTGCGGAGCAGCATCTACGGAGAGCTGGCGCGCGGCTTCGCCTATCCGGGCGCCGAGCTGCTCGACGACATCGAGGCCGGCGATTTCGGTTTCGATCTGATCGATCTCGTCACCGACGTCCATCCCGATCTGTTCGCGTCACTGACGAGCGTGCGGATGGATCTCGAGACGCGACCGGCCGACCTCGTGACGCTCGAGGGGGATTATCTGGCGACCTTCGAGACCGGTCCGCGCAAGCCGCCGCTCTCGCTCTACGAGGGCAGCTACGTGACGGATCGCCCGCGCGCCGAGCTGCTCCTCGAGATCGACGCCTTCTATCGGCATTTCGGGCTCGTGCCCGGCGAGGCGCCGCGCGACTTCGTCGACACCCTGACGGCCGAGCTCGAGTTCCTCCAGTTCCTGGTCGCCAAGGAGGCGCAGGCGATCGAGCAGGCGCTCGACGCCGATCCCTATCGGCGAGCACAACACGACTTCCTCGACCGCCATCTCGTTCCGTTCCTGACCGCCATGGACGAGGCGTCGGAGGATTGCACCGCGCCCTTCTATCGCGGGCTCGTCCGCTGCACCCACCGCTTCGTCGCGGCGGAGGCGGCCGCGGTGACCCGCCGGCTCGCGGCGTCGGCCGCCTGACGGCGCGAGCGAGCGCCATGGAGTGATCATGTCGGACCCCGAGACCACCACGACGACGCACACGTCTGCCGCCGGCAGGATCAAGGGCTGGCTCGCGTCGCCCGGCTCACGCTGGGCGCTCGCGGGCCTCGTGGTCGTGGGCTTCTTCGGCGGCGTGCTGTTCTGGGGCGCTTTCCACACCGCCGTGGAGGCGACCAACACGCTCGAGTTCTGCACCGGCTGTCACGTGATGCGGGACTTCGTCTACAAGGAGTATGCGACGACCATCCACTATCAGAACCGCACCGGCGTGAAGGCGACCTGCTCCGACTGTCACGTGCCGAAGGAGTGGTTCCCGAAGATGATGCGCAAGGTCCAGGCCACCAACGAGCTGTGGCACTGGATGCTCGGCACCATCGACACCAAGGAGAAGTTCGAGGCCAAGCGGCTGGAGCTCGCCACCCATGTCTGGGACCGGATGAAGCAGACGGACTCGCTCGAATGCCGCAACTGCCACACCCTCCAGTCGATGAACCCGGAGTTCCAGAAGCCGCGGGCCAGAAAGGTCCATCTGGATGCCTTCGGGTCGGGCCAGACCTGCATCGACTGCCACAAGGGCATCGCCCACAACAGCCCGCGCGAGCGCCTGACCACGGCCCAGATCGAGGCGCTGGAGAAGCCGAATCCGGCCTTCATCCGTCCGATCCCGTCGACCTTCGTCGACGGGCTGGCGCGGGTCACGGCGCGCGAGGAGGCGGAGGCGAAGGCGCGCGACGAGGCCGCACGCGCCGCCGAGCAGGCGCTGCGGACCCGCATCGAGGCGGAGCTCGCCCGCAAGGCGAGTGGTGAGTCCGGCGCGACGGCGGTCGACACGTTCGGGGTCGACTGGGCCGCGGTGCCGGCCAAGACCGTGACGCTGTTCTATCCCGGGGTCAGCTCGTTCGAGTGGATCCAGGTGGCGCGCGATCACACCGGCGCCCGCGGCTTCCTGCGCACCGGCGAGCGGTGCAGCGAGTGCCACGGCAAGGAAGCCAAGGATATCGGCAGCAAGCTCGTGTCGGGCGCCAAGAACGAGCCGACGCCGATCCCCGGCAAGCGGCCGTGGATCGACGTCTCGGTCCAGGCGGCCCAGGACGGCACCGACCTCTTTCTCCGCTTCGAGTGGAGCGACACGCCGCACGCGCCCGCGCCGTTCGTCGAGGGCGGCAAGATGGACCCGCAGCACGCGAGCAAGCTGTCGATGATGATCGCCGGCCCGACCGTCGGGCGCGCCGAGCAGGGCGGCTGCTGGGTCACGTGCCATCACGACGCGCGCTCGATGCCGGATGCCGCTCGGGTCGATCCGAAGGGCGCGCCGGGGCTCGTCGCCGATGCGCGTGACGCGTCCATCGCCCAGGGCCTCACCAAGTACTTGGCCGAGTCGCGCGAGCGCATCGATCTGCAGGGCAAGGACGGTCCGCGCGGCGGCGGCATCGCGGTCAAGTCGGCGTCGGACCTCGCGGCACTGCGCGCTGCCGGAACCCGGATGGAGCTGTTGCGCCTGCGCCCCGGTCGTCCGGCCGAGTCCGGCAGTGTCCTGGCCCAGCGTCTGATGGAGGGTGGCGTTCCGGTTGGCGGCAGCATCGCGCAGATCGGCGACCGCTGGGTCGCGACCCTGCGGCGACCGTTGAAGCCCTCGGACGCCGGCGATATCGGCATCGTCCCGGGCGCCGTCTACACGGTCGGCTTCGCCGTGCACGACGACTTCGCCGATGCGCGCTTTCATCACGTGTCCCTGGAGCTGCGGCTGGCCCTCGACGGGACCGTCTCGGAGCTGCCGGTCACCGCGATCGCCCCGCCGCAGCGATGAGGCGCGACGAGCCCCGGAGGGTCTCATGCACGGCACGATGGGTCCGAGCGGCCTTGCGGCGGCGGCGCTGGGCGGATCGTCGGCCCGGCCGCTGGTCGACCCGTTCGGGCGCGCCATCACGTATCTTCGGGTGTCGGTGACG
>NZ_JBHUIW010000050.1:0-10400 GCF_042682915.1 Rhodoplanes azumiensis | reverse complement strand
ACCAACCGAGGCTCGCCGCATAAAGCACAATCCGTGCCGGACAGCCGTGGGCTTGTCCCGGCCATCCACGTCGTTGTTCGAGCGCCGTCGTCAGAACGTGGATGCCCGCGACGAGCGCGGGCATGACGAGGCCGTGGGGTTTCGCCTCACGTCGCGAATCGGAAGTGCAGCACGTCGCCGTCGGCGACGACGTACTCCTTGCCTTCCAGCCGCAGCCGGCCGGCGTCGCGGGCGCCCGCCTCGCCCGAATAGGTGACGTAGTCGTCGTAGGCGATGGTCTCGGAGCGGATGAAGCCGCGCTCGAAATCGGTGTGGATGACGCCGGCCGCCTGCGGCGCCTTGGTGCCGCGCGTGATCGTCCAGGCGCGCGCCTCCTTCGGTCCCACGGTGAAGAAGGTGACGAGATCGAGCAGCTGATAGCCGGCCCGGATCAGCCGGTTGAGGCCGGGCTCCTCGAGCCCGATGGCGGCCAGATAATCGGCGCGCTCCTCGTTCGGCAGGATCGCGATCTCGGCCTCGATCTGGGCCGAGATGACGACCGCGACGGCGCCCTCCTCGGCGGCGCGCGCCTCGACCGCCTTCGAGTAGGCGTTGCCGGTGCCGGCCGCACCCTCCTCGACATTGCACACGTAGAGCACCGGCTTCGACGACAGGAGGCCGAGCAGGCGGAACGGCTTCTCGTCCTCGGGCTTGAGCTCGACGAGACGGGCCGGCTTGCCCTCGCGCAGCAGCACGAGTGCGCGGCTCATCAGGTCGAACAGCTCCTTGGCCTCCTTGTCGCCGCCCTTCGCCTTCTTCTCGGCGGCGACGACGCGCTTCTCCAGGCTGTCGAGATCGGCGAGCATCAGCTCGGTCTCGATCGTCTCGATGTCGGCGACCGGATCGATGCGGCCCTCGACATGGGTGATGTCGCGGTCGTCGAAGCAGCGCACCACATGGACGATCGCGTCGACCTCGCGGATGTTGGCGAGGAACTGATTGCCGAGCCCCTCGCCCTTCGAGGCGCCGCGCACCAGGCCGGCGATGTCGACGAAGGCGAGCCTCGTCGGGATGATGTCGTTCGACTTGGCGAGCTTCGCCAAGACGTCGAGGCGCGGATCCGGCACCGCGACCTCGCCGACATTCGGCTCGATGGTGCAGAACGGATAGTTCGCCGCCTGCGCGGCCGCCGTGGCGGTGAGCGCATTGAACAGGGTCGACTTGCCCACATTGGGCAGGCCGACGATGCCGCATTTGAATCCCATGATGCTCTCGTCAGGAGAAGAAGGGCTCGGGTGACCCGAGCTTGAAGGGGTCGAGAATGGTCATACCCTCGATCGTCCGCTCGTGCTGCATGTCTTCGCTCAGGAAGACGCTGCATCCGGCGACCAGGGCGGATGCGATCAGGAGAGAATCCCACCAGTCGAAGCCGCCGGCGTCCTGCACACGCCAGGCGCGGTGAAGAACGTCGCAGTCGAGCGGCGCCGTGCAGGAGGACATGAAGCCGGTGACGAACAGACGCGCTTCGTCATGCGCCATCCGCGGCCGCCGCTCGGTGATGACGCGATAGCATTCATTCAGGCTTTGCGGACTGAGGACCAGGCTTCCCGTCTCGATCATCCGGGTGAGCCATTCCTGCGCCAGAGTCCGCTTTTCCGGCTCTTTCGGATCCACCGTGTAGACGATGAGATTCGTATCGACGAACCAGCTCCTCCTCCCGTTCGGCATAGAGCTCCTCGCGCGTCGGCATGTTCTCGCTGATGCCGGGGTATCCGGGACCGGTGAAGAAGGGACGAAGGATCGCCATCGGGTCCGCGGCGCCGCCCATCTTCTCCACGATGGCATCCGCGACGTATCGCGACAGGCTCTTGGCCTGCTTCGCCGCCTCGACGCGGGCGCGGGCCAGGATCTCGTCCGGCAGCGTGATGGTGACGTTCTTCATGGGACACCTCCACACTGATTTCGTGTTTCAGTGTTTCCGTGTCAAGCGCGCTCCGGCTTCCCGGCACCGCCCCCGCCGGCCGGTTCCTTGTCGGGCCCCAAGAAGCCTTTCGCCTGCATGGCGAGGTGGACCTTGTTCTGGAAGGTCGAATCCTGGCCCTTGGCGAGCAGGCCGGCATTGTCGGCGATGGTGTCGCAGAGCGTCGCGACCCAATCGCGCTCGGCCTTGGCGAAGTCCTGCAGCACGTAGTGCTGCACCATCTCCTTGATGCCGGGATGACCGATGCCGATGCGCACCCGGCGGAAATCGTTGCCCAAGTGGGCGCCGATCGAGCGCAGGCCGTTGTGGCCGGCGGCGCCGCCCCCGGTCTTCAGCCGCACCTTGCCGGGCGGCAGATCGAGCTCGTCGTGCAACACGACGATGTCGGCGAGCGGAACCTTGTAGAACTGCGCGGCCTCCTGCACGGCGCGGCCGGACTCGTTCATGTAGGTCTCGGGCATCAGCAGCATGACCCGCTCGCCGGCCAGCGGCCCCTCGGTCGCCTGGCCGTGAAAACGCTTTCGCCACGGCGGGAAGCCGTGGCGGCGGGCGATCGCCTCGATCGCCATGAAGCCGATATTGTGGCGGTTGCCGGCGTAGCGGGAGCCCGGATTGCCGAGCCCGACCAGGAGCCGCATGACGATGCCTCACACCCCGTCCCGGCCGATCAGCCCGCTGTCGTTCCGGGGCGTGAGCCGTGGGCTCGCGAACCCGGAATTCAGCGGCAACTCAGGATCTCGCGGCTGGATCTCGGGTCCGGCGCTCCGCGCCGTCCCGGAATGACGACCGTATCCATCGACGGCAAGGTGGGCCGGGGGCGGCGCACCGCCCCCGGACCGGCCTCACTTCTTGGCGTCGGGCTTCTTGGCGCCGGCCGCGGCCTTGGCGTCGGCGGCCGGGGCCTTGGCCCCCGCCGCCGGAGCCTTGGCGCCGGCCGCCGGAGCCGCCGCACCCGCGGCCGGAGCCGCCGCCGCGTCCTTGGCGGCGCGCTGCTCCTCGGCGTAGCCGGACGGCGGCACCAGGGTGACCAGCGTCGGGTCGAGCTTGCCGACCGTCTTGACGTTCGGCGGCAGCTTGACGTCGCTGAGGTGGCGCGAGTGGTTGATCTCCATGCCGGCGAGGTCGATCTCGATCGACTCCGGGATGGCGTCCGCCGGGCAGCGCAGCTCGACCGCGTGGGTGACGATGTTGACGGTGCCGCCGCGCTTGATGCCGGGGGCGCCTTCCGGATTGACGGTGCGGATCGGTACCCGCACCCGGATGGTGGCGCCTTCGCCCAGCCGCATGAAGTCGACATGCACGGGGCGGTCCTGCAGCGGCTCCAGCTGGTAGTCGCGCGGGATCACACGATGCTTGGTGCCGTCCAGATCGACGTCGAAGATCGTCGTCAGGAAGTGGCCGGCGAAGATGCGCTGACGCAGCTCGGCCGAATCCAGGGAAATGGTGACGGGCGGCTTGTTGTCGCCGTAGATCACGCCGGGTACGCGGCCTTCGCGACGAACGGCCCGGGCGGCCCCCTTGCCGGCCCGCGGACGCGACGTCGCCTTCAGCTCTTTGACGGTCGTCATGGTTGGTGTCCTCTCTCCAACCGGGAACGCCCGCTCGCGCGGCCCCGCCCGGTCGATGCACGGATGAAGATTGCCGCTGACGCGGCGGCGCGGCCGGCCTCCAGGGGTGCGTGCAGGCCGCGGAACGCGGGCTTATAGCAAAGCGCCGCCCGGATTGACAAGGAAGCGCCCTGAAATGGCGACCAGAGGTGCGGCCGGCCGTCCCCTCTCCCCGCCGCACGGGGAGGGAGAGGGGCGCGGGCGTCAGCGGATCTTCCGCCTCACACCACCGCGGTGGTGCCGGCGTCCAGGCCGGTCGGGCCTTCGGGGGCGAGCTTCGCCTCCAGGGCGGCGAGCCGGGCCTTCAAAACCTCGTTCTCCTCGCGGGCGAGGCGGGCCATCTCCTTGACGGCCTCGAACTCCTCGCGCTGGACGATGTCCATGTCGCGCAGGATGCGCTCCGCCTGGGTCTTGATCAGGGTCTCGGCCTCGCGGCGCACGCCCTGGGCGACGCCGGCTGCGTCGTTCATCAGTCGGGCCATCTCGTCGAAGAACCGGCTCGTCGTCTGGGCCATCGTTATGTCGTCTCCGGAACGCATGATCGGCAATGGGTGTCGGTCGCGGCAGACAATGGCGATCGCGGTGCAGCGACGCAAGCGCCGCGGTCGTCCGGACCGGCGATCCGCCGCCCCGTCGCCCGCCGCAGCGCGCCGCCCGCTTGACGCGCGGCGGCGCGCGCCGCATCACCCGAACCGCCCCGCCGGCCGAACCATTCCACCGAAGAGCCCGCCGATGCCGCTCGCCGTCCTTCAGTTTCCGCGCATCGACCCGGTGCTGGTGAGCCTCGGCCCGTTCGCGATCCGCTGGTACGCGCTCGCCTATATCGTCGGCATCCTGCTCGGCTGGGTCTATGCCCGCGCGCTCATCCGCAACGAGAAGCTGTGGGGCGGCCCGGCGCCCCTGTCGGTCGTCGACTTCGACGACTTCGTGGTCTGGGTGACGCTCGGAATCATCCTGGGCGGCCGCACCGGCTACGTACTGTTCTACAATTTCGACCTGTTCGCCGCCGATCCCATGAAGATTCTGAAGCTGTGGGAAGGCGGCATGTCGTTCCACGGCGGCTTCCTCGGCTGCGTCGCCGCCGTGGTGCTGTTCGCCGGCTCGCGCGGCCTGTCGATCCCGACCGTCGGCGACCTCACCTGCGCCGTGGCGCCGATCGGCATCCTGCTGGGCCGGCTCGCCAATTTCATCAACGGCGAGCTCTGGGGAAGGCCCGCCCCGGACGTCGCCTGGGCCATGGTGTTCCCGGGCGGCGGGCCGCTGCCGCGGCATCCGAGCCAGCTCTACGAGGCGGGACTGGAGGGGCTCGCCCTGTTCCTTCTGCTGTTCTTCGCCGTGCGGGCCGGGGCGCTGAAGCGGCCGGGCCTCACGGTCGGGCTGTTCGCCTGCGTCTATGCGGTCGCCCGCTCGTTCTGCGAGTTCTTCCGCGAGCCCGACCCGCAGCTCGGCTTCCTGTGGGGTGGGTTGACCATGGGGATGCTGCTCTCGGTGCCGCTGTTCCTGGCCGGCGTCGGATTCATCACCTATGCGCTGCGCCGGCCGCCGCTCGGGCGCGCGACGCCCGCCGAGGCGGCATGACGTCTCCGCTGGTTTCGCCCCTCGCCGACCTGCTGCGCCGAAAAATCGCGGACCACGGTCCGCTGCCGCTCGCCGAGTGGATGGCGGTCTGCCTCGGCCACCCGGAGCACGGCTACTACGCGACGCGCGACCCGCTCGGCCGGGCCGGCGACTTCGTCACGGCCCCGGAGATCAGCCAGATGTTCGGCGAGGTCTTGGGCCTGTGGGCCGCCGCCGTCTGGCAGCAGATGGGCGCGCCGGTGCCGGTCCGCCTGGTCGAGCTCGGTCCCGGCCGGGGCACCATGATGGCCGACATACTGCGCGCGGCGCGTGTGCTGCCGGGGTTCCGGGCCGCGCTCCGCGTGCACCTCGTCGAGACGAGCCCGGTTTTAGCGGAACGCCAGCGCGAATCCCTCGCCGGCGCCGGCGTGCCGATCGCCTGGCACCGCGACCTCGGCGAGGTGCCGGATGGCCCGACGATCTTGGTCGCCAACGAGTTTTTCGACGCCTTCCCGGTTCACCAGGCCGAGAAGACCCGCGACGGCTGGTGCGAGCGCCAGGTCGGGCTGGCGCCCGACGGCGGCTTCGCCCTCAGGCTCGGGCCGGCCGACCCGAACCTCGCGGAGCGGATCCCGGAATTCTGGCGCGTCGCCCCCTCCGGCACCCTGTTCGAGTGGCGTGACGAGGCGCCGGTCGCCGCACTCGCCCGCCGGGTCGCCGCCGGTGGCGCCGCCTTGGTGATCGACTACGGCCATGTCGATCAGGGGCCCGGCGAGACGCTGCAGGCGATGCGCGGCCACGCCTTCGCGGACCCGTTTTCGTCACCCGGCGAGGCCGACCTCACGGCCCATGTGGACTTTGTTGCGCTCGCCGCGACGGCGGGCGCCGCCGGGGCGGCCGTGCACGGACCCGTCACCCAGGCGAGCCTGTTGAAAAATCTCGGGATCGAGGCGCGGGCCGCCGCCCTGAAGGCGACGAACCCGGACCGCGCGGCCGAGATCGACGCCGCGCTCGCGCGCCTCGTCGATACGAAAACGAAAACCGGCATGGGCGGCCTGTTCAAGGCGATCGGCCTCGCCGACCCTGCGCTCGGCCCCCTGCCCGGCCTGATCGCCGGCCCGACGGAGACCGCCCCATGATGCTCACCGCCCGCTCGCTCTCCGCCCTGCCGGGCATCAAGCACGCCTTCTTCACCCGCGAGGGCGGCGTCTCCGAGGGGCTCTATGCGAGCCTCAATGCCGGCTTCGGCTCGGGCGACGACCAGGATCGGGTGACCGAGAACCGCGCCCGCATGGCCGCCGCCGTCGGGGTCGCGCCGGACCGACTGTTGAGCGCCATCCAGATCCATTCGGCCGACGTGATCGTCGCCGAGACGCCGTGGACGGCGGCCGAGCGGCCGAAGCGCGACGCCATCGTCACCCGCACGCCGGGGCTGGCGATCGGCGCCTCGACGGCCGATTGCGGGCCGGTCCTGTTCGCCGACCCCGAGGCCCGGGTGGTCGGGGCGGCGCATGCCGGCTGGCGCGGGGCGCTGGCCGGTGTCACCGATTCGACCATCGCCGCGATGGAAACCCTCGGCGCATCGCGCGACAGGATCGTCGCCGCGATCGGGCCGATGATCCGCCAGCGCAACTACGAGATCGGCCCCGAGGTGAAGGCCCTGTTCGTCGCCCAGGATCCGGCGCATGCGCGCTTCTTCGCCCCCGGCGCCGGCGACCGCGAGAGGCTCGACCTCGCCGGCTACATCGCGGCGCGCCTTGCGGCCGCCGGGCTGCGCCACATCGAGGATCTCGACGTCTGCACCTATGCGGACGAGGCGCGCTTCTACTCGTTCCGCCGCGCCACCCATCGGGGCGAGCCGGACTACGGCCGCCACGTCAACGCCATCGTGCTGGTGCCGTGAGCCTCGCCGGCGCGGTCGAGACGCCGAAGCCACACACCTCTTGAAAAACCATTGACGCCGGCCGCTTCGATCCCCGCGGCTGGATCCTCGCCACATTTACGGTTAAGCATCGGTTACCGAACGAGGCGGGACACCGCCCGACGGACCCGCTCGACCGGGCCGCGGAGCACGGGGATCGAATTCATGCAGGCTCGACCGGCGCGACTGTCCGCGCCGTCCGCAACGGGCGCGAGGAGCGGCGGGATCGGCGCGATCCTGGTGGCGCTCCTGTGCGGCGCCTGCACGCAGACCACCGGGCAGACCAGCGGCCCGGCCGTCGCCGCGGCGCCGGCAGGGCGCGCGACCGTCGCCTTCGAGTCGATCGACGGGCCGCCCGAGAGCGTCTTCAACCGCATGGTGCAGTCGCTGACCAGCGAGGCGCAGTCGCGCCAGGTCGCCGTGGTGTCGCGCCAGACCCCGGCCCACTACCGCGTGCGGGTCTACACGGCCACCATCGTCACGCCGAAGAAGTCGGTGGTGAGCTGGGTGTGGGACGTTTACGACGCCGACCAGCGCCGCGTGTACCGGATGTCCGGCGAGGAGCCGGTGAGTGGCGCCGGCAGCAACACCTGGGCGGCCGCGGACGAGCAGGTGATTCGCCGCATGGCGTCGTCCGGGATGGACCGCCTCGCCGGCTTCATGGCAGCACCGCGCCCGACGCCCGCCCCCTCCGGTCCGGCCGGCACGCCCGCACCGGACACGAGCCCGCCCGCCGACACCGGCATGGCGCTGGCCGCCTTCGACGCGACGACGCCCTGACCGCACCTCCGCCGGTCGGCATACCCCGCGTTCGGTCGTCTCAGCGTAAACTAGTCCGAGCAGACGTGTCCTCGCGACACCAGTCGCGGGCGAAAACCTTCCGGATAACAAAACCGTCGTATTGCGCCGGCCCCGCCTGCCCTGTATTCAGGCGCCGCCGGACAGGTTAGTCGCTCGCGTGGGCGTTCAGGAGGTCGGGAATGCCTGGCAAGAATGGGGCGATCAAGCTCGTCGCAGGCAACTCCAATCCGCGGCTCGCCGAAGCGATCGCGGCTTACTTGAAGACGCCGCTCACCCGCGCCGTCGTCCGCCGCTTCGCGGACATGGAGGTCTTCGTCGAGATTCTGGAGAACGTCCGCGGCGCCGACGTCTTCGTCGTGCAGGCCACGTCGTTCCCGACGAACGACCACCTGATGGAGCTCTTGATCATCATGGACGCGCTCAAGCGCGCGTCGGCGCGGCGCGTCACCGCCGTGCTGCCGTATTTCGGCTACGCCCGGCAGGATCGCAAGCCCGGTCCCCGCACGCCGATCTCGGCCAAGCTGGTCGCCAACCTGATCACTCGGGCCGGAGCCGACCGCGTCCTCACGGTCGACCTGCACGCCGGCCAGATCCAGGGTTTCTTCGACATCCCGACCGACAATCTCTACGCCTCGCCCGTGATGGTGCGCGACATCAAGGAGCGCTTCGAGCTCTCCAAGCTGATGGTCGTGTCGCCCGACGTCGGCGGCGTGGTGCGTGCCCGCGGGCTCGCCAAGCGGATCAACGCTCCGCTCGCCATCATCGACAAGCGGCGCGAGCGCGCCGGCGAGTCGGAGGTGATGAACGTGATCGGCGACGTCGAGGGCCGCACCTGCATCCTGGTCGACGACATCGTCGACTCGGGTGGCACTCTGGTGAACGCCGCCGACGCGCTGCTGGAGCACGGCGCCGAGCGCGTCTACGCCTACATCAGCCACGGCGTGCTGTCGGGCGGCGCCGTCGCGCGCATCACGGCGTCGCGGCTCAAGGAGCTCGTCATCACCGACTCGATCCAGCCGACCGAGGCGGTGCGGGTCGCCGACAACATCCGGGTGCTGTCGATCGCCACCCTGCTCGGCGAAGCGATCGGCCGCACCGCCGCCGAAGAATCGGTGTCGAGCCTGTTCGACTGAGCGGACGTTCGCTTCGACCGTGGCGGCTCGCTCGCCGCGGTCGTTCCGTGCAACATCGAAGGGCCGGTCGTCCCGGGGCGCGCCGACGGCGCGAGCCCGGAATCCATGTTCCGTCTCCGTCGCGAGCCATCCGCACCGGGCGTATCGATCCCGGGCTCGCGGACCTGGAGGTCCGCGCCCCGGGATGACGAAGGCCGTGGCGGTCGCTCCACCGGAATCGCCGGCGGACGACTTCGAAACACCGTGCGCTCCGCCCGTGATCACGTTTCCTGATCACGACCGACTCACGATCACGTCCGACTCACGTCGGCCCTCGCGTCGGCACGCCGTCCCGCCCCGTTCCGGCTCCGATTCCGATCCGTTCCGCTTTTGATTCAGAACGCCGTCCAGAGCCGTCGCGCACCCGAGTCAAACTGTCGCGGGGACAACTCCGCTTCCCTGTGGACCGGGACGGGGCGGTCGTTGCGCGATTCAGCGGAATGAACGAACCCTTTCGGGTGACCGCGACGATCGCGTCGCGGCCGCCACGGCCGATCCGGCGGCGCCCGAGACGCGCCTGTCGGAGACGGATGTGAACTGCACGAATGAACGGAGCGAGACCCGATTCCGTCGGACCAGGGCGCGCTCTATAGTCGAAGAACCGAGTGATTCGGTGTTCGTCGGTCCCGCCCTGCAGGACGACCTTGCAGGCGGGCGCTTCGGGCACCCGGCGCGTGCCGTGGTGTGGCGTGCGTGCGTGCGTTCTCCCGCGTCCGGCACTCGAGGGGTGGAAGCGACATGTCGTTGATGGAGATCTCGAGCTCGCGGAGCGCCAATCCGGTCGACATCGTCGAACGGATCGCGGCGGTCAACGACTGGTCCTTCGCGCGGTCCAGCGAGGACGAGGTCACGCTCGTGATGACGGGCAAGTGGACCGACTATCAGATCTCCTTCACTTGGATGGGCGAGATCGAGGCGCTGCATCTCGCCTGCGCGTTCGATCTGAGAGTCCCGGAGCGCCGGCGCGCCGAGCTGCTCGAGCTCGTGACGATGATCAACGAGCAGCTCTGGGTCGGCCATTTCGACTTCTGGGCCAACGACGGGCTGGTGATGTTCCGCCACGCGCTGGTGCTGGCCGGCGGCGTCGAGGCCTCGGGCCCGCAATGCGAGTCGATGCTCGCCACCGCGACCGAGGCGTGCGAGCGCTACTACCAGGCGTTCCAGTTCGTCATGTGGGCCGGCAAGTCGCCCCGCGAGGCGATGGAAGCCGTGATGTTCGAGACCCACGGCGAGGCGTGAGGGTCGGCCCGTCGCCGGGTCGCCGCGCGCCGTCACCCCATTGCCGGCAGCCCGTGGTCGCTGCCCCACCGCCGTCATGGCCGGGCTCGTCCCACGGCTGTCCGGCACGGATTGTGCTTTATGCGGCGAGCCTCGGTTGGTGG
>NZ_JBHUIW010000049.1:0-11491 GCF_042682915.1 Rhodoplanes azumiensis | reverse complement strand
GCTCACCCGCCCAGGGAATCCCCCGGCGATTCAGCCACACCGAAAACCGCTCTAAGGTTTCGCCCCGCCCATCTTGCAGATGGTCTTCCATTCGGCGGCCGTCACCGGTTGCACCGAGAGGCGCGATTGCTTGAGCAGCGCCATCTCGGCGAGCGAAGGCTCCGCCTTGATGTCGGCGAGCGTCACCGGGGTCTTCAGCGGGGCGATCGCCTTCAGGTCGACGACCACCCACGGGCTGCCGGGCTCCGCGGTCGGGTCCGGATAATGCTCGCGCACGATCTCGGCGACGCCGACGATCCGCTTCTCCTCGACCGAGTGATAGAAGAACGCCCGGTCGCCCGCCTTCATCTTCATCAGGTTGAGCTTGGCCGTGTGGTTGCGCACCCCGGTCCACGGCTCGCCCGTGTCGCCGCGCTTCACCTGGTCGTCCCACGACCAGGTCGAGGGCTCGGACTTCACCAGCCAGTAGGCCATCGCTCGCTCCTGCTCCATCAGGTGCTGTCGTCGTTCCGGGGCGGCGCGAAAGCGCCGAGCCCGGAACCCATAGCCCCTGCCTGTCGTGAGCCACCGAGACAGGGCGTATGGATTCCGGGCTCACGGACCTGACGGTCCGCGCCCCGGAATGACGGGGTTCGTGCTCAATGCTCGGCCCGGAACGGCCGCGTCGTCAGCGCCGCGATCGCCGCGTCGACGTCGAGGCGGCCGTCCAATACGGCCGCGACGGCGGCGGCGATCGGCATGTCGACCTCGCGCTCGCCCGCCATCTCGACCAGCACGGGGGCCGTGAAGGCGCCCTCGGCGAGCAGGCCGCTCCGGCGCGCCTCGCCGGGCGAAAGCCCCTCGCCGATCGCGATGCCGAGCGAATAGTTTCGCGACTGGCGGCTCGCGCAGGTGAGGATGAGGTCGCCCAGCCCGGAGAGACCCGTGAGGGTCTCGACCCGCGCCCCGTAGGCGCGGCCGAAGCGCATCAGCTCGGCGAAGCCGCGCGTCGTCAGCGCCGCCGCGGCGCTGGCGCCGAGCCGCCGGCCGCGCACGATGCCGACCGCGATGGCGAGCACGTTCTTGGCGGCGCCGCCGATCTCGACCCCGCGCAGATCGGTCGCATGGTAGGGGCGGAAGGTCGGCGTGCCGAGCGCGTGCGCGAGCGCCACCGCGACGGCGTCGTCGGCGGCCGCCAGCGTCACGGCGGTCGGCAGGCCGCGGGCGACGTCGGCCGCGAAGCTCGGGCCGGACAGGATCGCCGGCGTCGCGCCGGGCAGCGCCGCGGCGACCACCTCGGTCATGAAGCGCCGGGTGCCGCGCTCGATCCCCTTGGCACAGGCGACCACCGGTGTGCCGGGCGCCAGCACCGGGGCGAGGGTCGCGGCGACCGCGCCGTGCGCCTGCGCCGGCACCACCAAGAGCACGGCGTCGGCGCCGGCGACCGCGTCGATCCCGCTCGCCACCGCGATGGCGCGGTCGAGCGCGACGTCCGGCAGATGCGGCGAGGCGCCGGCGCGGCGCACCGCGTCGGCCGCCTGCGCGTCGCGGGCGACCAGCACGACGTCGCGGCCGGCCCGCGCCGCCACGTTGGCGAGGGCGGCGCCCCAAGCGCCGGCCCCGATCACGGCGATGCGCTGCAGGATCGTCACGGCCGGATCACGCGGGCACCGGGTCGTCGGCGAGGCCGAAGCCCGCGCCTGATCCCGACCCGAATCCCCGCCCGACGCTCGGCTCGATCGGCTTGCGCACGCTGTCGAGCGGCCACCGCGGTCTCGGCGCGGCGTCGAGCGTGTCGGTGAGGCCGTAGGCGAGGCGCTCGGCCCCGGCCCAGGCGATCATGGCGCCGTTGTCGGTGCACAGCTCGGGCTTCGGCAGCACCAGCACGGTGCCGCCGTCGAGCGCGCTGGCGTTGAGCAGCGCCCGGATCACCTGGTTGGAGGCGACGCCGCCGGCCGCGACCAGCGCCATCGGCTGGCCGAATCGCTCGTGGAACAGCTTCAACCCGGCGCGCAGCCGGTCGCGCACCATGTCGGCGACGGCCGCCTGGAACGAGGCGCACAGATCCGCGACGTCCTGGTCGGAGAGCGGCGCCTGCCGCTCGGCCTCCAGCCGCACCGCGGTCTTGAGGCCGGACAGCGAGAAGTCGGCGTCGGGGCGGCCGACCATCGGGCGCGGCAGCGCGAAGCGCGCGGGATCGCCCTGGCGGGCGGCGCGCTCCACGGCCGGGCCGCCCGGATAGTCGAGGCCGAGCGTCTTGGCGGTCTTGTCGAAGGCCTCGCCGATGGCGTCGTCGCGCGTCGTGCCGAGCCGGACATAATCGCCGACGCCGAGCACGGCGACGATCTGGGTGTGGCCACCGGAGGCGAGGAACAGGCAATAGGGGAACGGCAGGTCGTTGGTCAGCCGCGCCGTCAGGGCGTGCGCCTCGAGATGGTTGACGGCGATCAGCGGCGTCTCGTGGACGAGGGCGATCGCCTTGGCCGTGGTCAGCCCGACGATCAGGCCGCCGATCAGCCCCGGGCCGGCCGCGGCCGCGACGGCGTCGAGCTCGGCGAAGTGACGGCCGGCTTCGCGCATCGCCTGGGCGATCAGGCCGTCGAGAATTTCCACATGGGCGCGCGCCGCGATCTCCGGCACGACGCCGCCGAAGGCCGCGTGCTCGTCGATCTGCGAGAACACGACGTTCGACAGAATCCGGCCGCGCCCGTCGTCGTCGCGCTCGACCACGGCGGCGGCCGTCTCGTCGCAGGTCGTCTCCAGCCCGAGAACGATCATGGGTGCGAGATCATGGGTGCGAGATCATGCGTGAACAATCATGGATCGGCGACGATGCGTACCGGCGACTACGCACGTCGCCTCCGTCCCCTTCCCTTGCGTCGAGGCGGCTCCTATAAGTCCTTCTGCGCAAACCCGCTTCCATTGGGGTTCCGGCGTAGCATTGTGAGGTGTCATGGCGCAATCCTCGTCCCCGCCCTTCGTCCGCATCGGAACCCGGGGCAGCCCTCTCGCCCTCTGGCAGGCCCACGAGACGCAGAAGCGCCTCGCCGCCGCGCACGGCGTGCCGCTCGAGGCGATCGCGATCACGGTCATCAAGACGTCGGGCGACATCATCCAGGATCGTCCGCTCGCCGAGGTCGGCGGCAAGGGGCTGTTCACCAAGGAGATCGAGCAGGCGCTGTTCGACGGTGCGGTCGACCTCGCCGTGCACTCCTCCAAGGACATGGAGACCAACCTGCCGGACGGGCTCGCGCTGGTCGCCTGCCTGCCGCGTGAGGACGTCCGCGACGCCTTCATCTGCAAGAAGGCGAAGACGCTCGCCGCGCTGCCGGCCGGATCCGTGGTCGGCACGGCGTCGCTGCGGCGTGGCGCGATGGTCAAGCGCCTGCGCCCCGACATCGAGGTCGTCTCGATCCGCGGCAATGTCGACACCCGGCTGCGCAAGGTCGAGACCGGCGAGGTCGACGCGACGCTGCTGGCCTATGCGGGGCTCAAGCGCCTCGGCCTCGCCGACAAGGCGACCTCGCTGTTCGACGTCGCGATCTTCCTGCCGGCGGTCGGCCAGGGCGCGGTCGGCATCGAGTGCCGCGAGGCCGACACCCGCACTCGTGACATCCTCGCCGCGATCGACGACGGCGTCACCCGCACGGCGCTCACGGCCGAGCGCGCATTCCTCAGGGCGCTCGACGGCTCGTGCCGCACGCCGATCGCCGGCCATGCGACGGTGGCGGGCGATCGCCTGTCGCTCCGCGGTCTCATCGTGAAGACGGACGGCAGCATCGCTCACGAGACGGCGCGCGACGGTGCCTGTGCGGAGGCCGAGGCGCTCGGTGCCGATGCGGGCCGCGAGCTGAAGGAGCGGGGCGGCCCGGATTTC
This sequence comes from Rhodoplanes azumiensis, assembly GCF_042682915.1. Taxonomy (NCBI): domain Bacteria; kingdom Pseudomonadati; phylum Pseudomonadota; class Alphaproteobacteria; order Hyphomicrobiales; family Nitrobacteraceae; genus Rhodoplanes; species Rhodoplanes azumiensis. Next base: position 7,635 of record NZ_JBHUIW010000049.1, on the reverse strand, counting down.
TTCGCCCACCTCTGACCCGAGGAGGCGCGCGTGCGGCTTCTCGTCACGCGGCCCGATCCGGACGGCGCCCGCACGGCGGCCGCGCTGCGCGAGCGTGGCCACGAGGTGCTGGTCGCGCCGATGCTGCACATCGCGCCGGTCGCCGATCCGCCGATCGGCGACGGGCCGTGGGCCGCCGTCGCCCTCACCAGCGCGCACGCGATCGCGGCCGTTGCGGTCCGGCCGCGACTCGCCGCCGTGCCGGTGTTCACGGTCGGCGGCAAGACCGCCAAGGCGGCGCGCGCCGCCGGCCTGTCCGACGTGCGTTCCGCCGACGGCGACGTGCATGCGCTCGCCGAGGCGATCGCCGCGGTGCTGCCGGGCGCGACCGATCCGGTGCTGTATCTCGCCGGCGAGGAGCGGGCCGGCGATCTCGAAGGCCTGCTCGCCGGTCACGGCCTCGCGGTGAAGACCGTCGTGGTCTATCGCGCCGTCGCGCAGACGCGGCTGCCCGACGCCGTGCGGGCGGCGCTCGCCGGCGGCGCGATCGACGCGGTGCTGCATTACTCGCGGCGCACCGCGGAGGCGTTCCTGGCCGCCAGCACGGTCGCCGGCCTCGAGGCGGTCGTGCGATCGACCCGCCATCTCTGCTTGTCGGCGCAGGTCGCGGCGGCGCTCCGCGACACGGGCGCGCAAGACGTGCGAGTGGCCGTCCACCCGGACGAGGCGAACCTGTTCGCCCTTCTTTAGGGATGCGACTCCGCCGTCCGGGACGGCGTTGTTGCCGTCACCAAACCGGCGCAGTATGGCGGTGTGATCCGCATTGGACGAGATGGTCCGCAATTGCAGCGGGAGAGGTGGATGGCCGACCCCAAGACACCACCGGCAGACAAGCCCGACAACCCAGGCCCGCCGCCCTCCGAGGGCAACAAGGCGCGCGCCGAGACGACGCCGTCGCCTGCCGCGACGACCCCGATTCGTGCCGACAGTTCCGCGGGCGCGCCTCCCGGCGGCAAGCCGGGCGCGCCGACGCCGCCCGCCTCGCAGCCGACCGTGCTCCATGCGCAGCAGCCGGCGAAACCGGGCGCGGCGCAGCCTTCGGTCGGGCAGCCGGCCACGCCGTCGCCGGCCGCGGCCAAGCCCGCCGCCCCGGTGGTGACCGAAGCGAAGCCCGCCGAGACGAAACCCGCTGCTGCGAAACCCGCCGAGACCAAGGTCGCGGAGACCAAAGCCGGCCCGGATGCAACCCGACCCGCCCCCGGTCGAACCCGAGAGGACACCGCGATGGCGCGGTCGACGCCCGCCCCGACGAATTGGGGCAGCCTGTTCGCCGCCGGGCTCGTCGGTGGCGCCGTGGTGGCCGCCGCCGGCGCCGCCTGGCTCACCTACAATCCGCTGGATGCCGGCGGCGACGGCACCGCCGCGAAGCTCGCCAAGCTGGAGCTGCAGGTCGCCGACCTCGCCCAGCGCCCGGCGCCGACCGCCCAGCTTCCAGCCGACGTCGCCGGTCGGCTCGGCCGCGTCGAGGCTGCCGTCGCGGCCGCGGCCCGCCAGGCCAACGGCGATCCGGCGGTCGCCGCCCGCCTGACCGCCGCCGAGGCCGCCGTCGCCAAGCTGACCGATCAGCTCGCCCGCGCCGAGCGGCGCATCGAGGAGACCGCGAAGGCGGGCGCCGGTGTCGCGGCGCCGGCGGCGCCCGGCGTGCAGCCGGCCGAGCTCGATGCCGTCGCGGCCCGCGCCGACGCGGCCGGCACCAAGGCGGCGACGGTCGAGCGCAATCTCACCGCGCTCCAGCAGCAGGTGACGCAGCGCGCCAACGCGCCGGTCGCCGACAAGACGGTGCGGCTCGCGGTGATCACCGCGGCGCTGCGCGGCCTGGTCGAGCGCGGCGCGCCCTATGCGAGCGAGCTCGCCGCCGCCAAGCAGCTGGTCAGCGACCCGCAGACCTTCGCGCCGCTGGAGCCGTTCGCGGCGACCGGTGTGCCGAGCGCCCTGGTGCTCGGCCGCGAGCTGTCCGAGGTGGCGCCGGCGATGCTCAAGGCCGGCGACCTGCCGGCCGGCGACGACTATCTCGACCGCCTGCAGTCGCAGGCCGAGAAGCTGGTGCGCTGGCGGCCCGTGAAGGACCAGCCGGCGAGCGACCTCGCAGCCCAGATCGGCCGCGCCGAGGCCAAGGCCCGCCAGGCCGATCTCGCCGGCGCGCTCGTCGAGCTCGCCAAGCTGCCGCCGGCCGTGCGCGCGCCGGCCGAGCCGTGGATCAAGAAGGCCGAGGCCCGTCAGGCCGCCGTCGCCGCCGCCCAGCGCGTCTCGTCCGGCGCGCTCACGGCGCTCGCCACTCCTTGAGGTTCGTCCGATGCTCCGAGTTCTTCTGTTTCTCGCCGCGGTCACGGCCCTCGCCTTCGGTGCGGCGTGGCTCGCCGACCGGCCCGGCGACATCGCCATCACCTGGCTCGGCTATCAGGTCGAGACCTCGGTCATGGTCGGCCTCGCCGCGCTGGTCGCGCTGGTGGTGGTCGTCATCCTGGTGTGGACGATCCTGCGCGCCATCGTGAAGGCGCCCGCCGCCTTGGCGGCGCGCCGCCTCGATAAGCGCGCCCGCAAGGCCTACAAGGCGATCTCGCAGGGCATCGTGGCGATCGGCGCCGGCGACGCGCTCGCCGCCCGCCGCTTCGCCAACGAGGCACAGCGCCTCGCCCCCAAGGAGCCGCTCGCCCTGCTGCTCGGCGCCCAGGCGGCGCAGATCGGCGGCAACGCGGCCGAGGCGGAGCGCACCTTCCGGGCCATGGCGGCCCGCGAGGACACCAAGCTCCTCGGCCTGCACGGCCTGTTCATCGAGGCGCAGCGCAGCGACAATGCCGCCGCGGCCCGCGCCTTCGCCGAGGACGCGGCGCGCGCCGCCCCGAACCTCGCCTGGGCGGCCGAGGCGGTGCTGCAGTATCGCTGCGCCGCCGGCGACTGGACCGGCGCGCTCGCCGCCCTCGAGCGCAACATGCGCAGCAAGCTGGTCGACCGCGACACCTACAAGCGCCAGCGCGCCGTGCTGCTGACCGGCCGCGCGCTGTCGGGCGAGGTCGACGCCGAGATGTCGAAGGCGCTGGTGCTCGAGGCGCTGAAGCTGTCGCCCGGCCTGGTGCCGGCCGCGTCGCTCGCCGGCCGCCTGCTCACCGAGAGCGGCCAGACTCGCAAGGCCGCCAAGGTGGTCGAGGCGGCGTATGCGATCAATCCGCATCCGGACCTGGTCGAGACCTACGCGAACATCTTCCCCAACGAGTCGAACCGCGACCGGCTGGGCCGTATCCGCAACCTCGTCAAGCTCGCCCCGAACGCCCCGGAGAGCGCCATGGCGGTCGCCCGTGCGGCGATCGACGCGCAGGAGTTCGCGGCCGCCCGCGCGAGCCTCACGCCGATGCTCACCATGCCGACCCAGCGCATGGCGACCCTGATGGCCGAGCTCGAGGAGAAGGAGGGCGGCGATGTCGGCCGCGCGCGCGAGTGGATGCGGCGCGCCCTGCAGGCGACCCGCGACCCGACCTGGACGGCCGACGGCCTCGTCTCGGCGAAGTGGATGCCGGCCTCGCCGATCTCCGGCCGTATCGACGCCTTCGAGTGGCGCATCCCGATCGCCGATCTCGCGCCCCAGGGCCCGGTGATCGAGCACGACCAGGGGCGCCCGGGCGGCGCTCCGGCCGCCGCCGTGACGGCGGCGCCGGCGAAGCCGACCGTAACGCCCGCCGAGCCCGCCTCCGCCGCGCCGGTCGACCGCGCCGCGGCGGCCAAGCCGGTCTCCGAGGTGCCGCCCAAGAAGACCGAGGAGAAGCCGATCCCGCTGCCGGCGCCCGACCTCGCCAAGAACGCTCCGAAGAGCGACACGGCCAAAGGCGCCGGACCCGTGATCGAGAATGCGCCGCCGCCCGTCGCGGAGGTCGCGGTGGCGCGAGGCGCCCGCGATGCCCGCCGCCCGCCGCCGGCGACCACGCCGGTGCCCGCGCCCAAGAGCGACGCCAAGCTGGACCTCAAACCGGAGTCGAAGCCGGAGTCGAAACCGGCCGAGAACGTGATCGTGCTGCCCCAGGCGTCCGACATCCCGCCACCCGACTACAAGCCGGCAGCCGACCGGCCGGCCGGCGGAGCGGCGGCTGCGACGGCGAAGGAGCCGCCGGCGAAGGCCGGCGCGGCCAAGGACGCGGCCGCCAAGGATACGGCCGTCAAGGATGCCACCACCAAGACCGACAAGCCGCCGGAGCCGGGCAAGGACGCGGGCAACCAGCCGGCCGAGGCGCAGAAGTCGGACCGGAAGCTGTTCTTCCGCTGAGCCGTCGCGTTCGTTCGGGCACGGGTGAGGCGCCCGTGCCCGAACGCCGGGCTTCTGTCCGTCTTCGTGATCAGGCGAACAGGTCGGCGATCTCGATCGTGATGCCTGGCGGGTCGAGCGTCAGCAGGCCGGCGTCGCGCGTCCGGACGATCAGGCGGCCGTGATCGGAATCCTCACCGTTGCCGTCGGCGCCGCGGGCGTGATGCGTGACGGTCCGGCCGATCGGATCGACCAGCAGGCAATGCGCGACGCTCGGCACCGCGAGCCAGCCGGCGAGCCGCGCGGCGCGGGCATCCGCGGCGCTGCCGTTGGCACCGGGCGTCGCCGCCGCCACGTCGACGACGATCACCGGGTCCGTGACGATCCGGCCGCCGCCGATGAGCGGCGTCCCGAGGCGCAGCACCACGTCGGGCTCGTAGGCCGTGTCGGCCGCGATCGGCACCAGCATGCCGCCCGTGAAGATCTCGCCGGCGAGGCCCGCGGCCGTCAGGGCGTGCCGCAGCACGCGCGACGCCTCGAAGCGGGCGCGGGCGTGCTCGGGCGATTGCGGTGCGATCGGCACGACGCGGCCCGCGATCAGCTCGGCGCGCGGCGGCTCGAGCCGGGTCTCGGCCCAGGACAGGAACTCCGAGACCGTGAAGGGAGCGTTGCTCACCGGGCGCTCACACGCCCTCGCTGACCTTGCGGCGCTCTTCCTTCTTGCGCTCGTTGGGATCGAGCAGCTTCTTGCGCAGCCGGATCGACTTCGGCGTCACCTCGACCAGCTCGTCGTCCTGGATGTAGGCGAGCGCCTTCTCCAGCGTCATGCGGATCGGCGGGGTGAGGCGCACCGCCTCGTCCTTCGAGGTGGTGCGGATGTTGGTGAGCTTCTTGCCCTTGAGCACGTTCACCTCGAGGTCGTTCTCGCGGGTGTGCTCGCCGACGATCATGCCCATGTAGACCTTCCAGCCCGGCTCGATCATCATCGGGCCGCGGTCCTCCAGGTTCCACAGCGCGTAGGCGACCGCCTCGCCGGCGTCGGTGGAGATCAGCACGCCGGTACGCCGGCCCTGCACCTCGCCCTTGTAGGGCGCGTAGCCGTGGAACAGGCGGTTCATCACGGCGGTGCCGCGGGTGTCGGTCAGAAGCTCGCTCTGGTAGCCGATCAGGCCGCGGGTCGGGGCGTAGAAGACGAGCCGTGTGCGGCCGCCGCCGGACGGGCGCATCTCGATCAGCTCGGACTTGCGCTCCGACATCTTCTGCACGACGACGCCGGAGAACTCCTCGTCCACGTCGATCACGACCTCCTCGATCGGCTCGCGCATCTCGCCGGTCGCCTCGTCGCGCTGGATCAGCACGCGCGGCCGCGACACCGACAGCTCGTAGCCCTCGCGCCGCATCGTCTCGATCAGGATGCCGAGCTGCAGCTCGCCGCGGCCGGCGACCTCCATCGAATCCTTCTCGGTCGACTCCGTCACCTTGAGCGCCACGTTGCCTTCCGCCTCGCGCAGCAGCCGGTCGCGGATCATGCGGCCCGTCACCTTGTCGCCCTCGGTGCCGGCGAGCGGCGAGTCGTTGACCCGGAACGTCATCGACAGCGTCGGCGGGTCGATCGGCTGGGCCGGCAGCGGCTCGGTTACCTCGGGAGAGCAGATCGTGTGGGCGACCGTCGCCTCCGGCAGGCCCGCGACCGACACGATGTCGCCCGCCACCGCCTCGTCGATCGGCTGGCGCTCCAGGCCGCGGAAGGCCAGCACCTTGGAGATGCGGCCGGTCTCGACGATCTTGCCGTGGCGGTCGAGCACCTTGGCGGGCTGATTCGGCTTCAGCGTCCCGGACGTGATGCGGCCGGTGACGATGCGGCCGAGATAGGGGTTCGATTCCAGGATGGTGCCGAGCATGCGGAACGGCCCGTGCTCGATGGTCGGCTCCGGCACGTGCTTCAGCACGAGATCGAGCAGCGGCTCCATCGAGTCCTTCGGGCCCTCGAGCGCCGGAGCCATCCAGCCCTCCTTGGCGGAGCCGTAGAGGATCGGGAAGTCGAGCTGCTCCTCGCTGGCGTCGAGCGCCGCGAACAGGTCGAACACCTCGCCGGCGACGACGTCGGGCCGGGCGTCGGAGCGGTCGACCTTGTTGATGGCGACGATCGGCTTGAGGCCGATCTTGAGCGCCTTGGAGACCACGAACTTGGTCTGCGGCAGCGGCCCCTCGGCGGCGTCGACCAGCACGATGGCGCCGTCCACCATGTTGAGGATGCGCTCCACCTCGCCGCCGAAGTCGGCGTGGCCGGGCGTGTCGACGATGTTGATGCGGGTGTCCTTCCAGACGATCGAGGTCGCCTTGGCCAGGATGGTGATGCCGCGCTCGCGCTCCAGGTCGTTGGAATCCATGGCGCGTTCGGCGACCCGTTGGTTCTCGCGGAACGTGCCGGATTGCTGCAGCAGCCGGTCGACCAGGGTGGTCTTCCCGTGGTCGACGTGGGCGATGATGGCGACGTTGCGGAGCTTCATAGGTGTCCCTTGAAAAACGGAACGCGGGCCTCCGGGGCCCGCGACATTTGCGCCGGACTATAGACAAGGTCCGGCCGGAGGCAAGGAGCTCGCACGAAACGTGAACAAGCGGCGCGCCGGCCGGCGCCGCGTATCAGGGCGGCATATCACCCGGATGACGACCCGCCTCGGAGGCCGGCGCCGCGGCGCCGGCGGCCGCCCGCTCCCGCATGCGCCGTCGGCCGCCGCGGATCAAGACGATACCGCCGGCCGCGATGGCGATGCTGATCGCCCACAGCAGCACAAGCTCCGGATCGACCAGCGATTTCGGCTCGGTGAGCCCGAACGCCACCACGAAGGCGCCGGCGCACAGGCCGGGCAGCAGCAGCACGAGGCCGAGCAGGATCATCAGGATCGCCACGACGGTCTCCTCACGACGGTCTCCTCACGACGGTTTCCTCACGACGGTCTCCTCACGTCGGCGGGGGAGCGGCCGGATCGGCGGCCGCCGGTGTCACCGGCATGCGCCGCAGCCGCCGCGCTCCGATCAGCACCAGGGCACAGAAGATCCAGCCGATCGCCGCGCCGACCAGCGAGATGCCCGACACGGCCTGGGCGACGGGATCGCGATCGAACAGCATGCCGAGCCCACCGATCGTGAACACGGCCGAGCACAGCCCGGCCGGCAGCGCCAGCAGGCCGATCAGGACGAACAGCAGGAATTTTCGGCCGCTCTCGGTCATGGTTGTCGATCTGCGTTCCGTGCGGACAGGAGTCCGTGCCGGGTGGCATCCTCTGCGCCGTCATGCCCGCGCTCGTCGCACGGCTGTCCGGCACGGATTGTGCTTTATGCGGCGAGCCTCGGTTGGTGGCGCG
>NZ_JBHUIW010000048.1:0-11894 GCF_042682915.1 Rhodoplanes azumiensis | reverse complement strand
TCGGCCGCCGGCTGGATGCGGGCCAGCAGTGCGGCGTTCTGTTCCTGGTGCGCCGTGAGCTGCCCGGCCAGGCGCGCGGCTTCCTCGCGGACGCCTGCCAGTTCCTCGCGCGCCTGCTCGGCGTCTTGGTGCGCCCTGTCCAGCTCCGTGCGCAGCTCGCCGGCGCGGCGCTCGATCTCCTGGGCGCGGGCCTCGGCGGTGTGCGCCTGTTCCTGGGCGGCGGCCAGTTGGCCGCGCAGCTCGTCGGCTTCGCCGCGTGCGGCCGCTTCGGCCGCCTCGATGGACGCCAGGCGGGATTGCAGGTCATCGACCTGGGCGGCCAGGCGGTCGGCAAGCTCGGTCGCCTCGGCCCTGTCGGCTTCCAGCTCGGCGCGGGCCTTTTCCAGCCCCTCCCGCTCAACGGCAAGCCGGGCGTTCGCCAGTTCCAGGGCGATGCTCCACACCTCGGCCCCGACCTCGGCCAGCCGGTCGGCGACGGCCTGGGGCGCTGGCTCGCGTAGCGGCGCGGCGGCCGTGGCCTGCCGAGCCTTCCATTCGTTCAGCGCCGGGGAAATGGTGGTGTAGCTGCCGCCGGTGCGCTGGCGGATGGCCTCAAGGGTGGGCTTCTGGCCGGCGGCGGCCAGCTCGTCAGCGGCGGAAAAAATCTGCTCTTTGGTCACGGCCATGATGCGCTCCTGTAAAAATGTAGCGTTGTAGTATGTTGTATAATATTACTACATACTACATTTTACAAGTATACGGGCAAAATACTACGCGCCCGCCCGGCCAGTTCGGCCGCTGCGCACCTGGCCCGGCGGATTCCGACCGCATAGGAGGCCCGTAGAGGCGTTTTTCGAGGGTCGGACGGCCCAACCCTGGCCTTGGGCGTGATCGTGCGTCCTGGGCGCGCTCCGGCGGCGCTGGGGGCCGATGCCAACCTTGACCAGCCTCGCCATTTCTAGCGATGCCAGATCCAGGTTGACCATTTGACTCTTGAGGGGCGGCCCCTCTTCTTGGCGTCCAACCTTGCGGCCTTCCGTCCTGTGACGCTGTTGGATCGAGGCGCAGGCGGTCGGCCTGCCCCATCTTGCTGACTGCCTTTTGCGGCCGTTGAGCTGCTGGGATGCTTGATCTTGGCGGAAGCGGGGGAGCTGCGGCGGGGGGGCTGGTAGATCGGCCCCCCTGGGGGGGCCTCGATGAACGGGAGGGGGAGCCGCCGAAGGTGGGGGAACCCCGGAGGGGTGCCCCGGCCGTTAGGCCGCTTGGGCGTTTCGGTTCGCGCTGTCGGTTGAGTTTTCCACTGATTTGGCCTGCCAATTACAGGCAAATATTTATAGGAAAACTTAAAGGCTTAACCGTACCGGTTTAGGGGGGGTCTGATCTAACGACCCTGGGGGGGTCTGATCTATCGGAGAAAACAGGGGGTGGGGGGGTCTGATCTATCGGAGCGGGGGGGTCTGATCTATCGTGGATAAGTGCGGCTATCCACAGGGTTTATCCCCAAGATTGGCCGCCAGGAGGGGGCATCGGCCAGAAACGACGCGGCCGCCTTGATCGGGCGGCCAGTGTGCTGCGTGTGGGGGGGTCTGATCTATCGGAGTTTAGCTAAACTTCCCGCCGTTCTTAGGGGCAATGGGCGGCGGGGAGCCAAGCAACAGCAGGCCACCAGTGACGGGCTTCACCTTCGCTTGCGGATAGACGGTCAGCACCTTCTTGAGTGCCGGCACAAACTTCTTCTTGAAGTCCTTGTCTGCATCCTTCCCGGTGTATTCCTGGGCGAACTGCTCCCGCAGGGACTTCCAGTGCAGCGTTACGCCCCTGCCCTCGATGCGGTGCAGTCGGTGAGCCAGCCAGGTGTAAACGTCCAGCGCAAGCGCGGAACCTTTCAGGGCCATCAGGGCGCGATTGTCCAGCGGTACGGCGCTATCCATCAGCGAGTTGAAATAGCCCTCTGATAGAACCATCGTGCCGGGCCAAAGCGATTTCTGCTGCGCGTCGCCATTCGCCAGCCAGGCATCGAACTGTTCGACGGGTTGGCCGTTGTAGGTGCGCCCCTTGAATCCAAGTTGCAGGCGGCAAGCGGCCAGGGCGTGCATTTGACGGCGCAAGGTGGTGTAACGCGCTCCCTGGTCATCCATGCCCATGAGCCGCAAGAACTCGGCCGCGCTGTCACCGATGGGGATTTCCCGCGTGTTGTCGCGCTTGGCGTAGCTGGACACCCAAGCAAGGGCCAGGCGTGGCATGACGCCATAGGGGATAGGTTGCAGCACCGGCCCCCTGCCCTCGTCCAGATAGCCGGCCTGCACATTGACCCAGGCCGCGCCAGACTGGCGCATGAACTCGCGTCCATCGACCTTCGAGCGAGGCAAACCGACCTGGCACAGCACGGCATGGGTGAAAGCCATGTCCTCGCCGCTCGGCGGGTTGGTGGCGATCTCTGCGCCGGCCTCGATCAACTTCTGGTCTTGCTCGGTCAGGATGATGCCGGCCGGGGTGATCTTGGCCCCGGCGCGGGGCTTCCTGGTCTTGTCCTCTGCCTTGGCCTGCGCCTTCACGATCAGGCCGCCCACCAGGTCGCCAATCTGCTGCGGGCCGTTGTTGCGCTTGGTCATGTGTTCTCCCCTTACCTGCTGGGCCGCCGCCACGGTGCCGGCCCTATGGGCTTCACGCGGCCGGATTCGAGCGGCACCAGCCAAATGCCATTGAGCCGCCACGGTGCCGGCAAACCGAGCTGCGCGTTTTCGCGGGCCGCTTGGGCCAGGTTCTGCGCTATCCGCTCGGCCTTCTTCGCCCTGGTTTTAGCCGCTAAAGCGGCGCAAATGCTCATGGGTTGCCCTTGGATATTAATTTCATTCTTTATGAATGTCGTTTAGCTCTGGAAAATATCGCCTTCCAAGGCGCGGAAAATCGCCATGTTGATGACGGCGGCGCGGGCCTGGCCGGTGCGCTTGGCGACCTCATCGACCTTGCGCAGCAGCTCGGGCGCAATGGTCAAGGTGATCTGCCGCTTGTGCCCCTTGGGGATGCCCTTCTCATAGGCGGCCGCCGGTTCGGCCTTGCTGGCGTCGGGTGCCCCCTGGATGAAAGCATCCTGGGCGGCGGTTGCCGTGGCGGTCTTGGGTTTGCGCTGTATTGACATGCTAAAAACTCCCGTTAGGCGATTTGTTGGATATTAAAAAGCGATGAAACGAGACTATCAATCTCGGCTATCGCCTTCGGGTCGCGGGGGGCCAGCTCGGACACGGCCAGGCCCGCGCCGCCGGCATTACTGAACGCTTTGCGCCGCCGGATCGGGGTTGCCAGGTACTCGAACTGTGGAACCTCGGCCACGGCTGCCGCCGCGTCGGCGTTGTCGGCCGAGTGCTCGCCGGGGTCGGCTTGGTTCATCACGGCGAAGGCGCGCAAGCCGTCGCGCACGCTCCGGGCCTCATCCACCAGCGCCGCCATGTCATCGAGCGCCCACACGTCATAGGAACGCGGCGCGAACGGCACCAGCAGCACATCGGACAAGATCAGCGCCGCCCGCAGCGCGGTCGAGTCGCGGCCGCCGGCATCGATGATGATGTCCTGCCACTTGTCCCGCTGCTGCTGAACCTGGCCGCGCAGGGCCGGGCCGTCCGCGTATTGCGCACAGGCAATCCCCGGTTGCCGGCCACTCTCGGCCCGCGCGGCGATGGCCGCCGCTGCCGTGCCCTGGCGGTCGCCGTCGATCAGCCACACGTCGCGCCCTGCCAAGGCGCGGGCGATGGCGAGCTGAACGGCCAACGTCGTCTTGCCGACGCCGCCCTTGGTGTTTCCTACTGTAATAATCACATTGGCACCTCAGAAGAATATTAACTGACAGTGCCTAATTGTGCCGACCCGGCTCGGTTGCGTCAATAGGGTTAGCGCACTTTTTGAACGTTCTTTTAATATTAAAAGCGACCGTTAAAAACGGTCTTTAGCGGCTAAAGTCCTGCGCCTCCCATAGCGCCCGATAGGCCGCCTCGTCGGCGGTCGGCTCGCGGTCGAGCTGTTCCAGCAGCCAGGCCACGCCGGCGGCCATCGCTTCGTCGTGGTCGAGATACCGGCCATCGAGCGCGGCATACATACCGCCTTGCCTGGTGGTCACTTCCCAAGCCTGGCCGTCATGGGTGCGGCACACGGCATAGGCGAAGTAATCCCCCTTGGCGTCCATCTCGTCGTGGGCTGCTTGCAGCTCGGGCCGAAGCGGGGGCAAGGGATAGTGTCCGTTTCTCATGCCTTCATGCCCTCCTGGTCGCCGGCGGCCAGCGCGTCGGCCTCGGTCAATGCGTCCTCAACAAACGCGCCGCGCCGGCGGGCCTCGGCCTGGCTGGTTTCCTGGCCGCGCAGCGCCCGGTAAAGGGTTGCCCGATGCACGCCCAGCAGCTCGGCCGTTTCAGCCGCCGTGCGGCCAGCGCCCAGCAGCTCGCGGGCATGATCGACCTGGCCGGGGGTGAGGGTAGGGCGGCGGCCGAACTGCACGCCTCGCGCTTTGGCCGCCTCGCGGCCGTTCCTGGTGCGGTCGATGATTAGGGAACGCTCGAACTCGGCGATGCCGGCAAACACGGTCAGCACCATGCGCCCGGCTGGGGTCGTGGTGTCGGCCCACGGCTCGGCCAGGCTGCGCAGGCCTGCGCCTTTCGCCTGCAACTGCTCGGCAATGTCTAGCAGGTCGCGGGTGCTACGGGCCAGCCTGTCCAGCCTCGTGACCGTCACCACGTCGCCGGCGCGTAGGTGGTCGAGCATCCGGCCCAGCTCCGGCCGTTTGGCATGGGTGCCGGTGATCTTCTCGGCAAAGATGCGCGTGCAGCCGGCGGCGTGCAGCTCGGCGCGTTGGTTCGTCAAATCCTGGTCGTCGGTCGATACCCTGGCGTAACCGATCATCGGCTTGTCTTTCATGGTGCGCCCTTCGTTGCAAATATCGTCGCAAATAATAGACCATTTGCGACTGACTTTTGCAACGCGATGACGCCAGAGAAAAGGGCAGGGCGGGGCGTGTCGCAAAAATTAGGATTTACGCGACACGGCCGGCTAACTTTTTGGATACACAAATGTGTATCCATGCAATAATCCGCCGTTATGTCGAGCAAAGACGTTGGCCTTCGTATCCGTGTTGGAAGGGAACTCCGCGAGGCGTTCCAAGGGGCCTGTCTGGCTGAAAACCGGAAGGCGTCGGAAGTGCTGCGCGAGTTCATGCAGGCGTTCGCCGACAAGCACCAAGGCGGCTTGCAGCCGGATATGTTCGCAGCGTCGCCAGCCAGAAAGCCACGTCAATCAACCAAGAGAAAAGCGATATGAGCCAATTCAATTCTTTGGAAATGTGCGCAGGGGCAGGGGGCCAGGCGCTCGGCCTGGAAATGGCTGGCTTCGATCATGCGGCCCTGGTCGAACTGGAACCGGCCGCGTGCGCCACGCTGCGGCTGAACCGTCCCGCCTGGAACGTCATTGAGGACGATTTGCGCCGCTTCGATGGCCGCCCCTATCAAGGCATCGACCTGGTAGCTGGTGGCGTGCCTTGCCCGCCGTTCTCCAAGGCCGGTAAGCAGCTCGGCGCGAAAGATGAGCGCGATCTGTTCCCCGAAGCTATCCGCCTGGTCGACGAGTGCCGCCCGCAAGCGGTGATGCTCGAGAACGTGCGCGGCCTGCTCGATGCGGTCTTTGACGACTACCGGAACAAGGTCGAAAAGCAGCTCAAGAAGCTGGGCTATGTGCCTGGTTGGCGGCTGCTCAATGCCTCGGACTATGGCGTTTCCCAGCTCCGTCCGCGTGTGGTGTTCGTGGGCATCCGCAAAGACCTGGCCGCCGGGTTCTCCTGGCCGGAACCTCTCAAGACTGAACCGCCGACTGTGGGCGAATTGCTGCACGATCTCATGGCCGCCAACGGCTGGCGTGGCGCTGACCGCTGGCGCGAACAGGCCAGCACCATTGCCCCGACCTTGGTAGGCGGCTCCAAGAAGCACGGCGGGCCAGACCTCGGCCCGACTCGCGCAAAACGCGCCTGGGCCGCCCTCGGCGTAGATGGCATGGGGTTGTGGGACGAGGCCCCGCCGCGTGACTTCGTGGGCATGCCGCGCCTGACGCCGCGCATGACGGCACGGATTCAGGGCTTCCCCGATGACTGGCAGTTCTACGGGCGCAAGACGGCCGCCTATCGCCAGATCGGCAACGCCTTCCCGCCGCCGGTCGCTGCGGCCGTGGCCCGTCAGATATTCGCGGCCCTGTCCGTGAAGCGCATTTTCAAGGTGGCGTGATGACGACGGCCGCCGGCTTCGTGGAAGCCCGCAAGGCGTTCCATGCCTCGCTGCTTCAATCAACCCTGACCATCAACAGCGCGGGGGTGGTCAGCAACGCCGACAGCAGCAACACGACGAGCAAGGCGATTGCCAAGGGCATTGCCGATCTGCTCAAGGCCGAAACCATCGGGGAGCGGATCGCGGGCCAGACCTCGGGCAACCAGTTCGAGGGCATTTGCGCGGCCTTCGTGCAGGAAACCTTCCTCAAGCTGGGGCACCTCCGCCCCGGCACCTGGGACGTGCATCAAGTCTCCGGCCGCAATCGCTTGGAAATCGCCCGGTATGAGCAATACGCGCACCTGGTCGCCCTTGACCGGGCTGCCAAGGCCGATGCCGAACTGGCCGCCGCCCTGGGAAGCGACTACACCATCACGCCGGATATCGTGGTCGTGCGCGACACCGAGGACGACAGCGCCATCAATGCGCCGGCGTGCCTGGTCGATGACAGCGTGACCACGCTTGCCAGCCTGCGGAAGAAAAACGGCGGCCTGCCGCTCCTGCATGCAAGCATTTCCTGCAAGTGGACGATCCGCAGCGACCGGGCGCAAAACGCCCGTTCCGAAGCATTGAACCTGGTGCGCAACCGCAAGGGCCGTCTGCCGCATGTGGTGGTCGTCACGGCCGAACCAACACCGAGCCGCCTGGCATCTATCGCCCTGGGCACAGGGGACATTGATTGCGTGTATCACTTCGCCCTGTATGAGCTGCAAGCTACCGTGAAAGCCCTGGGCATGGACGATGCGGCCGACCTCCTGGCGGTGATGGTCGATGGCAAGCGCCTGAAAGACATTTCAGACCTGCCGCTTGACCTGGCAGTGTGAGCCATGACGGCCGGCCAGCGCGAACAGGACGAGGCCGCCGGCGGGCCTGAGCGGCGCGAGCTGCGCCTAGCCGATGGAACGGTCGTCACGGCCTCGGTAGCTGCCCGGCACTATTCTCGCTCGCATCAGTTGTACGGCTATCTGCAATTCAAGGCCCACGGAAAGACCGTTACCAAGTACATCGGCCGCGTGACGGCCGAAAGCCGGGCCGAGTCCCTGCGCCTGGGCTGGGAGCTGCTGCGCTCGCGGAAGCTGGTCGAGTCTTTCGGCTGGTCGTGGGTCGTGAAGCGGGGCAAGTAGGGGCCAGCGCATGGGGATGAACCGCAGCGAGAACATGCGGCGCATCCGCAGCAAGAACACCGCCCCGGAAATGGCCGTGCGCCGCCTGGCGCATGGCCTGGGCTACCGCTACCGGCTGCACCGCAAGGACATTCCCGGCAAGCCCGACCTGGTGTTTCCCGGCCGCCGGAAAGTGATCTTCATTCACGGCTGTTTCTGGCATCAGCATCCGGGGTGCAGGGAAGGGCGGCCGCCCAAGTCGAATGCCGCCTACTGGCTTCCCAAGCTCGAACGCAACATAGAGCGCGACAAGGCCGCGCTTGCGCAGCTCGCCGCCGCTAGGTGGGAAGTGCTGGTGATTTGGGAGTGCGAAACCAAGAACCATGAGGCCACGCGCCAAGCCCTGCTAGATTTCCTAGGGCCGCCGCACCTGGCCGGAAAGGGGCAATAGGACATGGGCAGGAAGAAAACCGAAGAAGCGATTGCAGATAGCCGCGTCGGCCGCGTTGCCGGGCCGTTCGGCTCGGTCGATGAGCTGCTGGCCGATCTGAAAGCTGACGACACGCCGGAGAACCTGGAAAGCTGGCTGCATGAGAAGGCCGGCCCAGCCTACGACGCATTGAAGGCCGACCCGGCCCGCGCCGTCACGCCCGACCAGGTACGCCGCACGCTCGATGAGCTGCTGGCCGAAGCCGAAGCATCCGGCCAGTATCCATTGCCGCCCGAGCAACGCGAATGGGTGGATGCGCCGGCGGTCGGCCATGAAGTGCTGACGCCCTATGACCCGGCCGAGTTCCTGACCAGTGCCGAGGCCGTGGCCGCATTCCTGGCCGACGCCGAAGCTACGGCCGACCCGGCCTATATCCAGCACGCCTGCGAAGTCGCGGCGCGGGCCAGGGCCATGCACGGCCTGGACGGGTAGGGCTGGCCAGCATCGCCATTTCTGACGGTGCAGGCCCGGAAGCGAAAAGGGCGGCGACCTGGCCGCCCTTGCTGTTCCTGGTTGCCTCTACAAGCCCGCCACGGCCAACGCGCGGCCGATGGGCACGGCCTGGGTGAATGGCCCGGCGCTGTGGCTCACAAGGCCCACGGCCTCGCCCCGGCCATTGACGACAACGCCGCCGGAGTTGCCGCCCGCTATGGGCGCGTCGATCTGCAACATGCCCGCCGCGCCAATGAAGCGAACCTGCAAAAGCTCGACATTGGGCAGCAGGATTTGTCGATGGCGACGAATGCCGGAGACTGGAAAGCCTACCGCGCCAAGTGGGCCGAATTGCTGCCCGTCTTGAAGGAAATGGAAGCGGCCGCCCTGGCAAGCCGGAACGCCGTTGGCGCAGCGAACATCCTTAGCCTGTACCGCTCTGATCTCGGCCTTTTCTTGCAGAATGCCGGCCTTGGAACAGCGGCGAACCTGGACGATTTCAGCGCCCGGATTTCCGGCGGTCTGGACGGCCAGCGCCCGGCGGCGGCGGCTACCGCCGGCGTCAATGTGGTGCAGCAATCCGTGACGCGGGGCGTTGAGTTCGTGAAGGGGCTGGCAGCGGCGGAAGGCGACAAGGTTCTAGCGGAGTATCGCGGCCAGGTCGAGCAGAAGGCAGCGACGCGCCGGGAGCAGCTTTCCGGCAATACGGCAAGCGGCTATTTCGGCGGCTTCGCCCGGCGCATCACCGAAGTTTGGGGCATCTTCTTCTTCGTCCTGTTCGTGCTGATGCTCGGCGCGGTCGTGGTGGCCGTGAAGCGCAAGCAAAACCCGGTCACGCTGGCGGGCGCGGCCGCCCTCGCCTACCTGCTGCCGGGGTCGGCAATGGTGCTGGCGTTCGTGCTGGTTCCCTTCCTGCCGTCCTGGGCCATGATCGCGGCAACCCTGGTCGGCACCTATGCCATGTATGCGCAGGGCGGCCGCATCTGCGGCGCGCTGGCGTCCAAGCTCGGCGAAGGTTCCACCCTGGGCCATCGGCTGCGCGTCCTGGGGGCCTGGCTGGACAATCTGCGGGCCGGATTGCAGGGCGAACCGGGCGGCGCTGCCAGCATAGGCGCGGCCGCCGTTCAGGCCGCTTCCACGCCCGGCGTGCAGCCGGTCACGCATGGGTCGGCCAGGTGGGGCACGGTCGCGGAAATCCGCCAGGCCGGGCACCTGGCCGCGCCCGGCAAGCCCGCCGGTTTCGCCCTGGGCCGGGTGGCCGATGCGCCCGCCGGCCTCGATCAGCGTTTCCGCTTTACCGGCCACGTCGTGACGGTCGCCCCGACCGGCTCCGGCAAGGGCATTGGCGCGGTGATTCCGAACCTCCTGGACTACCCCGGCAGCGCGTTGGTGCTGGACGTGAAGGGCGAAAACGCGGCCGTGACGGCACGCGCCCGCCGCGAGCTGGGGCATAAGGTTTTCGTGGTCGATCCGTTCGGCGTGACCAAGGGCGAGGCGCACGCCTTCAACCTGCTGGATCGCCTCGATACGAGTGACCCGGAATGCGTCGGTGAATCGGCCGTGCTGGCTGACTGCCTGGTGATTCCAGACCCGAAGGGGCAGGCGCACTTCGACGAGTCGGCCCGGACGCTGCTGCAAGGGCTGATGCTGCACGTTGCCGGCCTGGATGAAGGCCGGCGCAATCTGCCCGAAGTGCGGCGCATCCTGACCGCCGGCGAGGAAGTGCTTTTTGAGACCCTGGCCGAAATGGCCGCCGACGAAAAGGCCGCTTTCGGCCTTCCGGCGCGGGCGGCAAACACCATCATGGGGATGCCCGACCGTGAACGCGGCTCGGTGATTTCCACGGCGCAGAAGAGCACGGCCTTTATGGATGATCCACGGATCGCGGCGGCCGTGTCGCGCTCCGATTTCAACCTGGCGAACATGAAGGCCGAACTGATGACGGTCTACATGGTGCTGCCCGCCAACAAGATCGGCCCCAATGCCCGCTTTGTCCGGGCCTTCATCGGCTCCGTGATCGCGGCCATCACGTCGAGCACCACGCAACCCATGCACCGGGTCGCCTTCCTGCTCGATGAGTTCGGCCAGCTCGGCTACATGAAACAGATCGAGGACGCGGTTAGCCTGATGCGCGGCTACGGCCTGGCCTTCTGGGTGTTCATCCAGGACTTGAGCCAGTTGAAGGGCGTCTATCCAAAGTGGCAAACCTTCCTGGCGAACAGCGCCAAGTCGTTTTATGGAACGGACGACTACGACACGGCCAAATACATCAGCGACAGCCTGGGCAAAGCAACCATCGAGTTCGAGACAGAGAACAGCGGCCGCAACAGCGGCACCGGCATTTCCGGCGGCGGCGGCTCGATGAACAGCGGCAAGAGCAAGGGCACAAGCCAGCAGTTCGCCGGGCGTGAGCTGCTGACGCCTGACGAGGTGATGCGCCTCGGCCCGGAAAAGCCGATTGTGCTGGTCAAGGGTGAATATCCCTACCTGCTCGACCGGCTGAACTACCTGGCCGATCCCGAGTATGCCGGGCGGTTCGATGCGAACCCCTACCATAGCTGACGGGCGCGGCCATGTGGGTTTTCGTCGTCATCGGTTATCTGCTGCTGGTCGGCCTGGCCGCCTGGTTCGGCGGCGGCGCGGTGATGACGGTCGCCGCCGGCGGCTTCGTCCTGGCCGTGGCGCTCTGGCTGCTCGATGGCCTGCTGGCCGATCTGCTGCGCGGGCCGCTGCGGTGGCTCGCCAAGCCCTTCCGGGCGCTGGCCTCGGCCCTGGGCGTCCTGATCGTGCTGCCGTTCATCCCCGGTATCTTCCTGGGGTCGTTCCTGGTCGAACTATTCCGCCGGCGGCAGCGCAAGGCGAAACCCGGCCGCCCTGCCCCGGCCACGCCGATGCAAACCGCGACGCGGCGCACGGCGGACGTGATCGACCTAGCGGCCTTCCGGCGGCGGCGCGGCGGCCAGTAGTTTTTCAGCGGCTAAAGCCGCCCCTCAAGTGTCAATATCAGCCCGATTGATGCACTGTTTTTAACATTAAAAACAGTGCATTTCCTATCGTTTCGCCCTGTATTCCCACGGCGGAACCGGCGCAGGATCGCTCCATAGGCCCCGCCGGGCCGCCCTCGCCTCGTCCTGGATCGCGTAGAGGCTCCGGTCGGTCGCATAGCGGTCGAAAACCCATGCCATGCCGCGCCGCACCTGTTCGGCGTTGGCGTCAATGCCCGCGCAGCTCACGCGGCCAATGGTGCGGCCGTAGCGGTCGCGCCCGCCGTCCTCGATGGCGGCATCCCGGCCGTAGCAAAGATCGGAAAGCGATTGCTTCGACCGCTGGCCGAAGGGCTGCCGCTTTTCGGGCGCGTCGATCTCGGCAAGCCGGATACGGTGCTGCTGTCGGCTGGCGTCCAGAATGGTGAGCGTGTCGCCATCGGCGACGGCCACCACCCGGCCGCGCAGCTCGCCGGCGTGGGCGGTTGTCGCCGCCAGGATGACCGCGAACGCGGCCAGCCCTGCCCGCATCACTTGCGCCCCTTCGGCTTGTCCTGGTCGGCCGCCGGCTGGATGCGGGCCAGCAGTGCGGCGTTCTGTTCCTGGTGCGCCG
>NZ_JBHUIW010000047.1:0-16003 GCF_042682915.1 Rhodoplanes azumiensis | reverse complement strand
CGAGGTCGTCGACGACGAAGGTGTCGTCGCCCTCGCCGCCCCACAGCTGATCCGCACCGGCCCCGCCGTCGATCGTGTCGTCGCCGGCGCCGGCGACGATCGTGTCGTTCCCCTCGTTGGTGTAGATCAGATCGGCGCCAGCGCCGCCCTCGACGAGATCGTCGCCGCGCGCCGTCGTGATCTGGTCGTCGCCGTCGCCGCCGTCGACCGTGATGCTCTGACCGAGCCACGAGTCCGCGGTGAGGCGATCATTGCCGGCGCCGAGCCGGATCTCGCCTTCTCCGTTGGAGCCGATATAGAGGTTGATCACGTCGTCGCCGTCGCCCATGTCGAGGATCCCGACGATCCGGCCCGAGTTGCCGAGCTTGTCGTTCCCCTTGCCGAACGAGACGTCGCCCGCGATCACGCCGGTGCTGGTGTTGATCAGCTCGTCGGCGCCGGCCCCGAGCAGCACGGCGCCCGTGAGGGTGCCCCGGTTGACGACGAGGTCGTCGCCGTCGCCCGTGTCGAGCGCGGAGCCGCCGGTCGCCGTCATCGCGCCGTCGTTGACGACCGTGTCGGCGCCGCCGCCCATCTTCACGCCGCCGACGATCGTGCCGGTGGCGGTGTTGGTCACGGTGTCGGCCCAATTCCCCACGAGATTGATCGCCTCGCCGCCTTTGATGCGCTCTACGAATACCGCGGCGTCGGCGGCATCGACGCCGGTCGGCAGATTGCCATCGCCCTGGATGGTGCCGGCATTGGTGATGGTGGTGGCGGCGAAGGCGGCGCCGTTCGAGGAGTCGTCGACCTCGATCGCCCGGCCCCAACCGTAGATCGTCGCGCCTTCGTGATTCATGATGGTGCCGCCGCCGATCGCGATGCCCTCGGAGACGTTCGGCTCGCCGTTGTGATAGCCGTTGTGACCCTCGCCGCGGATCACCCCGTAGTTGTCGATCACAGCGAGGCCGTCGGTGTCGATCGCGTCGCCGTCGCTGTCCTCGTAGCCCTGCGACTTGCCCACGATGACGCCGTAATTGGTGACGTAGACCGTGTTCGCCACGGTCTTGTCGTTGTCGACATTGATGCCGGAGCCGTTGCGGCCGATCAGGGTCGCACCCGCCTCGTTGATCACCGTCAGGCCCTTCTTGCCGGTGACGGCGTGGCGCGAGCCCTCGATCAGGCCGCCGGCGAGGTTGTGGACCACGCCGCCGGTGGCGCTGTTGAAGTCGACGCCGTCGCCGCCGTAGGTCGACAGCCAGCCGTCTTCGAAGGTGTCGTCCGAGGACCGGATGGTTCCGGCGTTGTTCACCACCATGTTCTGGCCGCCACGGATCACGTCGGAGCTCGCATTGCCGTGGGTGATCGTGCCGCCGGCGAGATTGTTGATCGTCACGAGCGCCTGCTTGCCGACGTCCGTGAAGTTCAGCACCGTGGTCTTGCCGTCCATCGTGCCGGCATTGTTCACGGTCACGACGGAACCCGCGCCGAGCGAGATCGGCCGGATGGTGCCGAACGTCTCGGCGCCCGCGGCGTTGTTGAAGACCAGCGTGCCGGTCACGCCGTTGGCCGAGAGCAGGTAGTCGTTGGCGTCGTCGACCGACATGCTGCCGGCGTTGTCGACGGTGAGGTTGCCGCCGGTCCAGGCGATCAGGCTGACCTGGGCCGGAGTCTGGTCGGCGAGCGTCATCGCGCCGCCGGTCTCGACCGTCAGGTGCTGGCCGCCGCCGAGCGCGACACCGCCGACGACGGCACCGCCGGTCCTGATGTCGATGTCGGCATAGGCCGCCGCCGCGCCGATCTGCCAGCGTCCGCCGTCGACGACCAGATGCTCGACGCCGGTGATCTTGGCGCCGTCCAGCACGGCATTGCCGCTGCCGGCGAGCATCAGCGTGTCGTCGCCGTCGTCGCCGGAGATCGAGACCGGTGTTCCGCCGTCCGTCGAGAGGACGATCGTGTCGTCGCCGTCGTTGCCGCGCACGACGTCACCGGCGCCTGCCACCAGCGTGTCGTCGCCGCCGCCGCCGATCAGCTGGTCGGCACCGCCGTTGCCGATCAGCACGTTGGCGGCACCGTCGCCGATCAGCACGTCGTCGCCGGAACCGCCGATCACGTTTTCGATGGACACGAGCGTGTCGTAGCCCGAGTCGACGCCGAAGGCGACACCGCCGCCGAGCGCCACCGTGATGCCTGCCGTGTCGGCCCCGTAATCGGCAGTGTCGCGGCCCTCGCCGCCGTCGAGCAGGTCGTCGCCGGCGCCACCCACGAGCGTGTCGTCGCCCTCGCCGCCCCACAGCTGATCCGCACCGGCCCCGCCGTCGATCGTGTCGTCGCCGGCGCCGGCGACGATCGTGTCGTTCCCCTCGTTGGTGTAGATCAGATCGGCGCCGGCGCCGCCCTCGACGAGATCGTCGCCGCGCGCCGTCGTGATCTGGTCGTCGCCGTCCCCGCCGTCGACCGTGATGCTCTGACCGAGCCACGAGTCCGCGGTGAGGCGATCATTGCCGGCGCCGAGCCGGATCTCGCCTTCGCCGTTGGAGCCGATATAGAGGTTGATCACGTCGTCGCCGTCGCCCATGTCGACGGTCCCGACGATCCGGCCCGAGTTGCCGAGCTTGTCGTTCCCCTCGCCGAACGAGACGTCGCCCGCGATCACGCCGGTGCTGGTGTTGATCAGCTCGTCATTGCCGGCCCCGAGCAGCACGGCGCCCGTGATGGTGCCCCGGTTGACGACGAGGTCGTCGCCGTCGCCCGTGTCGAGCGCGGAGCCGCCGGTCGCCGTCATCGCGCCGTCGTTGACGACCGTGTCGGCGCCGCCGCCCATCTTCACGCCGCCGACGATCTTGCCGGTGGCGGTGTTGGTCACGGTGTCGGCGAACGTGCCGATGATGTTGATCGCCTCGCCGCCCGCGATGCGCCCGGCGAACAGGTCTAGCCACTCCTGGCTGACGCTCGTCGGGAGATTTCCGTCGCCCCGGATCAGGCCCGCATTG
Source organism: Rhodoplanes azumiensis (assembly GCF_042682915.1). Classification (NCBI taxonomy): domain Bacteria; kingdom Pseudomonadati; phylum Pseudomonadota; class Alphaproteobacteria; order Hyphomicrobiales; family Nitrobacteraceae; genus Rhodoplanes; species Rhodoplanes azumiensis. Next base: position 13,031 of record NZ_JBHUIW010000047.1, on the reverse strand, counting down.
TGAATCTGCGTGGCCGCGAACGCAGCTCCGTTGCTGGAATTGTCCACCTCGATCCCACGGCCGTAGCCGTAGATCGTCGCGCCTTCGAAATTGTCGATGGTGCCGCCGCCGATCGCGATGCCTTCGGAGACGTTCGGCTCGCCATTGTGATAGCCGTTGTGGCCCAGGCCCTCGATGGTGCCGTGGTTCTCGATGACGGCCAGGCCGTCCGTGTCGATCGCATCACCGTCGGAGTCGCTGTAGCCGGCCGATTTGCCGATGATCGTACCGTAGTTCGTCACGTAGACGGTGTTCGCCACCGTCGCATCGTTATCGACATTGACGCCGGAACCGTTGCGACCGACCAGGGTCGCGTCCGCGTCGTTGACGATCCGCATGCCCCTCTTGCCGGTCACGGCGTGGCGCGATCCCTCGATATAGCCGCCCGAGTAGTTGTGGACGATGTCGTTGACGCCGGTGCCAAAATCGATCGCGTCGCCACCGTAGACGAGCGTTCCGTCGTCTTCGTGATAGTCGGCACCCGAGACGATCCGGCCCCAGTTGTTGATCGTCGCATTGCTGCCGTTCTTGATCAGGTCGGAGCTGGCATACTCGTGCGTGATCACACCGGTGGCGAGATTGTTGACGACGGTGACGCTGCCCTGAGTCGAGATCTTGATCGCATAGGAGTCGACGCCGTCCAGCAGTCCCGCATTGTTGATGGTGATCGTCGTGCCGGTCCGCGCACCGTTGAGATCGAGTGCTCGATCGATCATGCCGTCCTCGTAGTTGTTGATCGTCAGCGTGCCGCGAGCCGAGGACGTCACGGTCAGCACGGCCGAGCCGTCACTCTCGATCGTGCCGTGATTGTGGAGCACCGCCGTGCTGGCGGAACCGGTCCATGTCACCGGAACGTCGGCACCGTCGTGGAGCAGCGCACCGTCGCCGACGGTGAACTCCATGGCGCCGCTGAGAACGATCTGACCTTCGGCGATGGTGCCGGCCGGCAGGTCGGACGGCACCGGATCGTCGTTCTCGACGGTCACGTAGGCCGCATGGCCGGAGCTGTCGATCACCGCGCCGACCGGTTCATTCTCGACCGACACGATCTCGAGCCGGAAGTAATCGTCGGACTCGTAGCGCATGTCTCCGGAGATGACGACCGTAATCGTCGCCGTGTCCTGACCGTCGAGGATCACGCCCTCGATCGTCGTCGGCATCGTGCCGTCGAAGTCGTCGTCGTCGACCGCCGAGTTGTCGGGAACGAGCCGAACCGTGAAGTGCAGATCGCCCAAGGTGCCGCCACCGGTGCGCTGCACCGTGAAGGTCAGCGTCTGGGTTCCGTCGTCGCCTTCGATCACGCTCACGTCGCGCGACTCGCTCGTGAACGAGACGGTCTGCGGAGGATCGTCGTCGACGATCGTCGCGGTCGCGATCGAGGCACCGCCGATATTCACCGCCGACGCGGTGTTCGACACCTGATCCAGCTTCACCTGGAAGACTTCGTCCGCCTCCGACTTGATGTCACCCGCAACCGCGATGGTGATCGTCGCCGACGTCTCGCCGTCCGCGATGACGCCGGAGAAGGTCGGCAGGACACCCCCGAAGTCGTCGGCATCGAGACCGCTCCCCTCCGGGATCAGCAGCGTTCCGGAGAACACGACGTCACCGTCGGTCCCGCCGCTTCGGACGATCGTGAATGTCAAGTTCGTCGTCGCGCCGCCGGCGCCCTCCTTCGTCGACACGAAGATCGAGTCGTCGGCGAACCGCACGGTCTGCACGGTCGGATCGGTCGTGAACGGGCCCGTCGCCAACGGCGCATCCGGCGCGGTGCCGTCATGATAGGGCGAGCCGTTGTAGGAGGTCTGCGCATCCCAGTTCGACGCGGTGGCGAGTGTCGCCCGGTAGTCGTCCAGGGAGGCATAGCCGGAGGTCGGGCCGTCATAGACGGCGATCGACGCCGAGCGCAGGCTGTCGGCGATATTGACGGCGTTGATGCCGGAGGTCAGACCGGTCCCGTCGAGCACGCTCTGGTTCGCGTAGTACGGCCAGTTCGAGAACGCCGTGAGGAAGGTCGGCGACGACCGGTCTCCGACATAGGCATAGAGCGTTTCGGATTCGAATGTCGGATCGGGGACTCCGGTGTAGGACACGGTTCCGAGGTTGCTGGTCGCCGCGATCGGCGCGCCGTAGGAATCGGCGGTCATGTGATCGATCGAGACGACGGTGCCGGCGGCGATGTCCGAGGTCGCGGTCCAGGTCCAGGTGCTCTCCGACGTGCCGAATGTGGTGCCGTTCCAGTTGCTGTCGGTGAAGGTGATGATTGTGCCGGCCGAGAGGGCCTCCAGCGCCACGAAGGTGACAGCCATGCGGTTGCTGTCGTCGTCTGCATTGCTGAGGGTGAATCCGGTGAAGGCGATGGAACCAGCAGCGAGGGACATGTCGAGTTCCTTGTGACGAACACGGATGAGCCGCCGACGCGGGTCGGCGGACGCAGCGACTTGGGCAGGTCGTGGGCACCGGCACGCGGAGAGGCGGTGGTCGATCGGTCGGCGCCGAGACGCGGCGCATGCCGACCCTGGGGCCGGCGCGGGTCACGTCGCGGTTACATCGCCAGCGTTATGAAGGGGCCTGATAACACAAAATTAACGTAAACATGAAACGAGCCGAAATGGTACCATTTCGTGCGAAAAAGACCGCACCTGCGCTACCAAGATACCGAACTACTCGCTCAGATGCGTTCGACGCCGTCGGCGATCGTGATGGCGATCTCGTGGATCTGGGGCGGCTTGTCCGGGAAGCGGACCTCCAACGAGACGCTGTCGGCGCCGGCGAAGCCGGGGCGCGAGCGGTAGAGGGCGATGAAGCCCGGCACCTCGAGGGCGAGGCACTCGCGCACGTTCGTCGCCTTGATAGTCGCCTTGCGGAGCGTGACGGTGCCGTGCGCCGGTGCGCCCACGAGCCGGATCGTCGGCATCGGCCCGCTGGAGCAGTCGGGCTTCACGTTGACGTAGACGGCGATGCGGATGTCCTTGCCGGGCGGCCCCTTGGCCCGGCGCGTGACGGTCTTGTCCGGGGTGGCTCCATCTCGACCGATCCCGTCTCGACCCGCCCCGTCTCGACCCGCCCCGGGTCGCGCGGGCCGGTCTCCACCGGGCCGATCCTGCGCCGGGTTGTTCGGAGGGGACGTCTCCGGTGCGGGCTTGTCTTGTGGGGGCTTGTCCGGTGCGGACTTGTCTTGCGCGGCCTTGTCTTGCGCGGCCGGTCCGGTCTGGGCGAGGGCGCCGACCCCGGTCTCGGTCCCGATCCCGGCCCCGATCCAGATCGCGAGTGCGACGACGAGGAGCGCCACGCAGGCCCGCGCAGCGGCCCCGATCCTCGCCGCCACGCTGCGCCGGCCGACACAATCGGCCCGCCTCGCTGCTGCGGTCATGGCGCGCCTCCCTGCGGTCGAGACATCGATTTCGATACGCGATATCGCTTTTGATCTCGGCTCGCGATATCGGCTCTCGATGTCGGTCCTCGATATCGCGATCGATATGTCACGATACCAGATCCGATAACCGATACGATATCGGATCCCGATGGCGATTCCGACCATCGGGCCTCGGTCTCCGTGCGTTCGCCCGCGCGGATCAGTCGTGCCGGAACGTCCGCGCGAGCTGGTCCTCGAGCGGCTTGCGCAGATACGCGAAAGCCGTTCGCGTTCCCGTCTGGATATACGCCTCCACCGGCATGCCGGGAAGCAGCGTCTTGCCGCGCAACCGGGCGGCGGTGTCCTCGGCGATCGCGACGCGGGCGACGTAATACGGCACGCCGGTCTGCGGATCCTTGGTCAGGTCGGCGGCGACGTGCACCAGCGTCCCGTCGACGTCGGGGGTCGTCGTCGTGTCGAACGCGGTGAAGCGCAGCTTTACGGCCTGGCCGATCTTCACCCGGTCGATCATCTGCGGCTCGATCCGCGCCTCCGCGATCAGGCGGTCGCGCTCCGGCACGATCAGCATCATCTGCTCGCCGGGCGCGACGACCCCCCCGACCGTGTGCACGGACTTCTGATGGACGATGCCGGTCTGCGGTGCCCGGACGTCGACCCGGGAGAGCTGGTCGACCGCGGCGACGCGCCGCTCGGCGAGGTCGGCGATCTTGGTCTCGGTGTCGCGCAGGTCGGCGGCGACCTCGCGGCGCCGGTCCTGGACGAGCTGCATGATCTGGAGCTCGGTCTCGGCGATGCGGCCGTTGGCGCGGGCCGTCTCGGCGATCAGCTGGCCCTCCTCGCCGGCGAGCCGGGCGGCCTCGCGCTCCAGCGTGGTCAGCCGCGTGTAGGGGACGAGGTTCTTCTTGTAGAGCTCGCGGACGCCTTCGAGCTCGGCGCCGATCAGGCGAATCTGCTCGCGCTTCGAGGCGATCTGGGAGGCGAGCCCGCGAATCTCCTCGCGGGTCTGCGCGACCCGCTCGCGCATCTGCTGCTGCTGGCCCGCGAGGGTGTCGCGGCGGGTGCGGAACACGCTGGTCTCGCCGGCGATCACCTGCGCGACCTCCGGGGTCTCGGCGCCGCGTTGCGCGAGGAACGGCGGGACCGGCACGGCGTCGCGGTCGTCGCGCTCGGTCTCGAGCCGCGCCTTGCGGGCCCACAGCTGCAGGAGCTGCGCCTCGATCACGGCGAGGTTGGCGCGCGGCACCGTCTCGTCGAGCCGCACGACAAGATCCCCGGCCTTGACGTGGTCGCCGTCGACGACGCGGATCTCCGCGACCACGCCGCCGGTCGGGTGCTGGACGCGGCGGACATTGCTCTCCACGACGATCTGGGCCGGGGCGATCACGGCGCCGGCGAGCGGGGCCGTCACGGCCCAGGCGCCGGCCGTGGCGACGACGACGACGATCGCGGCGACACCCGCCCGGGCGATGCCGCGGATCTCGCGCAGGGGATCCGGCCGGGGCGGCTCGGACGGCGGGGTGGCGATCGACACGGGATCTCTCCTCAAGCGCGGCCGTCGGCCGCCCGCATCTCGGGCACCGGGTGCAGCGGCACCGGGGCCGGCGCGGGCGACGCCGGATGGCGGGCCAGCGGCTTGCGCAGCACCTCGTCCTTCGGGCCGAGGGCCTGCACTTGGCCGGCCGCGAGCACCAGCACCTGATCGACGGCGGCGAGCGCCGCCGGCCGATGGGCGATGATGACGGCGATGCCGCCACGCGCCCGGATGCCGTGGATCGCCGCGGTGAGGGCGGCGTCCCCTTCCGCGTCGAGGCCGGAGTTCGGCTCGTCGAGCACCACCAGGAACGGATCCTTGTAGAGCGCGCGGGCGAGCGCGATGCGCTGGCGCTGGCCGCCCGACAACGCCGCGCCGCCTTCGCCGATGCGCATCTCGAAGCCGCCCGGCAGCCCCACGATCATGTCGTAGGCACCGGCCGCCTTGGCGGCGGCCAGCACGGCACTGTCGCTCATGTTCGGATCGAACCGGGCGATGTTCTCGGCGACCGTGCCGTCGAAGAGCTCGACGTCCTGCGGCAGGTAGCCGATCATGGCGCCGCGCATCTCGATCGGCCACTGGTCGAGAGTGGCGCCGTCGAGACGGATCTCGCCGCGCGCCGCCGGCCAGATGCCGACCAAGGACCGCGCCAGCGTCGACTTGCCGGAGGCCGAGGGCCCGATCACGCCGAGGCCCTGGCCGGCCTCGAGCGCCAGGCTGACATTCTGCAGGATCGGCGCCGAACTGCCCGGGGCGGCGACGGCGATCCGATCGACCGTCAGGGACCGGCGCGCGCGCTCCGGCGCCAGGCTCGGCCGGGCGTCGGGGTCGATCCCGGCGAGCGCCGTCCGCAGCCGCTGCCACGCCTGGCGGGCGGCCAGGAAGGGCCGCCAATTGCCGATCGCGAGCTCGACCGGCGCCAGCGCCCGGCTGCTCATGATCGACGACGCGATCATCACGCCGCTCGACGCCATGCCCTCGATCACCAGCCAGGCGCCCATACCGAGCATGGCCGACTGCAGCATGAAGCGCAGCACCTTCGAGGTCGCCCCTAGCGCGCCGGCCACGTCGGCGTTGCGCTGGTGGGCCGCCACATGGGCGTCGTTGGCGTCGCGGAACCGGGCGATCAGCCGCGGCTCCATGCCGAGCGCCTTGACGATCTCGGCATTGCGCCGGCCCGCCTCGAGCTGCACGGCTCGCAATGCGCTGCTGCGCGCGACCTCGCGGGTCGGAGCGCGGGTGAGCAGCTCAGTGAGGAGCGCGAGGCCGAACAGCACCACGGCGCCGCCCACCAGGGTCCAGCCGAGATAGGGGTGCAGCAGGAAGCAGCCGGCGACGTAGAGCGGCATCCAGGGCAGGTCGAACAGGGTCGTCGGCCCGAGCCCGGACAGGAACGAGCGGACCGTGTCGAGGTCGCGCGACGGCTGCAGGCCGTCGCCGCGTCCGCCCTGCATCGGCGCCCGCAGGATCGCCGCCACCATCGGCGCGGACAGCGCGCCGTCCAGCGCCGCCCCGATCCGGTTGAGGATTCGCTGGCGCAGCCAGTCGAACACGCCCTGGAAGGCGTAGAGCACCAGCACGAGGAGCGAGAGCGCCACCAGGGTCGGGATGCTGCGCGACGGGATGACCCGGTCGTAGACCTGCAGCATGTAGAGCGAGCCGGTGAGCATCAGCACGTTGACGACGGCCGAGAACAGCCCGACCGCGACGAAGGCGCCGCGGCACGCGGCCAGCGCCTCGACGAGGAGATCGCGCTGCGGCGGGCGGCCGGCGGCGGACGGTCCGGAGCGGCTCGGCCCGGAGGGAGACACCCCGGATGCGGCCGGACGAGGCGGTACGCTCATGACGTGTCGATCGACCTGGCAGGACTGCCGCGAGGCGCGGCGGTCCGTTTCGTTAACGTTTCCAGACGTCAATCATGTGACGAACGCGACCGATGTCACGAATCATGATGTCGGACCACATCATATTCCGGTGTGAAAGCCGGAGCCGTCGCGGCCCTGGCGCGCCCCGTCGCACCGCCCGAGCGTCGTCCCGGCCGCCCCCGGCACGCGGCCTGCGAGTCGACGAGCGGCTCCGTATTCAGGGGTCAGCTTTCGGAGTTGCGGAACTGAATCAGGATGTCGGTGGACGCTCTTGCCTGCAACCGGCAAGCGGTGGGCGTGCCGGCGCGTCACCCCAGGGCGGTCTTTCCGGCGCATGTCCCCGGTATCGTTCCGCGCATACGGTGTGTTTCAAATTAACTTCATTATCATTTCAAGAGGCAGTCATTCGGCTGTTGCGAAGCCTCCCATATGGTGCCGCCGCGCCGATGTTAACGCTCCGTTAACATAAACCGTAACGCACGCCGTCGAGGTCGGGGGGTCGTCCGGGGAACCGGAGGTCGGCCCCAAGTCTCGCGCGCCGTGAGACCACTTTCGGGACATCCCATGCCGAACATCTCGCTCGCCGCCCTCGACGTGGCGTACACGCAGAACTTCGATACGCTGACGACCTCGGGCGCCCTGACCATCACGGGCTGGATCATCAACGAAGAAGGCACGAGCGCCCGGAACAACGAGCAGTACACGGTCGACACCGGCAGCAGCAACACCGGCGACATCTACAGCTACGGCGCGTCGGGGTCGACCGACCGGGCGCTCGGGACGCTGCGCAGCAGCACCCTCGATCCGGTCATCGGCGTCGGCTTCACCAACGACACCGGCACGGTGATCACCTCGCTCGAGATCAGCTACCGGGGCGAGGAATGGCGCCTCGGCGGCACCGGCCGCGCCGATCGCCTCGACTTCCAGTACAGCCTGAACGCCACCAGCGTCACGTCCGGAACCTGGATCGACGTCGACCAGCTCGACTTCAGCACCCCGAACTCGTCGCTCTCGGTCGGCGCCGTCAACGGCAACACCTACGGCACCACCATCGCCTACACGATCACCGGGCTGAACATCGCGCCCGGCGCCACGTTCATGCTCCGCTGGACCGACTACGACCCCAGCGGCGCGGACGACGGCCTGGCGATCGACAACTTCTCCCTGACGGCGAAGGCACCCGCGCCGATCCCGACCGTGTCGATCGACAGCGTCAGCGTCCTCGAGGGCGACAGCGGCACCAAGGTGATGACCTTCACGGTCACCCGCAGCGACACCTCCACGGCGTTCTCGGTCAACTACGCCACCGCCAACGGCACGGCCACGGCGGGCAGCGATTACGTCGCCCAGAACGGCACGCTCACCTTCGCGGCGGGCGGCCCCGCCACCCAGCAGGTCTCGATCACCATCTACGGCGACACGATCAACGAAGGCAACGAGACCTTCACGGTCGCCCTGTCGAACGTCGTCAACACGACGGGAACGACGGCCATCGGCACCGGCACCGGCACCGGCACCATCGTCAACGACGACGTGGCGGTCACCAAGATCAGCGCCGTGCAGGGCTCCGGTGCGTCGAGCCCGATGGTCGGCCAGACCGTCACGATCGACGCGATCGTGGTCGGCGACTTCCAGAACGGCGACGGCGACAACGCGCGCAACCTCAACGGCTTCTACCTGCAGGAGGAGGCCTCGGACTCCGACGGGAACCCGCTCACCTCCGAAGGCATCTTCGTCTATGGCGGTCTCACCAACGTCAACCTGGGCGACCGGGTGCGCGTCACCGGCGTGGTCAGCGAGTATTTCGGCATGACCGAGGTGACCGCGACGTCCGTCGCGGTCATCGAGGCCGGCGCGGTCGCCGACGTCCACAGCATGGCGGTCGTCGTCGACCTGCCGAGCATCGGCACGACGCTCAGCCAGGACGGCGACTACCAGCCCGACCTCGAGGCCTACGAGGGCATGCTGATCACCATTCCGCAGACGCTCACCATCACCGAGCAGTACAATCTCGACCGCTTCAACGAGATGAAGCTGGTCGCCGGCGATCGTCCCGAGACCTTCACGCAGATCCACGATCCGGACGCCGCCGCCTACCAGGCTTATCTGCAGGCGCTCGGCTCGCGCACCATCGCCTACGACGACGGCCTGCTCACCGAGAACGCCCCGATCGGCAACGTCTCGGGCCTCGATCCGAACGACGACCCGAGCACGGCGCCGAACTACGCCACCGCGAACGCTCCGCGCATGGGCGACACCATCACCGGGCTGACCGGCGTGCTCGACTATCAGTGGGCCGGTAACTCGAGCTCCGGCTCGACCTGGCGGGTGCGGGCGATCGAGAACGACGACAACACCTTCGTCAGCACCACCCCGCGCACCGAGGCGCCCGAGGACGTCGGCGGCCGGCTCAAGGTCGCGAGCTTCAACGTGCTCAACTACTTCACCACGCTGACCGGGAACACCGACATCGGCGTGGCGCGGCGCGGCGCCGAGAACGCCACCGAGTTCGCCCGTCAGACCGAGAAGCTGGTCACCGCCATCGTCGCGATGAATGCCGACGTGCTCGCGCTGGTCGAGCTGGAGAACGACTTCGAGGTCGGCTCCGACGGCAACGCCATCGCCTACCTGGTCGAGCAACTGAACGCCGTGCTCGGCGCCGGCACCTATGCCTGGGTGAACCCGGGTCAGAAGTTCGTCGGCAGCGACGCCATCGCGGTCGGCTTCATCTACAAGCCGGCGACGGTCGCGATCACGGCGGGCACGACGGTGGAGATCCTCGACGACGGCGACCTCGCCGGGCTCGGCCTCTCGGGGCTGACCGGCCAGAGCTCGGTCGGGCACGTCTTCGACGGCACCAACACCAGCCGCAACGCGCTGGCGGTGAGCTTCACCGAGATCGCCACCGGCGAGTCGTTCACGGCGATCGCCAACCACCTGAAGTCGAAGAGCGGCACCGGCACGGGTGCCGACGCCGACCAGGGCGACGGCCAGGGCAACTGGCAGAACCAGCGCGAGCTCGCCGCCACGGCGCTGACCGCCTGGGCCGCCTCGGACCCGACCGGCTCCGGCGACAGCGACGTGTTGCTGCTCGGCGACTTCAACGCCTACGCCAAGGAAGACGCGATCAAGATCATCGAGAACGCCGGCTACACCAATCTCGGCGTCGGCAACGGCGAGTACTCCTACGTCTACGACGGCCAGACCGGCACGCTCGACGACATCTTCGCCAACGGCACGATGGCCGGCCAGGTGACCGGCACGACGCACTGGCACATCAACGCCGACGAGGCCGATGCGCTCGACTACAACACCAACTACGGCCGCGACACGAGCATCTTCGACGGCTCGAGCCCGGCCCGCTCCTCCGATCACGACCCGCTGATCATCGGGCTGAACCTCGGAGGCAAGACGTTCTCGGGCGTTCTCGCCGACTACGCGTTCGCGCTCAACGCCAACGGCTCGGTGACGATCACCGACACGCGGGCGGGATCGCCGGACGGCAGCACCACGCTCAGCAACGTCACCTCGCTCAAGTTCGCCGACGGCGTGCGCGAGCTGGCGCTCGGCACGGCGACCGACGACTCGGTGTCCGTCGCCGCGAGCGGCATCGCTCTCGCCGGTGCGGGCAACGACGACGTGTTCGGCAGCGCGGGCGCCGACCTGCTCGACGGCGGTGCCGGCAACGACGCCATCCTGTCCGGCAATGGCGACGACACCGTCATCGGCGGCGCGGGCAACGACACGATCGAAGACAGCGAAGGCTCGGACACCTACCTGTACAAGCTCGGCGACGGGTCGGACACCATCCTCGATCTGCCCGGCTCGAGCACCGACGTCGACGTGCTGAAGCTGCTCGACATCAATGCGGGTGACGTCAAGTACGTGCGCCAGGGCGACGATCTCCAGGTCGTGATGGCGGACGGCGCCGTCGTCACGGTGACGGGCCAGTTCGTCGGCAACGGCGTCGAGGCCATCACCACGGCCGACGGCACCACGCTCGATCGTGCGGGCATCCAGGCGGCCGTCGGCCCGCATGTGGCCTACACGCTGCAGATCCTGCATGCTTCGGATTTCGAGGCCGGCCTCAAGGCGGTCGATCGCGCCGGAAACTTCGCCGCGATCGTCGACTATCTCGAGGACACCTATGCCAACTCGATCACGCTCTCCTCGGGCGACAACTACATCCCGAGCCCGTTCTTCAGCGCCGGCAGCGACGCCTCGCTGAAGGAGATCTACGAGACCGCGCTCGAGACTTGGTACAACCTCGCTCCGGGCACCCTGAACATCTCGCCCGGTTTCGGCACCGCCGACATGGCGATGCTGAACCTGATCGGCATCCAGGCCTCGGCCATCGGCAACCACGAGTTCGACGCGGGCACCAAGGCCTTCGCCGACATCATCAAGCAGACGGCCGGCTATCCGGGCGCCCAGTTCCCGTATCTCGCGGCGAACCTCGACTTCTCGGCCGACCCGAACCTCGCCAGCGCCTACACCTCGATCATCCAAAACGCGGGTAACTACACCGGCTTCCCGCCGGCCGCCGGCATCGGCAAGAAGATCGCCCCGGCCACCATCCTGGAGGAGGGCGGCGAGAAGATCGGCGTGGTCGGCGTCACCACCCAGATCGTCGAGAGCATCTCGTCGACCGGTGGCGTCGAGGTGATCGGCGACGACGTCGACGACATGGCGGCGCTCGCGGCCATCATCCAGCCGACCATCGACGCGCTGCTCGCCCAGGGTATCAACAAGATCATCCTGGTGAGCCACCTCCAGCAGCTCGCCTTCGAGCAGGCGCTCGCCCCGCTGCTGCACGGCGTCGACGTCATCGTCGCCGGCGGCTCGCACACGCTGCTCGCCGACGAGACCGACGTGCTCGCCCCCGGCGACACGGCGGCCGGCACCTACCCGATCGTCACGACGAACGCGGACGGTAAGACGACCCTGATCGTCAACACCTCCGGCGAGTACTCCTATGTCGGCCGCATCGTCGTCGACTTCGACGCGAACGGCGACGTCATCTACACGCCGAACACCGCGGTCAACGGCGCCTACGCCACCACGGACGAGGTGGTGGACAGCCTGTACAACGGCAACACCACGGTCGACGTGGACGGCGACGGCGACGTCGACGCCGACGACGCCGATCCGTTCCACGAGGGCGGCCGCGGCGATCTCGTGAACGACATCGCCCAGGCGGTCGGTGCCGTGATCGACGCGCAGGACGGCAACCTCTTCGGCAAGACGGCCGTCTATCTGGAAGGCCGCCGCAGCGAGGTCCGCACCGAGGAGACCAATCTCGGCGACCTCTCGGCCGACGCCAACCTCTGGTACGCCCAGAAGGTCGACCCGACCGTGATGGTGTCGATCAAGAACGGCGGCGGCATCCGCGACTCGATCGGCAGCGTCTACGCGGTCGGCGACACGGCGGTCGAGAGCCCGCCGCTCGCCAACGCGGGGGTCGGCAAGGAGGCGGGCGACGTGTCGCAGCTCGACATCGCCAACGCGCTGCGCTTCAACAACGCCCTGTCGCTCGTCACGGTCACGGCGGCGCAGCTCCTCCAGGTGCTGGAGCATGCGGTCGCCGCCACCACGGCGACCGCGACTCCCGGCCAGTTCGCCCAGATCGGCGGCATCTCCTTCTCGTTCGACAAGGATCTGCCGGCCGGCAACCGCGTGCAGTCGGCGGCGATCCTCGACGAGGACGGCAACCCGATCCTCGCCCTCGTCCGGAACAGCGAGCTGGTCGTCGATCCGGCCATGGCGATCCGGGTCGTCACCCTGAGCTTCCTGCTCACCGGCGGCGACAGCTACCCGTTCGCGAGCTTCATCGCGGCGGACCCGACCTTCGCCAACGTCGTCAATCTCGATGCGAGCCTGGTGCCGGACGACGGCCAGGTGGCGAGCTTCGCGGCCGAGGGCACCGAGCAGGACGCCTTCGCCGAGTACATGGCGGCGAAGTACTCCGAGACGGCCTACGATGTCACCGACACGACCCGTGCCGACGACAAGCGCATCCAGAACCTCGACTACCGGGCCGACACCATTCTCGTCGGCGGCGCCACGAAGTTCGGCACCGCCGGTGACGATCTCGTCCGCGGCACGATCGGGGACGATATCCTCTACGGGGCTGCCGGCAACGACACGCTGGACGGCAACACGGGAGCGGATCAGCTGTGGGGCGGCGAGGGCGACGACACCTTCGTCGTCGACGACCTCG
>NZ_JBHUIW010000046.1:0-17924 GCF_042682915.1 Rhodoplanes azumiensis | reverse complement strand
TCCTGCCGCCCCGAGTCAATCCGTCGCAACAAGATCTGTGCATGCCGTAGCGCTGTGCGGGGAGAGGGATATGGCGCCGTGCCCGAACACACGGCCGGCCGATGGGCTGGGCGCGATGTCCAACACCTCTCCGCGGCGACTAATCCCGCGGCCTCCGGGGGCTTACGCATGTTGCGGCGAGTTGACACTCCCTATACTTCTCGGGCCTGACAGATGGCGCGGTCCGTCAACGACCGGCGGCCGGCGCCCGTTTCCCGTATTGCCTCATCGAGATTGGGCCCCTCATGGCATTGGTGTTTCCGTTCTCCGCCATCGTCGGGCAGGACGAGATCAAGCTCGCCCTGCTGATCGCCGCGGTGGATTCCTCCGTCGGCGGCGTGCTCGCCTTCGGCGATCGCGGCACCGGCAAGTCGACCGCGGTGCGCGCGCTCGCGCAGCTCCTGCCGAAGATGAAGGTCGTCGTCGGCTGCCCGTATGCGTGCGACCCGGCGAAGCCGGCCGCGTCGTGCGAGCACTGCCGCGGCACGTCCGAGGCCGAGCTGAAGAGCCGCCAGGTGCCGGTGCCGGTGGTCGATCTCCCGCTCGGCGCCACCGAGGACCGGGTCGTCGGCGCCCTCGACCTCGAGCGGGCCCTCACCCAAGGCGTCAAGGCGTTCGAGCCCGGGCTGCTCGCCCGCGCCCATCGCGGCTTCCTCTACATCGACGAGGCGAACCTCCTGGAGGACCACCTGGTCGACCTGCTGCTCGACGTCGCCGCCTCGGGCGAGAACGTGGTCGAGCGCGAGGGCCTGTCGATTCGGCATCCGGCCAAGTTCGTGCTGGTCGGCACCGGCAACCCGGAGGAGGGCGAGCTGCGCCCGCAGCTCCTCGATCGCTTCGGCCTGTCGGTCGAGGTGCGCACGCCCGAGGATCTGCCGACCCGCATCGAGGTGGTGCGCCGGCGCGATGCCTTCGAGCGCGACCCCGAGGCCTTCATCGCCAAGTGGAAGAAGGAGGACGACAAGCTCCGCCGCAAGATTCTCGCGGCGCGTGAGCGGGTGTCGTCCGTCAAGGTGCCGGACGCGACCCTGGAGAGCGCCGCGAAGCTCTGCATGGGGCTCGGCACCGACGGCCTGCGCGGCGAATTGACCCTGATCCGGGCGGCGCGTGCGCTCGCCGCCTACGAGGGCGACGCCAGCGTCGGCGACAAGCACCTCAAGCGGGTGGCGCCGTCGGCGCTGCGCCACCGCCTGCGCCGCAACCCGCTCGACGAGGCGGGCTCGACCGTGCGGGTCGAGCGCGCGCTGGCGGAGCATTTCGCGGCATGACCGATCCGGCCGAGACCGCTGCGCCCGAACGGTCCCCCTGGGCCGACGCGGTCCTGGCGGCGGCGCTGTTCGCGGTCGATCCGGCCGGCACGGTCGGTGTCGCGCTGCGCTCGCTCCCGGGGCTGGCCCGCGACCGCTGGCTGCTGACGCTCCGACAGCTGCTGCCGGAGGGCGCGCCGGTGCGCCGGCTGCCGCATCACGTCGGCGACAGCCGCCTGCTCGGCGGGCTCGACCTCGCCGCGACCTTGCGGGCCGGCCGGCCGATCGCCGAGCGCGGCATCTTGACGGAAACAGACGGCGGCGTGCTGATCGCCGCCATGGCGGAGCGAATGTCGGCCGGCACGGCGGCCCGCATCGGCGCCGTGCTGGACAATGGTGGCGTCACGGTCGAGCGCGACGGCATCGCGATCGACGCGCCGACCCGGTTCGGCATCGTCGCCCTCGACGAGGGCATGACCGAGGACGAGCAGCCGCCGACGGCGCTCGCCGACCGCCTCGCCTTCCGCCTGAACTTCGAGGGCGTCTCGGCCGAGCCGCCCGCGGACGACGCGCCGGATGCCGACGACATCGCGACGGCGCGTGAAAGGCTCGACGGCATCGTGGCGCGCGACGACGTGGTCGAGGCGCTGTGCGGCACGGCGCTGTCGCTCGGCGTCTGGTCGCTGCGCGCGCCCCTGCAGGCGCTCGCGGTCGCGCGCGCCCATGCGGCCCTGATGGGCCGCGACGAGATCGCCAAGGAGGATGCGGCCGTCGCCGCCCGCCTGGTGCTGGCGCCGCGCGCCACCCGCCTGCCGCTGCCGCCGCCCGAGGAGGAGACGCCGCCCGACGACCAGCAGCAGGACGAGCCGCCGCCGCCGGATGGCAAGAACGAGGAGCAGGAGAACGTCGAGGACCGGCCGCTCGAGGACATGATCCTCGACGCCGCCAAGGCGGCGATCCCGTCCGGGCTTCTCGAGCAGCTCCGCCTGCAGGGCCGCATCAAGCCGCGCATCCCGTCGACGGGCCGGGCCGGCCACCTTCAGAAGACCAAGCTGCGCGGACGCCCGGCGGGCGTGCGGCGCGGCGAGCCGCGCGCGGGCGGCGCCCGGCTCAATCTCATCGAGACACTGCGGGCCGCGGCGCCCTGGCAGCCGCTGCGCCGGCGCGAGCGGGCGCTGGCGGGCGAGACGGAGCGCTCCGCCCGCATCGAGGTGCGCAAGGACGACTTCCGCATCACCCGCTTCAAGCAGAAGACCGAGACGGCGACGATCTTTGTGGTCGATGCCTCCGGCTCGTCGGCCCTGCACCGGCTCGCCGAGGCGAAGGGCGCGGTCGAGCTGCTGCTCGCCGACTGCTACGTCCGCCGCGACCAGGTCGCCATGGTGTCGTTCCGCGGCAAGGTCGCCGAGATCCTGCTGCCGCCGACCCGATCCCTCGTCCGGGCCAAGCGCAATCTCGCGGGGCTCCCGGGCGGCGGCGGCACGCCGCTCGCCTGCGGCATCGACCTCGCCGTGGCGCTGGCCGACCAGATTCGCAGAAAAGGGCAGACGCCGTTCATCATCCTGTTGACCGACGGCTCCGCCAACATCGCCCGCGACGGCTCGCCCGGCCGGCCCAAGGCCGAGGAGGACGCGCTCGCCTCGGCCCGCCTGCTGCGCGCCGCCGGCCTGACCGCGCTCCTCGTCGACACGGCGCCGCATCCCCGTCCGCTCGCCCGAAAAATCGCTGCCGAGATGGACGCCATGTACCTGCCGCTGCCCTATGCGGACGCGGCGGCGATCTCGGGCGCCGTCAAGGCCGTCTCGCCGCCCCGCGAGTCGCTCGCGGGGTAGGGGCCGGCCCGGCATCGTAGGGTGGGCAAAGGCGGGCCGCAGGGCCCGCCGTGCCCACGCGGTCATAGTCTGCAAACTCAGTACGCCTCATCGTTCGATATGACGGACGGCGTGGGCACGGCGCGTCCCGCGGCATTTGCCCACCCTACAGTCTAGAGCCTCTTCCCGCGCCCGACGCGGCCGAATCCTCCCCACCGACAGAACCAACCGCCCTCGCCGGTCGTTAAAGAGATGTTCGGGCGCGACCGCGACCGCCAGCCGGGGGTTTTTCCATGCCGATCAAGTCGACGCTCGCCCGCCGCCCGCTGCCGATGCATCGCGGGATCAATGCGGGCCGGCGCGGCACTGGCGTCGGCTGGGTCCGCGGGCTCGCCGCCGTGCCGGCCGTCGCGGCGTTCGGCTGGATCGCCGTCAGCGCCTTCCTGATCCCCAAGAAGGTACGGATGCCGCCGGCCCTGCCGGGCGACCAGCGCGACATGGAGTCGATCGCCGGCCGGCTGAGCTATTACGTCGACGGTCCCGCCCCGACCACGGCGCCCGCCGCCGAGGCGGCCGCGACGGCCGAGACCGACCTGCCGCCGCTCCTGCTGATCCACAGCGTCAATGCCGCCGCCTCGGCCTACGAGGTCAAGCCGCTCTACGAGGCGGCGCGGACCCGGCGCCCGGTCTACGCCCTCGACCTGCCGGGCTTCGGCTTCTCCGAGCGCAGCGATCGCGACTACACGCCGCGCCTGATGACCGACGCCGTGCTGGCCATGGTGGAGGAGATCAAGCGCATTCACGGCGACCGGCCGATCGACGCCGTCGCCCTGTCGCTCGGCTCGGAATTTTTGGCCCGCGCCGCCGCCGAGGCGCCGGCGGCCTTCCGCAGCGTCGCCTTCGTGAGCCCGACCGGGCTCGACTCGCGCGGACCCTATTACGGGCCGCCCGGCAGCACCCGCGGCAGCACGGCGCTGCGCGGCGCCTTCTCGTTCCCGGTGTGGGGGCGCGCCGTCTTCGATCTGCTCACCGTCCGACCGAGCATCCGCTTCTTCCTGGAGAAGACCTGGGGCTCCAAGGCGATCGACGAGGGGGTTTGGACTTACGCCTACCTCACCACCCATCAGCCGGGCGCCGAGCACGCGCCGTTCTGGTTCGTCGGCGGGCTCCTGTTCAGCCGGGACATCACCCGCGTCTACGAGCAGCTCGGCCTGCCCGTGCTGGTCGTCCACGGGACGCGCGGTGACTTTGTCGACTACGGACAGCTCGACAATCTTGGGCGCCGGCCCAACTGGTCCGTGAAAGTGTTCGACACGGGCGCCTTCCCGCATTTCGAGCGGCCGGGCGATTTTGCCCGTGTCTACGACCAGTTCGTGACCGGCCTCGTGCCGACCGAGCAGACGGTGCCTGCGGGATGAGCGTGGCGCGCGGTCGTGCGCACAGCGCCTCCGCCTCCGCCGCGCGATCACGCCCGACATAGCGCGTGTGATGCAACATAAACGTGGTCTTCTCGGGGGCTCGGGACTATAATTCGCGCCGACGCGAGCAAGCGATGCCGGCGGATCTCCGACAAGCCGGCAACCGGCGCCTCCCCGCTCGAACCTTCCCGCTTGCAGCCTGCTCGTCGTGGACGTTATGAGTTGACGATTGGGAGACCGATGATGCTCACCGATCACACGACGCTGTCTCAATTCCTCATCGAAGAACGGCGCAGATTCCCCGAAGCCACCGGCGATTTCAGTGCCCTGATCATCGATGTCGGTCTCGCCTGCAAGGCGATCGCCCGGCGGGTGGCCAACGGCGCGCTCGGCGGTGCGCTCGGCCAGGCCGGCACCACCAACATCCAGGGCGAGACGCAGCAGAAGCTCGACGTCATCGCCAACGACGTGTTCATCCGCGCCAACGAGTGGGGCGGCCAGCTCGCCGGCATGGCGTCGGAGGAGATGGACATGCCGTGGGCGATCCCGCCCCGCTATCCTCGCGGCAAGTATCTCCTGCTGTTCGATCCGCTCGACGGCTCGTCCAACATCGACGTCAACGCGCCGGTGGGCAGCATCTTCTCGATTCTGCGCGCGCCCAATCCCGGCGTCGAGCCGCGGCCCGAGGATTTCCTGCAACCCGGCGTCAAGCAGGTCTGCGCCGGTTACGCGATCTACGGACCGTCGACCATGCTGGTGCTGACCGTCGGCACCGGCGTGCACGGCTTCACGCTCGATCCGCAGCTCGGCGAGTTCATCCTGACGCATCCGCGCATCAAGATGCCGCCGACCACCCAGGAGTTCGCCATCAACGCGTCGAACGCGCGGTTCTGGGAGCCGGCCGTGAAGCGCTACGTGGACGAGTGCCTGCAGGGTCAGCCCGGACCACGCGGAAAAGACTTCAACATGCGGTGGATCGCCTCGCTGGTGGCCGACTGTCACCGCATCCTGATCCGCGGCGGCGTGTTCATGTATCCGCGCGACACACGCGATCCCAGCAAGCCCGGCAAGCTGCGGCTGATGTACGAGGCGAACCCGATCGCGCTGATCGCCGAGCAGGCCGGCGGCATGGCGATCACGGGCCAGGACCGCATCCTCGACATCAAGCCGACCAAGCTGCACCAGCGCATCGCCCTGATCTTCGGATCGCGCGAGGAGGTGGAGCGGATCGAGGCCTATCACCGCGATCACTCCGGCCGTGACTTCGCCACGCCGAAGTTCAAGCCCGACGAGCTGTTCCAGACGGCGAAGTGAGCCGTGCGCAGGACCGCCGGCCGGCCCGAGGGCCGACCGGTGCGACCCAGGGGGCTTTTCAGTCGATGATCCGGGCCGGGCCCGGCGGCGTAATTTTTCGGCGATGACGTCGACGTGTCGGTCGTGCGCAGAGGCCGGTCGTCGACATGGGTCGGTCGTGAAATTGGTTCGACGGTGAGAACCGTTCGATCGTGAGCGTTTTCGATCGTGAGCGTTTTCGATCGTGAGCGTTTTCGCTTCTGCGCGTTTTCGGTCGTGACGTTCCAGAGCATGACGTTTCGGGATGAGTGATCGTCTGGCGTGGGAGCGGGACGGCCGCGACTGGCCGAACCGCAGTGCGAGCCGCTTCGTCGAGGCGGGCGGGATCCACTGGCACGTCCAGCAGGCCGGGCAGGGGCCGGTGCTGCTGCTGCTCCACGGCACCGGCGCCGCGACCCATTCGTTCGCCGGCATGATCCCGCGGCTCGCCGAAACATTCACCGTGGTGGCGCCCGATCTGCCCGGCCACGGCTTCACCCGCACCACCGACGATTCCAGCCTGTCGCTGCCCGGCATGGCGGCGGCCGTGCGATCGCTACTCGATGCGCTCGGCGTCGATCCGCTCCTGGTCGCCGGCCACTCGGCCGGGGCCGCCGTGCTGATCCGCATGACGATCGACGGCACGCTGGCGCCGCGCGGCATCGTGGCGATCAACGGCGCCCTGATGCCGTTCCGCGGCGTCGCCGGCCACACCTTCGCACCGATCGCCCGGGTGCTGGCCTCCAACACGCTCACGGCGCGGGCGTTCGCCTGGTGGGCCGAGGGGCGCGGCCCGATCCGCGGCATCCTGAACTCGACCGGCTCGACCATCTCGCCCGAGGGCGAGGAGTTCTATGCCCGCCTCGCTCGCAACCCGCACCATGTCCATGCTGCCCTGGTGATGATGGCGAACTGGGATCTCGACCGCCTCACCGCCGACCTGCCGCGGCTCGCCGTGCCGCTCCTCTTGATCGCCGGCGGCCGCGACGGCACGGTGCCGCCCGACGAATCCTTCCAGGCGCGCGACCGCGTGCCGGGCTCCCGCGTCGTCTGCCTGCGCACGCTCGGCCACCTCGCCCACGAGGAGAAGCCGGCCGAGATTTCTGGGCTGATCACGGAGTTCTGGGGCGAGGTCGGGACGAAGGCGCGCTGAGGGGAGGGCCCGTCATTCCAGGGCGCGGCGAAGCCGCGAACCCGGAATCCAGCGGCAGTCTCGGAATGTGTGGCTGGATTCCGGGTCCGGCGCTCTGGCCGGCCCGGAATGCCCGAGCAAGCCTTCGCCCGCGCCCCGGGACGACTGGGGTCGAGGCCGCGTGCATCCCTCGCCCCCGACAACCTGCTCGGCGACCCGCCCGGTCCGACCGCACCGCCGGCAACGCTGCCGCCCGCGCCCCTCGGCTTGCACGGCGGCGCCGTCCGCCTATAGTCCGCCGCGATTTTTCACGAGACGCCGACAAAGGCCCCGGAGCGCCGCGGCCGTCGGCACGAGGAGCGGCCGTCCGGCCGAGAGGGCATGGCGAAGAGCGACGTCAAGAAGGTGGTGCTGGCCTATTCGGGCGGTCTCGACACCTCGATCATCCTGAAGTGGCTGCAGACGACCTACGGCTGCGAGGTCGTCACCTTCACGGCCGATCTCGGCCAGGGCGAGGAGCTGGAGCCGGCCCGCCAGAAGGCGCTGCTGCTCGGCATCAAGCCGGAGAACATCTTCATCGAGGATCTGCGCGAAGAGTTCGTGCGCGACTACGTGTTCCCGATGTTCCGGGCCAATGCGGTGTACGAGGGCCAGTATCTGCTCGGCACCTCGATCGCGCGCCCGCTGATCGGCAAGAAGCAGATCGAGATCGCCGAGCAAGTCGGCGCCGACGCGGTCTGTCACGGCGCCACCGGCAAGGGCAACGACCAGGTCCGCTTCGAGCTCGCCTACTACGCGCTGAAGCCGGACGTGAAGGTGATCGCGCCGTGGCGCGAGTGGGATCTCACCTCGCGCACGAAGCTGATCGAGTTCGCCGAGCAGCATCAGATCCCGATCGCCAAGGACAAGCGCGGCGAGGCGCCGTTCTCGACCGACGCCAATCTCCTGCACACGTCCTCCGAGGGCAAGGTGCTGGAGGATCCCGCGCAGGACGTGCCGGACTACGTCTACAGCCGCACCGTCGCTCCCGAGGACGCGCCCGATCACGCGACGTTCCTGACCGTCGACTTCGAGCGCGGCGACGCGGTGGCGATCGACGGCGTCAAGCTCTCGCCGGCGACGCTGCTGGCCAAGCTCAACGATCTCGGCCGCGTCAACGGCATCGGCCGGCTCGATCTGGTCGAGAACCGCTACGTCGGCATGAAGTCGCGCGGCATGTACGAGACGCCCGGCGGCACCATCCTGCTCGCCGCGCATCGCGGCATCGAATCGATCACGCTCGACCGCGGCGCCGCTCACCTGAAGGACGAGCTGATGCCGAAATATGCCGAGCTCGTCTACAACGGCTTCTGGTTCGCGCCCGAACGCGAGATGCTGCAGGTCGCGATCGACAAGAGCCAGGAGTTCGTCACCGGCCGGGTGCGGCTCAAGCTCTACAAGGGCAACGTGACGGTGGTCGGCCGCGAGAGCCCGTACTCGCTCTACGATCAGGAGCTGGTCACGTTCGAAGAGGGCGCGGTCGCCTACGACCAGCACGACGCCCAGGGCTTCATCAAGCTCAACGCGCTGCGCCTGCGCACGCTGGGCCAGCGCAGGAAGCGCATGGGGACGTGAGGGCAGGCCCGTCGTGGCTCACCCCCCTCCCGTCGCGCTTCGCGCGACACCCTCCCCCACAAGGGGGGAGGGAACGCTAGAATCGAAACGCCTCAGCAAGATCACGTCTCTGCTTGCGTGGCGGTGAGCGCCGCGACGGGCCTGCTCCCTCCCCCCTTGTGGGGGAGGGTCGGGGAGGGGGGTGAGCCCGGAGCGCGGCGTCGAGACGGCTCTCCCTCGCGGGCGGTCTTCGGCTAATCTGGCGCCCCCGAACCGGAGGCCGCGCCCGTGTATGCCGTCGAAGTCCGTCATCACATCATGATCGCCCACTCGTTCCGAGGCGCCGTGTTCGGCCCGGCGCAGGCGCTGCACGGCGCGACCTTCGTGGTCGACGCGGCGATCCTCGCCGAGACGCTCGACCAGAACGGGATCGTGGTCGACATCGGCCGGCTCGACGAGGCCCTGAAGGCCGTGCTGGCGCCGTTGAACTACAAGAATCTCGACGACGTTCCGGCGTTCGCCGGCAAGAACACGACGACCGAGTTTTTGACCCGCCACGTCCACGAAAAGCTCGCCGAAGTCGCCCGGTCGGGCGGACTCGGGCGCGACGGCCGCGAGCTCCACGCGATCCGCGTCACCATCTCCGAATCGCACGTCGCCCGCGCCTGGTACGAGGCGCCGCTGTGGTGAGCGCCGCGTCGGCGAAGCGCCTCGTCTTCGCCGTGCCGGGCGATCTCGACACGCCGACCGGCGGCTACGGCTACGACAGGCGGCTGATCGCCGAGCTACGCGCCGCCGGCTGGAGCGTCGACGTGCTGTCGCTCGGCGACGGCTTTCCTTGGCCCGACGACACGACCCGCGCGTCCGCCGTCGCGATGCTCGACGCGGTCGCCGCCGGCACGCCCGTGATCGTCGACGGTCTCGCCTTCGGGGCGCTGCCGGAGCTCGCCGCGACGGTGTGCCACCGCGTGCCGGTGGTCGCGCTGGTGCATCATCCGCTGGCGCTCGAGGCCGGCGTGTCTCCGGCCCAGGCCGAGGCGTTGCAGCGGAGCGAGCGCGCCGCGCTCGCCGGGGCTCGTGCCGTGATCGTCACCAGCCCGGCGACGGCGCGCAGCGTCGCCGCCGACTACGGTGTCGCGCCGGATCGCATCGCAGTCGCGGTGCCGGGCACCGACAGGCCGGCCCGCTTCTTGCCTGACAAGGTCGACTCATCGCGTCATCTTGCCGGTGACGATCGGCTTGGCGGCGATGACCGACCGGCAAATTTGATCTCGGTCGGGTCGCTGGTGCCGCGCAAGGGCTACGATGTTCTGATCGAGGCGCTGGCTCGGCTGCGGGCTGTCGACTGGCGCCTCGTCATCGTCGGGCCGCAGGATCGTGATCCGATGACGGCTGCGGCGGTGACAGCGTCGATCGCGGCCCGCGGTCTCGGGGATCGCGTGACGCTGGCCGGCACCGTCTCGGCGGACCGGCTCGCGGCGCTTTACGCGGAGGCCGACCTGTTCGTGTCGGCGTCGCTGTTCGAGGGATACGGGATGGCGTTCGCGGAAGCGACCAGCTTCGGGCTGCCGGTGGTCGGGACGACGGGCGGAGCGATCCCCGACACGGTTCCGCCGGGCGCCGGAATTCTGGTTCCGCCGGGCGATGTCGCGGCGCTCGCGTCGGCGCTGCGCGACGTGATCGCGACGCCGGGGACGCGGGCGCGGCTCGCCGCCGCGGCGCGGGCCGCCGCCGAGACGTTGCCGCGCTGGACCGACACGGCCCGCATCGTCGCGGCGACGCTCGACGCCGTGATGCGCGACGAGCCGACGACCGAACCAAGGAAGACCGCCGGAGCCGGAACCGACCCGTGAGCAGCTTCAGCGCAGACTGGCTCGAACGCCGCGAGCCGCACGACCGGAAGGCCCGCAATCCGGCCGTGCTGGAGGCGCTGCGACGCTGTTTTGCGCAGGAGACCTCGGTCACCATCGTCGACCTCGCCTGCGGCACCGGCTCGACCCTGCGGGCGCTCTCCGGCCTGCTGCCCCGCCATCAGCACTGGCGGCTGGTCGACAACGATCTCGGGCTGCTGGCGCGGGCCAAGGGGGCCGCCGAGGCGATGGCGGGCGGCCCGCGCGTCACCGTCACGGCTGTCGACCTCGCTCGCGACATCGAGACCGCGCTCGACGGGCCGATCGATCTGGTCGCCACCTCGGCGTTCCTGGATCTCGTCTCGCAGGACTGGCTGGAGCGGCTGGTCACCGAGGTCGCGGTGCGCCGGCTGCCGTTCTATGCGGCGCTCTCCTACGACGGCCGGGTGACGCTCGACCCCGCCGACGATGCCGACGCCACCATCGTGTCGGCCTTCAACCGCCATCAGTCGACCGACAAGGGGTTCGGCCCGGCGCTCGGTCCGGCGGCCGTCGGCGAGCTGGTGCGGCGCTTCGATCGCCTCGGCTACGAGGTGGTGCAGGGCCTGTCCGACTGGGTGATCGGGGCGCGCGACCCGATCTTCGGCGACGTCGTCGCCTCGCTCGCCGGGGCGGCCCGCGAGCTGGTCGGCGTCCCGCAGGCGACCATCGACGCCTGGGTGCGGCGACGCACCGGCCTCGCCATGGTCGGCCGCTCGACCATCCGGATCGGTCACCGCGACGTGTTCGCGAGGCCCACCGGCACGTCCGGAGCTTCCGGCGTCGCCGGTCCGACCGGGAGCGCCGGTCCGACCGGACGGCGCTGAGCCGAGAGATCGCAATCGAACAGCACCTCGTCGCCGAGCGGGACGGTGCGCACCCGCGGGCGCAGCGCGTCCTCGGCGTCGGCGATGGGCGGCAGCGTGCAGCCCGGCCGGCCGGAGCCGAGGATGATCGGCGCGACCGTCACGTGCAGCCGGTCGAGGCAGCCGGCGGCGAGAAAGCGCGACAGCGTGTCGGCGCCACCTTCGATCAGGATGCGGCGGAATCCCGCGGCCGCCAGCGCCCCTAGGATCGCGGCCGGCTCCAGGCGACCCTCGGTCGCCGGCACCACGAGGCGCTCGACGCCGTCCGGCAGCGGTGCCGCGTCGGCGTCCGGCGCGGCCGCCGAGGTCACCACGATCCGGCGGACGCCGTCGTCGGCGAGCAGTCGCGCGTCGGCGTGGAGGCGGCCGTGCGGATCGATCACGACCCGGGCCGGGTCGGGACCGGCGACATGGCGGACCGTGAGCCGGGGGTCGTCGCACAGCACGGTGCCGACGCCGACCACCACGGCGTCGACCACGGCGCGCAGGCGATGCAGATGAGCGAGGCCGGCCGCGCCGTTGATGTATTCGAGCCGGCCGCCGACCGTGGCGATGCGACCGTCGAGCGATTGGCCGATCTGGCCGATCACCATCAGGGCGTCGACGCTGCCGGTGCGTAGCGGCCCGAACAACGGCTCGAACTCCGGCGGCAGCGGCGCGCCGCGGCGCACGGCCGGCGGGACGGCCGACCAAACGTCGGCCGGGGCCTCACCGAGCGAGAAGCACGAGGGATCCAAACGCGCGTTCCGATCTCGAGACATCACGGACAGGCGGCACGGGCAGGCGGCACGGGCAGACGGCATGGTCCGGCGACACGGCCCGCCGACGGCCCGGACGGCAACGCCGGACGGGCCCGGCCGTTTCCACGCGATGCATCCGCAGCGGACCGTGGAGCCTCAGAACTCTATCTCGGTCTGTCGTGGCGGCTCAATGACCGTCATGGCGTGTCCGCCGGGCCACCGACGCGGCGCCACGTCGCAGCACCACGTCGCAGCACCACGTCGCAGCACGCCGCTTCGCCCGGCCGCGCGAGGCACGCCGCCGCGCATTCTCCATCGATCGGATCGCGAACGCGCCGCATGCGACCTCGTCCGGGGCGGCGCTCGCATTCGGGGGCACAGTATGGCTGTGAAACGTAAATTTAATCCGAGTATTGCAATGTAATCCTGCAAATCTCGAGAATGGATGATCGCTCGAGCCAAAACGAGCTCGTTGGTAGGGGCAACCGATGACAGACGTGCGTGTCCGGCGCGGCCGGATGACCATCGGAATGCGCTTCGGGGCCGCGATCACGGCCAGTGTCGTCCTTGCGGTTGCCGCGACGACGGCGAGCAATCTGTGGCTGTCAACCCGCATGTCCGAGCAGGCTGCGGCCCGCGAGCTCGGGGTGCTGCAGGCGTTCTTCTCGGGGCGACTCGCCGAGGATGCGGCGCGGGCGATCTCGCTCGCCGACAGCCTCGCCCTCAACTCGGCGATTCAAGGCGCTTTCGCGGCGCGCGACCGGGCGGCGCTCCATGCGATGCTGGTGCCCGGCTTCAAGGCCCTGAAGGACCGTCACGGCATCGTGCAGCTGCAGTTCCACACCGCGCCGGCGACCACGTTCCTGCGCGTGCATCAGAATCCGGAGAAGTTCGGGGACGATCTCAGCGCGTTCCGGCACACCGTCGTCGAGGTTGCCCGCACCGGCAGGTCGGTCTCCGGCCTGGAGAGCGGCGTCGCCGGGCTCGGCATCCGTGGCGTCGTGCCGGTCTCGCACGACGGGCGACAGGTCGGCACGGTCGAGATCGGCATGTCGTTCGGCAAGCCGTTCTTCGAGGCGTTCAAGCGCTCGACCGGCGCCGACGTCGCCTTCCTGCTGAAGACGCCGAACGGCTTCGAGACCTATGCGTCGACGTTCCGCGAGCTACCGGCCCTGACGCCGGCCCAGACCGCGGCGGCGCTCGCCGCCCCGTCGGACATGATCACGTTGCCGGTCGCCGGCGCCGAGTACGCCCTCGTCGCGGCGCCGGTGCGCGACTACAAGGGCGAGGCGATCGGCGTCTTCGTGCTCGGCGTCGACCGCAGCGGCGCCGTCGCGGCGCTCGGCGAGGCCCGCACCATCGCGATCGTCATCGGCGCGATCGTTCTCGTGATGACACTCGGCCTCGCGCTGCTGCTCAACCGCGGCATCGTCGGACCGCTGCGCGCGCTCACCGCCGGCATGCGGCGGCTCGCCGACGGCGACTTCGACGTCAAGCTGCCGGGCCTCGGCCGGCGCGACGAGATCGGCGAGGTGGCGGCCGCGGTCGAGGCGTTCAAGATCAAGGCGGTCGAGAAGGCGCATGCCGACGCCGAGCGCGAGGAGCACGCCCGCACCGCGTTGCTCGCCGAGCAGAACCGCAAGATCGAGACGGCGATCACGGCCTTCCGCGACGCCATCGAGGGCGTCGTCACGGCGGTGTCGGACAGCGCCGGCGAGATGCGCACCAATGCGCAGACGATCGACGGCGTCGCGGCGCAGGCCTCGGGCCGCGCCAGCGCCGCCACGGGCGCCTCCGAGCAGGCGGCGCATTCGGTCCAGACCGTCGCGGCGGCGGCCGAGGAGATGTCCGCCTCGGTCGCCGAGATCACCCGCCAGATCGCCCAGGCGACCGCCGTGGTGACGGCCGCGGACGCCAAGACCGGCCGCTCGGTCGCCGAGATCGAGAGCCTCGCGACGATGAGCGAGCGCATCGGCGCGGTCGTCGAGATGATCCAGGCGATCGCGGCGCAGACCAACCTCTTGGCGCTCAATGCGACGATCGAGGCGGCGCGCGCCGGCGAGGCCGGCAAGGGCTTCGCCGTCGTCGCCCAGGAGGTCAAGGCGCTGGCCGGCCAGACCGCCAAGGCGACGGCCGAGATCGCCGGCGAGATCGACGCCATCCAGGCCTCGACCCGCGACGCCGTGGTCGCGGTGCGCGAGGTCGGCGCCGCCATGCAGGAGATCAGCCGGGTGACGGCGACGATCGCCAGCGCTGTCGAGCAGCAGGGCGCGGCGACCCGCGAGATCTCGCAGAACGCCCAGCAGGCGGCGGCCGGTAACGCCACGTTGGCCGGCGACATCGCGGTGGTGAGCGACGCGATCGCCCAGGCGAGCCGCTCGGCCGGTGCCGTGTTCACCACGGCCGAGGCGCTCGCCGGCCACGCGGCGCGGCTGTCCGAGGAGGTCGCGGCGTTTTTCCAGAACCTGCGCACCGGCGCACTCGACCGCCGCCGCGGTGAGAACCCGGACTACACCGGACCCGAGCGGCGCCAGGGGCGCGGCGCCGGAACGCGGGCGGCCTGACCGCCTTCGCTTCTCAGGCCTCGGCTCCGGGTGCGCCGGAGGAGTCGTCCTCCGCCACCGGCTCGGGATCGTCCGGGCCGGGCGGGTAGATGCGGGTGCGGCCCTGCAAGTCCTCGACCTCCCAATGCGCCGGGCCGCCCGGCTCGCAGCCCGTGACCGGCGTCGCATAGGTCGGGCCGACCGGCACCTTGCCGGCGCCGCCCGGCAGATCGAGCACATAGGTCGGCTGGGCGAGGCCGGACACGCGGCCGCGCAGGCGACGCATCAGCACCTGTCCGTCGGCGAGCGTCGTCCTCAGATGCGCCGTGCCGGGCGCGAGGTCGCCGTGGTGCAGATAGTACGGTTTGATCCGCGCGGCGACGAAGCTGCGCATCAGCTCGGCCAAGGTCTTGTCGTCGTCGTTGACGCCCTTCAGGAGCACCGACTGCGACAGCATCGGGAGGCCGGCGTCGATCAGCCGGCCGCAGGCCTTTCGCGCGGCCTCGGTCAGCTCGCGCGGATGGTTGGCGTGCAGCACCACATAGGTCGCCTTGCCGGGAATCGTCAGCGCCTCGACCAACGCCGGCGTCACCGCCTCGGGCATCGCGACCGGCACCCTTGTGTGCACCCGCACGACCTTCACGTGCGGGATGGCGCCGAGCGCCTGGACGACGACGGCGAGCTTGTCGGGCGCCAGGATCAGCGGGTCGCCGCCGGTCAGGATCACCTCGAAGATCTCGCGGCGGCCCCGGATGTAGTCGAGCGCCGCCGTGATCTTCTTCGGCGACAGCGTCGGCCGGCCGCCGGGGCCGACCATGGCGCGGCGGAAGCAGAAGCGGCAGTAGACCGGGCAGACGTGGACGAGCTTGAGCAGCACGCGGTCCGGATAACGGTGGACGACTCCCTCGACCGGGCTCATGGCATCGTCGCCGATCGGATCGAGGCGCTCCTCGGGGGCGGTGTCGAGCTCGGCCGGATCGGGCAGGAACTGGCGGGCGATCGGGTCGTCCGGATCGGCGGGATCGATCAGCGCCGCGATCGCCGGCGACACGGCGACGGCGTAGCGGGCCGCGACCGCGTCGAGGAGCGGCACATCGGCGGGACGCACCAGGCCCGCCGCGGCGAGCTCCTCCGCCGTCCTGAGTGTCTTGCGCTGCGCGGTCATCGGGGGCCTTTCGGCCGCCAGCGATACGCCGGAGCGCCGGCCGCCACAAGGGTGGGGGCGCGGCTCGGCCGTGTCATCGCGCACGGCGCCCGCGCTCCTTCTCCCCGCGCGCGGGGAGAAGGTCGGGATGAGGGGGCGCCGCCGTATCCACGAAACGCCCCCTCACCCGACATCCGCGCGAACCGCGCGGATGTCGACCTCTCCCCGCACGGCGGGGAGAGATCGAGCGGGCGGCATGGCTCACCGGGCCACCGGCGTCCAGATCACCGTCTCGACGCTCGGCGCGCCGGTCGCCAGCATGACCAGGCGGTCGAAGCCGAGCGCGCAGCCGGAGGCCTCGGGCATGATCGTCAGGGCGTCCAGAAAATCCTCGTCGACCGGATAGGCCTCGCCGTAGACGCGCGTCTTCTCGACCATCTCGGCCTCGAAGCGCCGCCGCTGCTCGGCGGCGTCGGTCAGCTCCCCGAACCCGTTGGCGAGCTCGACCCGGCAGACATAGAGCTCGAACCGTTCGGAGACGCGCGGATCGTGCGCGGCGCGCCGCGCCAGCGCCGCCTCGGCGGCCGGGTACTCGGTGAGCACGGTCGGCCGGCCGAGGCCGAGATGCGGCTCGATGCGCTCGACCAGCACGCGGCTGAACACGTCCGACCAGGTGTCGTCGGCGGCGGTGCGGATGCCCGCCGCGGTGGCGGCGGCGACCAGGGCGTCGCGGTCGGTCTCGGCCGCACCGTCGTCGTCGCCGCCCGCGACGGTGGCGAGGAGGTCGATGCCGGCGTAGCAGGCGAAGGCCTCGGCGACGGTGAGGCGCTCGGGCGGCGCGAACGGGTCGGCCTCGGCGCCCCGGAACGCGACGTGCCGCACCCCGGTGGTCTCGCAGGCGAGCGCCAGCAGATCCGCGCAGTCCTGCATCACGGCGGTCCAGGGGGCGCCGGCCCGATACCACTCCAGCATGGTGAACTCGGGGTGGTGGAGGGCGCCGCGCTCGCGGTTGCGGAACACGTGGCCGAAGGCGAAGAGGCGCGGCTCGCCGGCGGCCAGGAGCTTCTTGCAGGCGAACTCGGGCGAGGTGTGGAGGTAGAGCGGCCGCCGGGTCGCGTCGGGGCCGATCGCCTCGGTCGCGAAGGCGTGCAGATGCGCCTCGTTGCCGGGCGACACCTGCAGGGCGGCCGGGTCGACCTCGACGAAATCCTCGGCCGAAAAGCGCGCCCGCACGCCCGCCGCGATGCGGTTGCGGGCGAGAAGCAGCGGCCGACGGTCGGCATGGACGTGCGGCGTCCACCAGGGCGAGGCCGCGGTCATGCCCGGACTCGCGACATTACTCTTTGATCTTCAACGAGAATTTTCGCCTTCACCAGCCCGTCGGGCGGGCCGCCGGCGGGGCGGGACGGTGCCGAAAAGCACTGGCGAACCGCCAAAGGATCAGTATGTTGCACGCGAAACCGCCGGTTCCCGGGATCGTCGCCGCTCCGCGCAGGCGCCCCGGCCTCCCCGCAGCAAGGATCCACGCACGTGAAGGTCATCGCCAGCTCGCTCCGCAAGGGCAACATCGTCGATCTCGACGGCAAGCTCTACGTCGTCCTCACGGCGGAGAACATCCATCCCGGCAAGGGCACCCCGGTGACCCAGCTCGACATGCGCCGGCTCTCCGACGGCGTGAAGTCGTCGCAACGCTACAAGACCACCGACCAGGTCGAGCGCGCCCATGTCGAGGAGCGCGAGTACCAGTATCTCTACCAGGACGGCGACGGCTTCCACTTCATGAACATGGAGAGCTACGAGCAGGTCGCCGCGCCCGAGGACGTGATCGGCGACCTCGCCGTCTATCTGCAGCCCGAGATGAAGTGCAAGCTCTCGGTCCACGAGGGCGTGGTGGTGGCGATCGAGCTGCCGCAGCGCGTGGTGCTCGAGGTGGTCGAGACCGAGCCGGCCATGAAGGGCCAGACGGCGTCGTCGTCCTACAAGCCGGCCGTGCTGTCGAACGGACTGCGCACCGGCGTCCCGCCGCACATCGGCGTCGGCACCCGGATCGTCGTCTCGACCGCCGACGGCACCTATGTCGAGCGCGCGAAGGACTGAGGTTTCCCCGATCCCTCGGTAGCAACCATTAGATTTTGAGTGGTTTAGGAGCTGGGGATTTGTGGACAGGCGA
>NZ_JBHUIW010000045.1:0-19703 GCF_042682915.1 Rhodoplanes azumiensis | reverse complement strand
CCACCAACCGAGGCTCGCCGCATAAAGCACAATCCGTGCCGGACAGCCGTGGGCTCGTCCCGGCCATCCACGATCTTGCTCTTGCGATGCTTGCAGGTCGTAGATGCCCGCGACGAACGCGGGCATGACGCGTTCGGGGCTCGCTCCAAACTCCGACATGGACGCGTCGGAACGCGCACATCCTCGTGCAGCACGGCCGGCGGAGGCGCTGCGCGACGCGCGCCGTCGCAGGTGCTCTCAATAATTCCAGCGCTGCGCCTTGCTCACGAGGAAATCGCGGAACGCCTGGACGCGGGCGACCGACTTCAGCTCCTCGGGGTAGACGAAGTAGGCGTCGAGCGACACCGACTCGTCGTCGCTGAACAGCGTGACCAGGCTCTGATCGTCCTCGAGGATGTAGTCGGGCAGCATGGCGATGCCGATGCCGCGCTGGCAGGCGCGCAGCACGCCGGCGATGTTGGTGATGATCAGATGCGGCTGGCGCAGATCCTTGCCTTCACGCCCCGCCGTGATCAGCCAGCGCGCGCTCTGCAGGTTGATCGGCACGACGGTGCCGCCGAGCACGATCAGCCGATGCTTGTCGAGATCCTCGATGGAGCGCGGCGTGCCGAAGCGCTTGAGATACTCAGGCGACGCATAGGCGTGATAGTGCACCGAGAACAGTTTGCGCTGGATCAGGTCGGGTTGGGTCGGCTGGCGCAGGCGGATCGCCACGTCGGCCTCGCGCATCGCGAGGTCGAGCTCCTCTTCCGTGGTGATCAGCGTGATCCTGATGTCGGGATAGAGATCCGTGAACTCGCCGAGCCGCGGCGTGAGCCAGTGCACCCCCATGCCGATCGTCGTGGTGACGCGCAGGTCGCCGTGCGGCCGTTCGCGGCTGTCGGTCAGCTTCACCCGCACCGACTCGAGCTTCATGAACACGTCGTGGGCGGTGCGATAAAGGAGCTCGCCCTGCTCGGTGAGGATCAGGCCGCGGGCGTGGCGGTGGAACAGCGCCACCGACAGCTCCTGCTCGAGCGCGCTCACCTGGCGGGAGACCGCCGACTGCGACAGCCCGAGCTGCTCGCCCGCATGGGTGAAGCTGCCCGCCTCGGCGGCGGCGTGGAAGACCTTGAGCTTGTCCCAATCCATGTTTCGTTCGCGGGCGACGCCCGTTCCCATCCCGGCTCGCTCTCAGGCGCGAGCAGCGTGCCGATCGCGGCCGACCGGCACTTGTTCCTGTGTGACACGATTCGGGTAGCGGGATCTTACCGGCAAGCCCGTCCGGAAACCGAAACCGGTTGCCATGGTTGAAGAATCCCGACCGTTCCCGTGGCGATTCACTCGGCCGCGGCGCGCGTCTCGGCGTGGGCGGCGAGGAACCGCTCCGCCTCGAGCGCCGCCATGCAGCCCATGCCGGCCGCCGTGACGGCCTGCCGATAGATGTCGTCGGCGACGTCGCCGGCCGCGAACACGCCCGGCACCGAGGTCGCGGTCGAGTACGGCGCCACCTTGATGTAGCCGGACGGCTTCAGCTCGAGCTGGCCGGTGAACAGCGCGGTCGCCGGCGCGTGGCCGATGGCGACGAAGACGCCGTCGGCGGCGAGCTCCCGGGTCGCGCCGGTCTGCACGTCGCGCAGCCGCACGCCCGTCACCTTGCCCGGCGCGGCGGTGCCGAGGATCTCGTCGACGGCGACGTTCCAGATCACCTCGACCTTGGGGTTCTTGAACAGGCGGTCCTGCAGAATCTTCTCGGCCCGGAAGGCGTCGCGCCGGTGCACCACCGTCACCTTGGAGGCGAAGTTGGTGAGGAACAGCGCCTCTTCGACGGCCGAGTTGCCGCCGCCGACCACCACGACCTCCTTGCCGCGATAGAAGAAGCCGTCGCAGGTCGCGCAGGCCGAGACGCCGTAGCCT
Source organism: Rhodoplanes azumiensis (assembly GCF_042682915.1). Lineage (NCBI taxonomy): Bacteria > Pseudomonadati > Pseudomonadota > Alphaproteobacteria > Hyphomicrobiales > Nitrobacteraceae > Rhodoplanes > Rhodoplanes azumiensis. The sequence continues at coordinate 17,807 of NZ_JBHUIW010000045.1, read as the reverse complement.
TTGTAGGTGTCCTCCGACGGCAGACCGAGCCAACGCGCCTGGGCGCCGGTCGCGACGATCAGCACGTCGGCCAGATAGACGTCGCCCGAATCGCAGACCAGCCGGAACGGCCGACGGCCGAGGTCGACGGCATTCACGTGGTCGGTGACGATCCGGGTGCCGACATGCTCGGCCTGCTTCTGCATCTGCTCCATGAGCCAGGGGCCCTGGATCGGCTCGGCGAAGCCCGGATAGTTCTCGACCTCGGTCGTGATGGTGAGCTGGCCGCCCGGCTGGATGCCTTGGATCAGCACCGGTTCCAACATGGCGCGCGCGGCGTAGACGGCCGCCGTGTAGCCGGCCGGACCCGATCCGATGATCACCACGCGGGCATGGGTGGTCTCGGCCATGCGGAGCCTCGTTCGAGTGGGGCGTGCGGAGACCCCGCCGGGGCGGCCCGGCGAGTGTTGTCAATGTAGACATTCCGAGGAGGCATGCAAGCCACGCATAACCCCGGATGTGTACAGTGAACAACAATGTGCATTTCCGTGCACAACGCAGACCGGGGTCACACGCAATATTATTTCCGATGGCATATCTCTTGCGATAATGCTGTCCCGAGTCGGGCCCGAACGACGACGCGGCGACGCCCCTGGAGAGACCTGTGCCCTACCGCCTCGATGCGATCGACCACCGTATCCTGAAAGAGCTCCAGGAGGACGGGCGCATGACGAATGTCGAGCTCGCCCGCCGGGTGGGCATTTCGCCACCGCCCTGCTTGCGGCGCGTGCGCGCCCTGGAGGAGGCCGGCTTCATCACCGGCTATCGGGCCCTGCTCGACGAGAAACGGCTCGGCTACGAGGTGACGGCCTTCGCCATGGTGCACCTGTCGAGCCAGGCCGAGCCCGATCTGCAGGCCTTCGAGGCCTATGTGCGCGGCAAGCCGCTGGTGCGCGAATGCTGGATGCTGTCGGGCGAGATCGACTTCCTGCTGAAATGCGTCGCCCCCAACCTGTCGACCTTCCAGGCGCTGGTCGCCGAGCTGACGGCGGCCCCCAATGTCCGCAACGTCAAGACGACGTTGACGCTGCGCAACGCCAAGAACGACCCGATCGTCCCGCTCGAGCTCGACCGCCTCGCCGTGTGACGGTGCGATCGTCGAATCGCTCTCTCCTCATCCTGAGGAGGCCGTGAAGCGGCCGTCTCGAAGGATGTGGCCACATGGTTCGAGACGCGCTCCTGCGGAGCGCTCCTCACCATGAGGCGAAAGTCAGTGTCGGCCGGACATCATGAGCCCTTCCGTGTCCCCTGCCCCGTCCTTCGAAACGCCCGCCTCCGAAGCGCAGCCCTCCGCCCACCCCCGCCCGATCGCCGTCCTGGTCGATCGCGAGGGCCTGGGCGATTCGCTTCTCAAGCTGCCGTTCCTGCGCGCCGTCCGGCGCGCCTACCCGGACCATCCGGTGTGGTGGATCGCCACCCACCAGACCTCGATGGCGCGCGAGCTGGCGCCGTTCATGCGGCCGCTGCTGGCCAACGTGATCGAGAATGCCGGCATCACCACACCGCCCCTGCCCGTGATCGCCAACCTGCGAAAGCTGCCGCCGTTCGAGATGGTGTTCGATTCGCGCACCCGCGGCCTCACCGTGCTGCTGGCGCGCCTGTTTCTGAAGCACCGCGGTTTCTACTGCTGCCTGCCCGGCTACCTGTTCTCGTCGCGCCGGCCGCCCGGGCGGTTCAGTCGGCCGCGCGGCATCGCGGCCCGCATGCTGAGCCTTGCAGAGGCCGCGATCGGCGGGCCGGCCGACTGGGAGGGCGGGCTTCCGGTCTCCGACGCGGCGCGCGCCTTCGCGGCCGCGACGCTTCCCGACGGGGCGACTTATGTGGGGCTGGCGCCGGGCAGCCGCGAGCCGCGCAAGAACTGGCCGCGGGAGCGGTTCGCGGCGCTGGCCGAGCGGCTCGCGGCGAGCGGCCGCACGCCCGTGGTGTTCATCGGCCCGCAGGAGACGGCGGTGCGCGACGAGCTGCGGCGCGCCGCGCCCTCGGCGATCTTTCCGGACACCACGGCGCGGCTCGAGCTCGCCGTGGCGATCGCCGAGCGCCTCGCCGCGGCGGTCGCCAACGACAGCGGCATCGGCCACCTGCTGGCGGCGACGCGGACGCCTCTGGTGAGCCTGTTCGGGCCGACCGAGGTCGCCCGCTGGGCGCCCTTCACCCGGCACGGCATCGTGGTGAGCGCGAAGGACTTCGGCGGGGACACGATGGAGCACATCCCGGTCGATGCCGCCTTCGCCGCGGTGGAGACCCTGCTGGCGCAGGACGGCCGCCCCGGCCGGTAGGCGCACGCGATCGGCGCGGGCACGACGCACGCGCGCCGTCCCCACCCGAGCCGGTCATGGGGTGAAGCGAGCCCGCCGGATCAGCGGAACACGACCTCGAGGATCTCGTAGGCCTTGGCGCCGCCGGGCGTCACCACCTCGACCTGGCTGCCCTTCTTCTTGCCGACCAGAGCGCGGGCGAGCGGCGAGGTGATCGAGATGCGGCCGTTCTTGGCGTCCGCCTCGGGCTCGCCGACGATCTGCCAGACGTGCTTCTTCTCGGTGTCCTCGTCGATCAGCGTGACGGTCGCACCGAACTTGATGGTGTCGCCCGACAGCTTGGAGACGTCGATCACCTCGGCGCGCGCGATCTTGTCCTCGAGCTCCGCGATGCGGCCCTCGTTGAGCGACTGCGATTCCTTGGCGGCGTGGTACTCGGCGTTCTCCGAGAGGTCGCCGTGCGAGCGCGCCTCGGTGATCTGCTGAATGATGCGGGGTCGCTCGACCTGCTGGCAGTGCCGCAGCTCGTTCTCCAGCGCGGTGTAGCCGGCAGCCGTCATCGGTATCTTGTCCATCGGTTCCTTCTCCGACAGAAAAAAACTCGATCGCGGGCCGGTGTCACCCGGCACGCAACCGTTCGAAACATGTTCAGCCCGTGGCCTGAGTTCCCCGACCGCGTCCTTCAGGGGGCGTTTTCGGAGAAATAGCTCTGCAGGGTGCGCACCTCGAGGTCACCCGCGAGATAGGCCTTGATCCCGAGCGCCGCCGCGACGGCTCCGGAAAGAGTGGTGTAGTACGGCACCTTATGCAAGAGGGCGGCGCGCCGCAAGGAACGCGAGTCCGAGATGGCCCGCGTACCACTGGTGGTGTTGAACACCAGCTGCACATCGCCGTTCTTGATCGCGTCGACGATGTGGGGCCGGCCCTCCAGCACCTTGTTGACCTTCTCGGCCGGCACCCCGTGCTCCTGCAGGAAGCGCTGCGTGCCGCCCGTGGCGATGATCCGGAAACCAAGATCCGCCAATAGCTTGACCGAGTCGAGGATGCGCGTCTTGTCGCTGTCGCGCACCGCCACGAAGACCGTGCCCTTGGTCGGCAGGCGGGCACCGCCGCCGATCTGGCTCTTGGCGAAGGCGATCTCGTAGGACCGGTCGATGCCCATCACCTCGCCGGTGGAGCGCATCTCCGGGCCGAGCAGCGTGTCGACGCCGGGGAAGCGGGCGAACGGGAACACCGCCTCCTTGACGCCGACATGGTGCAGCACCGGCGGCTTCAGGCCGAAGCTTCCGAGGCTCTCGCCGGCCATCACCCGGGCCGCGATCTTGGCGACCGGCAGGCCGATCACCTTGGCGACGAACGGCACCGTGCGCGAGGCGCGCGGATTGACCTCCAGGACGTAGATCTCGCCGTCCTTGAGCGCGTACTGGACGTTCATCAGGCCGCCGACGCCGAGCGCCAGCGCCATCGCCCGGGTCTGCCGCTCCAGCTCGGAGATGACGTCGGGCGACAGCGAGAACGGCGGCAGCGAGCAGGCCGAGTCGCCGGAATGCACGCCGGCCTCCTCGATGTGCTGCATGATGCCGGCGATGAACGTGTCCTTGCCGTCGCAGAGGCAGTCGACGTCGATCTCGATGGCGTCGGACAGATAACGATCGAACAGCAGCGGGTTCTGGCCCAGCACCGTGTTGATCTGTCCGGTCTTGTCGTTCGGGTAGCGCGCCTTGACGTCGGACGGCACCAGGCTCGGCAGGGTGCCGAGCAGATAGTCGTCGAACTGCTCCTGACTGCGGATGATCGCCATGGCGCGGCCGCCCAGCACGTAGCTCGGGCGCACCACGAAAGGCAGGCCCAGCTCGGCGGCGACCAGCCGGCTCTGCTCGACCGAGTAGGCGATGCCGTTCTTGGGCTGGCGCAGCTGCAGCTTGTCGAGGAGCCGCTTGAAGCGGTCGCGGTCCTCGGCGAGGTCGATGGCGTCCGGCGAGGTGCCGAGGATCGGCACCTTCGCGGCCTCCAGCGCGGCCGCGAGCTTGAGCGGCGTCTGGCCGCCGAACTGCACGATGACGCCGTGCAGGCTGCCGTTCGACTGCTCGGTGGCGATGATCTCCAGCACGTCCTCGGCGGTCAGCGGCTCGAAATAGAGGCGATCCGAGGTGTCGTAGTCGGTCGACACGGTCTCCGGATTGCAGTTGACCATGATGGTCTCGTAGCCGGCGTCCGACAGCGCGAAGCAGGCGTGGCAGCAGCAATAGTCGAACTCGATGCCCTGCCCGATCCGGTTCGGGCCGCCGCCCAGAATGATCACCTTCTTGGCGTCCGAGGGCGCCGCCTCGCAGGCGGGAGCGCCGGCGAACGGCGCCTCGTAGGTCGAGTACATGTAGGCGGTCGGCGAGGCGAACTCGGCCGCGCAGGTGTCGATGCGCTTGTAGACGGGCCGCACGCCGACGGCGCGCCGCCGCTTCGTCACCTCGTCGGCCGACAGTCCCGTCAGGGCGCCGAGGCGCGCATCCGAAAAACCCATGGCCTTGAGGCGGCGCAGCGCGCCCGCCGTCTGCGGCAGGCCCTTCGCCTTGATCTCGGCCTCGGTCTCGACGATGCCGCGGATCTCGGCCAGGAACCACGGGTCGATCCGGCAGGAGCGGAAGATCTCGTCGTCCGACGCACCGAGCCGCATCGCCTGCGCGACCTTCAGAAGCCGGTCCGGCGTCGGCCGGCCGAGCGCCGCCCGGATGGCGTTCTTGTCGTCGCCCTCGCCGATGCCCTCGATCACGATCTCGTCGAGCCCGGTCAGGCCGGTCTCCATCGAGCGCAGCGCCTTCTGCAGCGACTCCTGGAAGGTGCGGCCGATCGCCATCGCCTCGCCCACCGACTTCATCGAGGTGGTGAGCAGCGGCTCGGCGCCCGGGAACTTCTCGAAGGCGAAGCGCGGGATCTTGGTGACGATGTAGTCGATGGTCGGCTCGAACGACGCCGGGGTCGCGCCGCCCGTGATGTCGTTGGCGATCTCGTCGAGCGTGTAGCCGACCGCGAGTTTCGCGGCCACCTTGGCGATCGGGAAGCCGGTCGCCTTGGAGGCGAGCGCGGAGGAGCGCGACACGCGCGGGTTCATCTCGATGACGACGAGTCGGCCGGTCTTCGGATCGACGGCGAACTGCACGTTGGAGCCGCCGGTCTCGACCCCGATCTCGCGCAGCACCGCGATCGAGGCGTCGCGCATCACCTGATACTCCTTGTCGGTGAGCGTCAGGGCCGGCGCGATGGTGATCGAGTCGCCCGTGTGGACGCCCATCGGATCGACGTTCTCGATCGAGCAGACGATGATGCAGTTGTCGTTCTTGTCGCGAACGACCTCCATCTCGAACTCTTTCCAGCCGAGCACGCTCTCTTCGACGAGGACTTCGTTCGTCGGCGAAGCATCCAGGCCGCCCCGGACGATCTCGATGAACTCGTCGAGGTCGTAGGCGATGCCGCCGCCCGTGCCGGCGAGCGTGAAGCTCGGCCGGATGATGGCCGGCAGGCCGATCTCGGCGAGCGCGATCAGCGCCTCGCCCAGCGCGCCGTGGACGTAACGCTTCTTGCGCTCCTCCTCGCCGGCCGCCCAGTCGCGCTCGAAGGCGGCGCGCTTCGCCGCCTTCTCGGTCTCGCGCTCCTTGCCGGCGTCGATGCGGGCGAGCGCGTCGAGATAGCGCTTGCGGTCCGCCTGCTTCAGCTCAGAGGCGTTGGCCAGGAACGACTTGGGGATGTCGAGGCCGATCTTCTTCATCGCCTCGCGGAACAGCTCGCGGTCCTCGGCCTTGTCGATCGCCTCGGCCGTGGCGCCGATCATCGTGACGCCGAACTTGTCGAGCACGCCCATCCGGCGCAGGGACAGTGCGGTGTTGAGCGCCGTCTGGCCGCCCATGGTCGGCAGCAGCGCGTCGGGTCGCTCCTTCTCGATGATCTTGGCGACGACCTCGGGCGTGATCGGCTCGACATAAGTCGCGTCGGCCATCTCCGGGTCGGTCATGATGGTGGCCGGATTGGAGTTGACCAGGATGACCCGGTAGCCCTCCTCGCGCAGCGCCTTGCAGGCCTGGGTTCCGGAATAGTCGAACTCGCAGGCCTGACCGATGACGATCGGGCCCGCGCCGATGATCAGGATCGAGGAGATGTCGGTGCGTTTGGGCATCGGGGTCTTCGCGGGTTCATCCGGGCACAAAAAAAGGCGTCGTGGACGCGCCGCCTTTTGCGAACTCGACCGGTTTTGTCGCCTGCCCGCGCGGGGTTCGCCGGGGCGGGGCGACCCTTAGCCCAGAATCGACGGGGAGGGAAGAGCGGCGGGCCGGCGGCGGGAGGCGGAGCGGTCAGTCCAGGCCGCGGCGGCGCGGGGCCAGCGGCGGCGGCGGCTCGTCCGGCTCGGGCAGCCCGAGGTCGTCCTCCTCGGCCTCGACGGCCGGCACGGCGTAGCGGCCGGACAGCCAGCGGTGGAGGTCGACGTCCTTGCACCGCTGCGAGCAGAACGGCCGGAACTTGTCCGCGGCCGGCTTGCCGCAGATGGCGCAGGGTTTTCCGGGAGCGAGCGAGGGCATGGGCGGAGAGATAGGGACAAGGACGACGGAACGGGAGAGCGAGAGCCGCGAAAACCGGGCCTGGCGCCCGGGATCCTTCTCCCCGCGCGCGGGGAGAAGGTGGCTCGCCGCGCAGCGGCGAACCGGATGAGGGGGCGTCTCCCCGGCGCAGAGACTCGCGGTGACGCCCCCTCACCCGGATTTCGCGCCTGCGGCGCGCAATCCGACCTCTCCCCGCACGGCGGGGAGAGGTGAAAAGGAGGGCGGCCCGGCTCAGGCCGGCATCGGGTTGGTCGGGTTCAGCCAGCCGTGGCGGACCGGGAACCCCTCGCCGGCGAGGAGCGTGACGGTCTCGTAGAGCGGCAGGCCGACCACCGAGGTGTAGGAGCCGACGATCTTCACGACGAAGCTGCCGGCGAGCCCCTGCACGGCATAGCCACCGGCCTTGCCGCGCCACTCGCCCGACGCGAGATACGCCTCGATATCCTCCGGCGCGAGGCGCTTGAAGCGCACCCGCGTCTCGATCAGGCGCTGGCGGATCGCCTCCTTGGGCGTCACCACGCAGACCGAGGTGTAGACCCGGTGGTTGCGGCCGGACAGCAGCCGCAGGCACTGGGCCGCCTCGTCGAGAAGCTCGGCCTTGGGGAGGATACGGCGCCCGACCGCGACCACGGTGTCGGCCGCGACGATGAAGGCGCCGCGCAGATCGTCCTCCAGCCGGACGGCGGCGAGCGCCACCTCGGCCTTGGCGTGAGCGAGCCGGTTGGCGCAGGCGCGCGGCAGCTCGCCGCGCTTCGGCGTCTCGTCGATCTCGGCGGGCCGCAGCGCGTCGGGCTCGAGACCCGCCTGGTTGAGGAGCGTGAGCCGCCGGGGCGAGCCGGAGGCGAGAACGAGCTTGGGACGGCCCATCATCGGCGTGAGGTTCTGTTCCGCTCCGCGGCGGGAGCACGGTCGATCCCGCCTCCGGCGAAGCGGAGCGTCACGGGGTCTGGGGTTCCGGGAGCGCGCCGGCCCGGGCGGACGCGGCGGCGGCGATCATTTGAAACGATAGGTGATGCGGCCCTTCGTCAAATCATAGGGGGTCATCTCGACCAGCACCTTGTCGCCGGCGAGCACGCGGATGCGGTTCTTGCGCATGCGGCCGGCCGTGTGGGCGATGATCTCATGACCGTTCTCGAGCTTGACGCGGAAGGTCGCGTTCGGCAGCAGTTCCGACACGACGCCGGGAAACTCCAGCAGTTCCTCTTTCGCCATTCGCAACCCAATGATCGCACCGGGCCGCGCGCGGGGCCACGGGCGAAGGTCAGGCCTTCGTTGGACGCCACAGGACGGGCGCGGACCCTAGCCGAAACGGGACCGCACGACAACCGGCGCACACGCATCGTCCCGGCGAAGCCGAACACGAGAGTCCACTCGTTCCCGCGAAGGCGGGAACCCAGGGGCGACACGGCATGGGCACCTGGATGCCCGCCTTCGCGGGCATGAGCGGAGCGCGTGGCGAGCTCGGTGCCTGCTTCCGGTGCGCGAGCTGTCAGGCCGCCGCCCCGGTGCGGCGCCAGCCGAGCAGCATCGCGGCGAGCTGGAGGCCGCCGATCAGCGCCAGCACGACCAGGAACACCCGCGCGGCCGGGCCCTGCACGAACACCCACCAGTCGCCGTCCGAGATGGTGAGGGCGCGGCGGAACGACAGCTCCATGCGGTCGCCGAGCACGAAGGCGAGCAGCAGGGGCGCGACGTCGTAGGAGAACTTCCGCAGCAGATAGCCGACCACGCCGGCGGCGAACAGGATCGTCAGGTCGAGCGGAGAGCCCTTCAGCGAGAACACGCCGATCAGGCAGATCACCAGCACGAGCGGCGCCAGCACGCCCATCGGGGTGCGCAGCAGCGTGACGAAGATACCCACCAGCGGGAGATTGAGAATCACCAGGATGGCGTTGCCGAGATAGAGGCTGGCGATCAGGCCCCAGAACACCTGCGGATGCTCGCTCATCAGCAGCGGCCCCGGCTGCACGCCGTGGATCAGCAGCGCCGACAGGAGGATCGCGGTCGCCGGGATCGCCGGGATGCCGAGCACCAACAGCGGGATCATCGAGGCGCCCGTGGTCGCGTTGTTGGCCGTCTCCGGACCGGCGACGCCGGCCACGGCGCCGTGGCCGAACTTCTCCGGCGTCTTGGAAACCTTCTTCTCGATCGCGTAGGACACGAAGGTCGAGATGATGTGCGAGACACCCGGGACGAGGCCGAACAGGAAGCCGACGCCGGAGCCGCGCAGCACCGCAGGGGCCGCCTCGCGGATCTCTTGGCCCGTCGGCAGCATGTCGCGCAGCTTCGGCGCCTTCGGCACCTCGGGCGCCGCCTCGTCGAGATTGAGCAGAATCTCGGAGACGCCGAACAGGCCGATCGACAGGGCGACGAAGTTGAGCCCGTCGGTCAGATCGAGCGAGCCGAACGTGAAGCGCGGATAGGCCGTGAGCTGATCCATGCCCACGGTGCCGAGCGCCAGCCCGAGCACGATCATGGCGAGCGTCTTCACGGGCGGCGACGAGGAGACCGCACTCACGACCAGCAGCGCCGTGAGCATCAGCACGAACTCGGCCGCCGGGCCGACCGACAGCATCGCGTCGGCCAGCAGCGGGCCGACCGCCATCAGGCCGACGATCGAGATGGTGCCGCCGACGAAGCTGCCGAGCGCCGCGAGCGTGAGGGCCGCACCGGCGCGGCCGCGCTTCGCCATCTCGTAGCCGTCGATGCAGGTGACGACCGAGGCCGCCTCGCCCGGAATGCGCATCAGGATCGAGGTGGTCGAGCCGCCGTACATGGCGCCGTTGAAGATGCCGGCCAGCATGATCACGGCGCCGGCCGGATCGAGCTTGAAGGTGAGCGGCAGCAGGAGCGCCATGCCGGCGAGCGGGCCGAGCCCCGGCAGCACGCCGACCGCGGTGCCCCACAGGCAGCCGACGAAGCACAGGAGCAGGTTGCGGCCCGTGAACGCGACCGCGAAGCCGTCCATCAGGTATCCGAGCGAGTCCACGACCACGATCCTCACGGTTCGGCGCCGCGCCGGTCCACTTCAGCGACGGCAACGTTCAGATACGGCCACGCTGCTGCCCCCCACCCCCGACCCCTCCCCGCCACGAGCTTCGCTCGCGGGGGGAGGGGAGGCGCAGCGCCGTGACTCCCCTCCTCCCATTCGCCCTTGGGAATGGCGGGGAGGGGTCGGGGGTGGGGGGACAGTAGCGTCAGTCAAACACGGCGGCGTCTCCGACGTGCGAACAAACAAATCAGAACGGCCATACCCCGGCCGGCAGGCCGAGGCCTAAGAGCCGATCGAACACGACGTCGAGCGCGAGGCTCGCGCCGCAGCCGAACAGCACGGCGCGCCACCACGGCTGACCGCCCAGCACGGCGAACAGCACACCCAGCATCACGGCGACGGTCGGCACGAAGCCGACCGGGATGAAGGCGAGCGCCGCGGCGAGCAGCATCGCGAGGCAGACCGCGGTCTTGCGGTTGACCAGGACCACGGCGGCGCCGTCGTGCTCACGCAAGGCCCGCACCGCGCAGGCGAGCCCGAGCAGGACGAGCGCGAGGCCGAGCACGAACGGCATGAAGCCCGGCCCGGGATTGCCGACCGAGCCGCGCGGGATCGGCCAGGCGAGCACCGCGAGCGTCACCCCGCCGAGCGCGAGCGCGAGCCCGACCGCCGCGTCGCCGACCCAGCGCGGCAGGCTCAGACCCGACATGGGAGCGCCCTCGAACTCAGAGCCGTCATGCCCGGCCTCGTGCCGGGCATCCACGTCTTAGATGCCGCGCCCCGTCGAAGAGCGTGGATCGCCGGGACGAGCCCGGCTCTGACGACCGTGAGGTTCGAAGCCATCACTGCGCCTTCCGCTCGATGCCGATCGCCTTGGCGACCGCGCCGAGCGCGTCGAGCTCCTTGCGGATCAGGGCGCCCGTCTCCTTCGATCCGAGCACGCGCTGGTTCGCGCCCTGCTTCTCCATCACCTCCTTGAACTTCGGCGTGGAGGCGGCCTCCATGAACGCCTTCTCGAGCGTGGCGAGCACGGCGGGCGGCGTCTTGGCCGGCGCGATCAAGCCCCACCACAGCACGGTCTCCTCGCCCCCGAGCCCGATGTCGTCGAGGCCGGAGGCCTGCGGCAGCGCCGGGTTCTTGGCGGCCGAGGTGAGCAGCAGGCATTTCGCCTTGCCGGCCGCGGCATGCGGCAGGATCGGCGGCAGCGAGCCGCCGTAGAACGTGACGTGACCGCCGAGGAAGTTGCGCGCCGTCTCGCCGGCGCCGCCGAACGGAACGGGGCGCACCTTGGCGCCGACCTTGGAGAAGACGCGCTCGGCGGCGAGCTGCATGGTGCCGCCGAGCCCGTCGTTGCCGTAGGTGAACTTGCCCGGGTTGGCCTTGATCTGATCGATCAGCTCCCGGCCGGTCGACGCCGGGAAGTCGGGTGCCGCGCAGAGCACGTAGGACGAGTAGCCGATCGACATCACGCTGGCATAGGAATCCGGCGTGTAGGCGACCGTGAGGCTGTGCGGGCTCGTGGTGAGCGGCGAGTTCCAGATGAAGCCGAGCGTGTAGCCGTCGGGCTTCGCCGACGCGACCAGCGTGGTGCCGACCGTGCCGCCGCCGCCGGCGCGATTGTCGACGATCACCTTCTGCTTGAGGATCGGCTCCACGGCCTCGGCGATCTGGCGGGCGAACACGTCGGTGCCGCCGCCGGGCGGCGCCGGCACGATCAGGGTGATGGGCCGGGTCGGGAACTCCTGCGCCACGGCCGCGCGCGGCACCAGGGCCGTGGTCGCCAGAGCCGTGGACGCGAGCGCCAGCGCGCCGAAGATGCCTTTGAGCATTGTTCTCTCCCTGATCACGATCTCGTCCGATCCCGCACGCCTGCGCGGGCCGGGCTCATCCGACGCAAGAGATCATCTGATCTCGACGTCGTAGCTGAAGCGGTCCGCGGGCCCGTGCGAGCGCCGCCATTCGAGCGGCACCCCGTCGAGCCCGAAGGCGGTGCGGTCGATCACCACGACCGGCTCGCCGGCCGCGATGCCGAGCGCCTTGGCGACCGACGCGGTGGCGCGGCCGAAGGCGATGCGGTCGGTGGCGCGCGCCACCGTGATGCCGATCTCGCGCTCGTAGAGCGGATAGAGAAGCCCTTCGAACTTCTCCGGCGCCAGCGTCGCGAGGGCTTGGAAGCGCGGCAGCGGCAGCGCGATCTCGTCGACCACGAGCGGCGCGCCGTCGACGAGGCGCAGGCGCTTCAGCCACAGCACCGGATCGTCGGCGGTGAGCCCCAAGGCGCGCGCCGCCTCGCGACCCGCCGCGGCGGTGCGCCGCCCGACCAGCCTCTGGGTCGGCACCACGGGCCTGCCGCCCTTGCCGGTGTGGCGGAAGAAGCGGAACAGTGTGTTGCCGAGGTCGGCGCGCCGCACGAAGGTGCCGCGCCCCTGCTGCCGCTCCAGGAGGCCCTGCTGGACGAGCCCCTCGATCGCCTTGCGCATGGTGCCGAGCGCGACGCCGAACTCGGAGGCGAGATCGCTCTCCGCCGGAATCGCCTCGCCCGGCTTCCACGCGCCGTCCTGGATGCGCTCGGCGAGCGCGTCCTTGAGGCGCTGATAGATCGGCAGGCGCTGGTCGGACCCGACGGCGTCGGAAGCGGCGTGCATGGCGGCCTCGGCTGGAACGTCGTGGAACGCGGCTTGTCGCGGTGCGGACGGCAGAGCGGAACGGCGGTGCTTGACGGCGGTGCTTGACGACGGGTTCGAACGAAAGCGAGGACCGGCGAGACGGGTGGCGATGCGCGACCCGAAAGGCTCTGGTCAATTGGTCCTATAGAGGAGTATAAGACCATCTGCATCCTCCTGGCAACCGAGCAATGGCCCCCTCCCCCACATCGCCCGCCCCCGCATCGCCCGCCCCCACGTCGGCTCCCCCGACCCGCGACGTTCCCCCGGTCGACACCCACGTCCACGTCTTCACCCGCGCCTTGCCGCTCGTGCAAGGGCGACGCCACTCGCCGAGCGGCGACTTCACGCCGGACGACCTGTTCGCCGTCACGGCGCGCCACGGCGTGCGCGAAATCGTCGTGGTGCAGCCCTCGTTCCTCGGCACCGACAATTCCTATCTGCTCGACGCGCTGGCGCCCGCGCCCGAGCGCCTGCGCGGCATCGTGGTGGTCGATCCCGGCGTGACCGACACGACGCTCGACGCCTATGCGGCGAGAGGCATCGTCGGCATCCGGCTCAATCTGCTTGGCAAGGATGTTTCCACGGTGCTGACGCCGGACTGGATGGCGCTCCTGACGCGCGTCGCGGCGCGCGGCTGGCAGATCGAGATCCAGACCGAAGGCCGCGCCGTCCGGCCGCTGCTCGACGCGATCGTGCCGCTCGGCGCGCCGGTGGTGATCGATCACTTCGGCCGCCCTGACCCGAAGCTCGGCGTCGACGATCCCGGCTTCCGCCGCCTGCTCGCCGCCGGCCCGGACGGATCGCTGTTCGTGAAGATTTCCGGCAGCTACCGCTGCGGCGGCGCCGTCGTCGCGCCTTACGCCCGCGCGCTCGTCGACGCGCTCGGTCCCGGGCGCCTGCTGTGGGGCAGCGACTGGCCGCACACCGAGCACGAGACGATCCGCCGCTACGAGGACGGCCTGACGGAGCTGCGATCCTGGCTCACGCCCGAGCAGCAGGCCGCGGTGGCGGAGACGTCGCGGAAATTGTTCGGGTTCGCGAGGTGATCAGAATCGGACGTTCACCTCTCCCTGTGGGGAGAGTTCTGATCTCGTGCGAGGCACACATCTCTGGTCAACGGGCCGACCGCGTGGCGTCGGTGGCGATGTGTCTCTGACGTCACGTCGAGCACGGCGCGGCTCCCTCTCCCCGGCGGGGAGAGGGGTGGGGTGAGGGGGTGCCGACGCCGATTGTTTCATCGAGAGGGCAGTCCCCCCTCACCCGGACTTCGCGCCTTTGGCGCGAAGTCCGACCTCTCCCCGCCGGGGAGAGGTGAAACATGCGGCACCGCCCACCTCATCGGCCGAATCCCGGCTTGCCGAACCGCTGCTCGATCTTCGCCAGGAGCTGATCACGAATCTCGCGATAGGCGGCGAGACGCTGCTCGCGGGTGCCCTCCTCGGCGGCGCCGGGATCGAGGGTCGGCCAGTACTCCACGTCGACGGCGAGCGTGCGGGTGACCTCCAGGGCGCGGTGATGCGCCTCCGGCGACAGCGTGACGATCAGGTCGAAGTTGAGCCCTTCGAGGTCTTCCAGCTCCTCGAACGTGATCGGCTTGTGCTTGGAAAGATCGAGCCCGACCTCGTCCATCACGGCCGCCGTGAAGGGATCCGGCTCGCCCTTGCGGACGCCGGCCGAGCCGACATAGCTCTTGTGACCGTAATACTGGCGGAACATCGCGGCCGCCATGGGCGATCGCACCGAGTTCCAGGCGCAGACGAACAGCACCGCTCCGGGCGGCCCGACGGGGCCCGGGGGGGGCATCGCGCTCAGCCTTTCCAGTGCAGCACGGTGATCAGCGTGAACAGCCGCCGCGCCGTGTCGAAGTCGATCTCGATCTTGTCCTTCAGCCGCTCCGTCAGCAGCTCGGAACCCTCGTTGTGGAGGCCGCGCCGCCCCATGTCGATCGCCTCGATCTGGCTCGGCGACAACGTGCGGATGGCGTCGTGATAGGTCTCGCACATCATGAAGTAGTCCTTCACGAGGCGACGGAACGGGGTGAGCGACAGATAGTGCGCGACGACCGGCTCGCCGGCCTGGTCGCGCACGTCGAACACCAGGCGGTCGTTGGCGAGCAGGAGCTTCAGACAATACGGCCCGCCGTCGTGGCCGACCGGTGCGAACAGGTTGTCTTCGAGGAGATCGTAGATCGCGACGGTGCGCTCGTGCTCGATGTCGCGGTTGCCGGCCCCGATGGACTCCGGGTCGAGCGTCACCTCGCAGAGGCGATGGCTCTCGCGTCCCTCGCGGATCCGTCGGCTCATTCGGCACCCACCGAGTCGACAGGCGATGTCGGTGCGAGGCGCAGCGCGACCGAGCGGGCATGCGCGTCGAGCCCTTCGGCCTGCGCCAGCGTCACCGCGGCGGGGCCGAGGGCGGCGAGCTGATCGGGCCCGCAGCGCAGCAGCGAGGTGCGCTTCATGAAGTCGAGAACGCCGAGCCCGGACGAGAACCGCGCCGAGCGTGCCGTCGGCAACACGTGGTTGGAGCCCGCGACGTAGTCGCCGATCGCCTCCGGTGTGTGATGGCCGACGAAGATCGCGCCGGCGTGGCGGATCCTGTCCGCGAGCGGCGCCGGATCGGCGACCGCGAGCTCCAGATGCTCGGCCGCGACCTGATCGGCGAGCCCGACCGCCTGGTCGAGCGTCTCGACCAGGATCACGGCGCCGTGGTCGCGCCACGACGCACCCGCGATCTTTTCCCGCGGCAACGTGGCGAGCTGCGCGTCCACGGCCTTCTCGACGGCGCCGGCGAGCGACGCGTCGGTCGTGATCAGGATCGACTGCGCCGCCGTGTCGTGCTCGGCCTGCGCCAGGAGATCGGCGGCGATCCAGTCGGGACGGGCGGTCGCGTCGGCGATGATCAGCACCTCGGACGGGCCGGCGATCATGTCGATGCCGACCTTGCCGAACACGATGCGCTTGGCCGCCGCCACATAGGCGTTGCCGGGGCCGACGATCTTGTCGACCGGGGCGATCGTCTCGGTTCCGTAGGCCAGTGCGGCCACGGCCTGGGCGCCACCGACCCGGTAGATCTCGTCGACGCCGGACAGATGGGCCGCGGCGAGCACCAGCGGCGCGAGCTTGCCGGCCGGCGCCGGGACGACCATCACGAGCCGCGACACACCCGCGACCTTGGCCGGCACGGCGTTCATCAGCACCGAGGACGGATAGGCCGCGGTGCCGCCCGGCACGTAGAGGCCGGCGGCCTCCACGGGCGTCCAGCGATAGCCGAGCTCGACGCCGAGCGGGTCGGTGAACCGCTGATCGCCGGGAAGCTGGCGGCGGTGATAAGCCTCGATGCGGTCGCGCGCGAAGGCCAGCGCCGCGATGTCCTTCGGGTCGCAGGCCGCGACCGCGGCGGCGATCTCGGCGGGCGTCACCCGCAGGGCGGCCGCGCCGGCGGCACCGAGGTCGAGGTGGTCGAACGTCTCCGTCAGCGCGACCAGCGCCGCGTCGCCGCGCGCCCGCACGTCGTCGACGATGGCACGAACGGCCGCCTCGACGTCGGCCGCCGCCTCGCGCTTGGCGCCGAGAAGGGCGGCGAAACGGTCCTTGAACGCGGGGTCACGGGTATCGAGACGGACGGGCATGAGCAGCGAGACCGGCGGGCGGGGAAGGCCGCGCGACGGCGCTGCGGGCGCCGACCCTGCTGCCGCCCGGATGCAGTCGGGAACGCGGCGGGCGCGACGGGGACGATATCGATCGTCCGGCCCTTACGGGCCGGAGCGGGTCAGCGGGGCGCGGCCGACAGGGCCGGGCTCGTCTGGTCCTCGTGCGCCGGACAGGCGGTCGTATCCCACACCGGTCCGAGGTCGGCAAGCTCCACCTCGAGGCACTCCACGTCGAGCCGCAGCTCGCCGCCGCCCGAGAAGATCAGCACGACACTGCCCCCCGGCGAGGCCGTCTCGACGAACTCGATGGTGAGCAGGTTGAGGATGACCTCCTTGGCCTGGCATTCGAGGTTGCGGCACTTGACGGCCAGCACCCGGTCGAAGCGCAGGGCGGTGCGGCGACGGCGGAAATGGCCGTTCTCGCAGACCGCGCCCTCCCAATCGAAGCGGTTCAGACCCATCACCAGCCGCTTCTCCTGCGGACGCCAGTGAACGTCGCCCACCTTCACGTGGGCGTCCTGGAGGTGGGTCGCGACGATCTCCAGATCGTCCTGGTCGAGGGCGACGAGCTTGAGTTGATCCATGGCGGCGGCTCCTGCTTGTGCCGTAGTTAGGAAACCGACCTGCTCCGCACAAGCCTCGATTGCGTACGGATTGATCATTCGGCCGGATCGGGTAATGCCGGCCGCAGCGTCACGGCGAGCGGCGCGGTCAGCCGCGCCGTTCCGGCGACCAGAACGAGCCCCTGGGCGAACACTTGTGCGAACACCTGGGGCGAACATTTGGGCGAACACTTGGGCGAACACTTGGGCGAACACTTGGGCGCGCCGTGGTTCGCCCCCCGCACGGAATGGGCCGCCGACCCTCGATCCAATAGCGCCGCCGTAAGGACCAGGCCGAAGACGCAGGCCCGCGCTTCCGGGGCGATCAAAACCAGAACCGAGCCGTCCGGCACCGAGGCGATGCCGTCGCGCCTGCGGGGTTCGGGACATCCGGACCCGGGCGTCAACCTTTCGTTCACGCTTCCGGCAGCTCGTCGGGGACGGGGCGCGGGGCGCCGGGCCACGGTCCGCCCCGCCGCGATCGGGCGACGCGAGCGCACCACAATTTTCCGTCAGAACGATCGTCGAGCGGGCGCGGCGGGCCCTGCTCCGACCGGTCGCCCCGCACGCGCCCGGTGGTCGATTTCGCCTTACCGGCCGTTGGCGAGGCCGGTCCGCCGAGGAGGCCCGGATGTTCTCGATCACCGATCTTTTTCAGTGGGATCGTTTCATCACCCCGTCGATCATCAAGGTGTTCTACTGGCTGGCGGTCGGCATGTCGGTCCTGTTCGCCCTGTCGGGCGCCACCTCGGCCCTGGCCCTGATGGTCCACAACATCTTCGGCGGCCTGTTCGCGCTCTTCGCCAGCCTGCTCGGCGGCCTGGTCGGCATCATCGCGGCCCGCATCGCGGCGGAGTTCGTGTTGATCGTCTTCCGCATCAACGAGCACCTCGGCGCCATCCGTAACAGCGGCCGGATGTAGCGGCGCGAGGGCAGCCCACCGCCGTCATGGCCGGGCTTGTCCCACGGCTGTCCGGCACGGATTGTGCTTGAAGAGGTGCACGGCATTGATTCT
>NZ_JBHUIW010000044.1:0-20153 GCF_042682915.1 Rhodoplanes azumiensis | reverse complement strand
ATCCCGAATACTGCGCCCAGATCCTCGGACATCGGACGCGTTAACCTGGATTCGGTGCCCTGGGAGCGGTTCCCGGCGGCGCCGGCCGGCGCGGCCGGAGAGGTTCACATTCTGCGCCGTGGAACGCCGCTGCCCCGCCGGCCGCCTCCCTTGCCAAGTCGGCCGCAGCCCAGTATCAGGGAGCCGCGTCGCCGCAATAGCTCAGCTGGTAGAGCACATCATTCGTAATGATGGGGTCGGGGGTTCGAATCCCTCTTGCGGCACCAGAATACGGTTCGCAGAAATCCGCGTTCGTTCGCCTCAGTCCTCCTAACCATTGATTTCCGCAGGCTTCTTCATACATATTCCCTCGTGACGGTTCGTCGCTGTCCGCGGGCATCCGGCCATTCTGTTGGTAATCGCGTTGGTAGAACCCGAGACACGAGGCGAGCCGCCGAGGCTGCTACCAACAGCGGACGCCGGCTATGCCTACCCTAACCGATGCCACGATCCGGGCCGCGAAGCCCGGCACGAAGCCCTACAAGCTCTCCGATGGCGAGGGCCTGCACCTTCTCGTCACGCCCGGCGGAGCGCGGCTGTGGCGTCTCGCCTACCGATGGCAGGGGAAGCAGAAGCTCCTCTCCCTTGGCGCCTACAACACCGCGGGGTCGCGGACGGTCCAAGTGCCGCTCGCCGCGGCGCGCGAGCGCCGGGCCGAAGCTCGCAGGATGCTCGCCAACGGGATCGACCCGTCCGCGACCCGGAAGGCGGAGAAATTGGCCGCGGAGTCCGCCGCCCGGACGTTCCGGTCTGTCGGGGACGAATGGTTCGCCCGGAAGGTGGTCGCCGAGGGGAAGGCAGACCGGACCCGGACAAAGACCGCGTGGCTGCTCCGGGTTCTGTGCGACCGCATCGGTAGCCGGCCAATCGGCGAGATCGAGGCCCCGGAGCTTCTGACGGTCCTTCGCCGGTTCGAAGCAGCCGAGCAGTACGAGAGCGCCCGGCGCGCCCGGTCGGTGGCGTCGCGCGTGTTCCGGTTCGGGATCGCCGCCGGTTACTGCGCCCGGGATCCTGCCGCCGATCTCGTTGGCGCCCTCACGGCGCCGAGTGTGACGCACCGGCCAGCCATCATCGAACCGGCCGCAGTCGGGCAGCTCATGCGGGCGATCCATGGCTATCACGGGAACCCTGTCACGCGGCTTGGGCTTCTCTTCCTCTCCTACACATTCGCCCGGCCCGGCGAGGTCCGGTTTTCCGAATGGACAGAGATCGACGCCACCACGGCCGTCTGGGAAATCCCGGCCAGCAAGGCGAAGATGCGCCGGCCGCATCGGGTGCCGCTGAGTCGGCAGGCGCTCGCGGTCCTGGATGAGCTGCGCCGGCTCACGGGCGGCGGACAGTACCTCTTCCCGTCCCCGACCACGCCCAAGCGGCCGATCTCCGAGAACACGCTGCTCGCCGCCCTGCTCCGGCTCGGATACGAGCGGCACGAGATCAGCGCGCACGGAATGAGGTCCACGGCGAGCACTCTGCTCAACGAGTCCCGCCTCTTCGCCTCGGACGCGGTCGAGCGGCAGTTGGCCCACGTCCACAAAGACCCGGTCCGCGGCGTCTATGACAGGTCGGCGCACTGGCTGGAGCGCGTCCGCATGATGCAATGGTGGGGCGACGAACTGGATCGACTTCGCGACCTTGGGCGCATCCTGCCGCTCGCCCGCACGGCCGGCTGAGCCGCCATGTCCGACCCTCCCCGCCTCTCCGGGATCCAGGAAGTCGCTCGCGGCCGACCGGGGTGCGGCAGGTACGCGACCGGCCCCCTTGACGAGTGGCTGGCAGGCAGGTTCCCGGACGCGGACGGGGCGCTGGTCCGCAAGGCCGTCGCCGAGATCGACGATGCGGTCCGCGCCGTGCTTCTCGCGCGGCGTGGCGTGACCGTCCGGCGCGATCGGTCGCTCACTCCGGCGAAGGTCGCCGCCGGTCGGGCAATGTGGCGCGAGGCCATCGCACGGGCGAACGAGAGGCGTGGGCTCGCACCGACTCCGACGCCGGCCGACCGGCCGGAGCCCTTGGCAGTCGTCTACACAGCCACGTCGCGACCGGCGAAGCCGGCCGAAGCCCTCCGGCGGATCCGTGATGCGATCGAGAAGTGCGACAGGTATCTGTTCTTGAAGGCGTGGCAGGAAGCGCCGCGCGACGCGGTCGAAATGCTTCATGAAGCGGGGCTGCCTGCGGCCCTCGATGCGTCCGCGCTGAACGAGGACCGTCTGCCGCGGCCTGAGATCGTCGCCCTGCATGTCGATCGCGCGATCGCGCTCGCCGGATCGCGCCGAAAGCCGCCGTCATGGCGGCGAGACGCTGCCGTCCGGACCATCGTCGAGGAACACGACCGTCTTGGTGGTCGGCCGACCGTGAGGGACCGTGCCACCTTCCTCCTGGCGGTCGAGCAGTTCTACGCCGCGCATGGTGCCGACGATCTTGGTTTCGCGGCTGTCGTCCGGGCGAAGGCGGTGCGCACCCGACTCCTCGGCGCCCCGGGCTCGCGAAAAAGCCGGGATATTTAGGTCGCGCTCGTCGACCATCGGCCGCACTCGGCAAAATACCGGGATAATTAGGTCGCAGTGATTGTAGACACCGCGCCCGCGGTGCTCATTATTCATATCCGGTTGTAACGCGACGCCGCGCCATGCGGCTGTCCTTACCGGAGCAAATCAGATGAGCAACACCGCCCCGAACGCCGCGACCGCCGCGAAGGCGCCCGCGCGCCCGACCGTCACGGACGACCATCTGCGCCCCCTGCTCTTGCGCGAGGCCGAGGCCGCGAAGCTCTTGGGCTGCGGCCGGTCGCTGGTGTGGAAGCTGGCCCGCGAGGGCGCGATCACCAAGGTGAACCTCCGTGGCGCCGCGCGCTTCACGCGCGAGAGCGTGGAGAAGGTCGCCCGCGAGGGCGCGCCCCGCTGAGTCGCCCGCCCGCCCCAGCGGGCGCGGCACCGTCAAATCACATCGGAGACCCGAAAATGACGCACCACAACGTGGCGGACACGCCCACCGAGTTCAGCAACGCGCTTGGATGCATGCTCGTGATGCTGGTTGCCCGCCTCGACTCCGCGCTGTCGGCCGATCTGGTCGCCGACGTGCTCGGCGAGGCGCGCAAGGTGGCGGCCGCTCGCCCCGAGAGCGTCGCGGACGTGTTCGTGCAGTCGCGGGTCGCGGCTGCTCTGACGAAGGCGACGGACGAGTTCGGGGCGAAGGATGCGGTGCTCGCGCTCGCGCGAGAGTTCTTGATCGACGACACCGACGAGGACGACGACACCGACGAGGACGCCGACTCCGCGCTCGCCGCCGAGGCGGTCGCGCCCGTCTGATCAAATGGAAAGGCCGGCGCGGTGGACGAGGCCGCGCCGGCCAGAAGCGAAGCGAAAGGAGTCGCGTGGATGCGACGAAGAAATAACAAGTCGCCCTGCGTCACGCAAGAGGTCGCTGCCCGCTTCGGCCCTCAGATTGTGGACGACCGGCGATGAGCGCGACCCCGCTCCCGTTCATGATCCTCAGCGACGACTCCGCCGTCACACCGAAGCAGTGGCTTGTCCCCGACTGGTTCGGGGCGGGCGACGTGGCCGTGCTGGTCGGTGCTCCGGGTGCCGGAAAGTCGACCCTCGCCGCGTCACTCGCTGCCGCCGTTGCCGACGGTCGGCCGTGGTTCGGTCGCCCCGTGGAGTCGGGCGCCGTCCTCTGGCTCGCTCTCGAAAGGGCCGGCGACTCGGCGCGGAACCTGAAGGTCGCGACGACGGCCGACGGTGCCAGCCGCGTGGCCATTGTGGATCACAGCGTCAATTTGGCCAGCCGCAGCGACGCCGACCGTGTGGTCGACGCGGCCCGTCGGCTGTCCGAGCAGTCGGGGCACCGAGTCCGTCTGATCGTCCTGGACAACCTCTCGCTCGCCGCCAGCGGCGCCGACGAGAACGCTGCGAGCGCCATGACGCCGTTGATGGCGAACGCCGGCCGGATCGCCGCGGCGAGCGGGGCGACCGTCGTGCTGATCCACCACGCCCGCCGCAACGGCGGTGTCCGCGGGTCGAATGCGATCGAAGGACGGGCCGACTCCGTCGTGAGCGTTAGCGGGGACGCAAAGAAGATCGCCCGGGTGGTGAAGGCGAACGCTGCCTGTGTCGGGCAGGCAATCGAGTTCGTGATCGTCCCCGTGACGTTCGGTCGGGGCGGTCACGCTCTGGTGGCGAAGCCGATCGACGAGATGCGCGGCGCCGCGCGGGCCATGAAGGCCCGCGCGCTGATCGAAGAACTCGCGACCGATGGTCGGGTCAATCGGCGGCTGGTCCTGAGAGTCGGCCGCGAGCGTGGGGTCTTCACGGAGGCATCGGACTCCGAACAGCTCCGACAGGCTCTTGTGCTCCTGAAGGCCCAAGGCGTTCTCGACTACGACGCCAACGAGATTGTCCTGTCCAACCCCAATGGTCCAACGCCCCCCTCTACAAGAGGGGGGGGCGAGTTTTGGACCAATTCCATGGGGGTCGAAAAGTCCAAAAGCAGGTCCAAAACTACCCCAATTGGACCCGATTGGACTTTTGGACCCCAAAACATCAACCCGTCGCCTGTCCCGTCTGTCCCCGTGGTCGATGCCGTCCCCGATGGCGACCCGCGGAGTCTGTTCGTGGAGGTCGGCGCGCCTTCGGGCGCGCCCTACACCAAGCGAGAGCCGGTCATCCTCGACATGAACGGCCACGACCGGATGCCCGGCAAGGACGACTCCGACGCCGCTAAATGGGCTGCGATCGTTAATCGGGTGAGGTCCAACTATGAGCAGTGAGTCCCTCCGAGCGATCGCCGTCGTTCACGAGTCGCCGGTCGCGCGAGTCCGGGCGATCCTGAGAAGCGCGAAGGGACTCGCCGGTCGGCGGCTCACGGTGGTCGCCCAGAA
Source organism: Rhodoplanes azumiensis (assembly GCF_042682915.1). NCBI lineage: Bacteria > Pseudomonadati > Pseudomonadota > Alphaproteobacteria > Hyphomicrobiales > Nitrobacteraceae > Rhodoplanes > Rhodoplanes azumiensis. Next base: position 15,241 of record NZ_JBHUIW010000044.1, on the reverse strand, counting down.
CGTCGACGAGGCGAAGCTGCTCGACTCCCGGATCCCCGACTTCCGTGAGATCGCCGCGCTTCGCGGTAGCCTGCACGACGCCTGTAGCGCGACGTTGTCGCCCGACGACGCTGCCGCCGCTCTCGCCGACTTTCTCCGCCTGATCGGCGCCGAGCCGACCGAAGGCAATGAGCGCTACATCGGCGTCCTGGTCGGCATGCTGACCGGCCGAGACGCGGTCGATGATCTCGATCTCGCGGACCCCGTGATGGTCTCGCCGGCTGCGCTCGCCATCGCGCTCCGGAAGTTGCTCCGGACTGAGAGGCGGCGCCCGCCGCCGGCCGTGGTCATCGACGCCTGCCGACTCGCTGCGATCGAGCTGGATCGTCTCGCCGACCGACTCGTCGCTCTCTCGGACCTTCGGGACGACGTGGATGCGATCCTCGATCGGCCCTCGCCCTACACGGCGATACCGTCCGACGCCGACGACGACTGCCCGTTCTGACCCGGAGCCGCACCATGCGCACCGCCCTCGTCCGCCGCCCGCCGTCCGGCGCCCGCGACCGATCTCGATGCCCGGCCGCGCGAGGCGGTCGGGCAGGTGACGCGAAGCGAGGAAAGCAATGACGAGCGAGATGAACAACGGCGCGCCGATGTGGGGGCGGACCTGGACCGAGACCGAGCCTGAGCGGATGCGGCTTCTGGGACACGAAATCGCGAATGTTCTGCCGATGCTGGAATACGGCGAGGTTGCCGAGTTGGAGTCCGACATCAAGCGAAACGGGCTGATCGAGCCCGTGGTGGTGTTCGAAGATCGGATTCTCGACGGCCGCAATCGCCAACGGGCGTGCCGAACGGCTGGCGTGACGTGCCGCTACGTGGAGTTCACGGGCACGCATGCCGAGGCGGTGACGTACGTGGTCAGCCGCAACCTGACTCGACGCCATCTGACCGTCAGTCAGAGGGCGATGTTCGCGGCGAAGCTGGCGACGCTCCGGGATGGTCAGCGTCAGGTCGGCAATTTTGCCGACGTGCCGACTCAGGCGCAAGCGGCGACGCTCGCGAATGTGTCGGAACGGACCGTCCGCACCGCCCGCGAGGTCGTGACCGATGGCACCCCGGCGCTTGTTGAGGCCGTCCAACGGGGCGAGGTTGTCGTGTCCGTCGCCGCCGAAGTGGCGAAGCTGCCGGCCGGCGAGCAGGTCGAGATCGTGGCGCGCGGTCCTGATGAAATTCTCGCCGAAGCGAAGCGCATCCGCGCCGAGCGACTCGCCACCTCCCGAAACCAGCGGCTCGCCGCCGTCGCGGCGAAGGCGAAGAACAACCCCGACTTCATGCTCGGCGAGCGTTACAGCGTCATCTATGCGGACCCGCCCTGGTACTACACCGGCGGCTCGCCCGGCGACGCGCGGCGGATCGACAGCCACTATCCCGTCATGTCGATCGACGAGATTTGCGAACTGCCGGTCGATCGCCTCGCGGCCGACGACGCGCTGCTTCTACTGTGGTGCACTGCGCCGCTGCTTCCTGAGGCGTTGCGCGTGCTTACGAGCTGGGGTTTCGAGTATCGCACTCATGCGGTTTGGGACAAGCAGGTCGCCGGCACCGGCCACTGGTTCCGTGGAGCGCACGAGCTGGTGCTCGTCGGGGTGCGCGGCAACTTCCCGGCCCCGCTCCCGGGCACGCAGCCGCCCAGCGTGCATCGTGAGCAGAAGACGGTTCACAGCCGAAAGCCGTCGTTCGTGCACGAGTTCGTCGAACGGCTCTGGCCGGACCTTCCGCGTGTTGAACTCTTCGCCCGCGGCCCCGCGCGGCCGGGGTGGTCCGTCTGGGGCAATGAGGTCGAGGTGATCGCCGAGGCCGCGAGGAACGACCTCGACGACGAGATCGGCCCGGACGAGCAGGACGATCCCGGCGAGCAGGCCGACTCCGACGATCAAGTCGAGATCGGGAGCGACGCCGACGAGGCCGCTCGCGCCGGCGTCTGGGATAACATGAGCGGTGTCGAGCGCCTTATGGCCCTCCGTCGCCTCTACGATGCGACTCCGCCCGAGGAGCGTTGGCGGCACGGCGACAGTCAGACCGAGTCCGGTGTCGCGCCGGAGTAGCGGGAAGTGATCAGGTCCGCCGCCCTGGTCGAGCCCCCCGACGATGCCGGTGCGGTGCCGCTGGCGCGGCCGTCTGTGCGTCTGGATGGCGTGGGCGGGGCTGACGTGCCCGAGAGCGAAGCCATCACCAGCGCGGCCCGGAGCCCCGCCACGGCGGTGCCGATCGGGGCGCCTCGCGGACGAGGGAAGCGGCTGCCGAGCACGCTGGCGCGGCTGGCCACCCGTGATCGGCTCGTGCGCCAGTGGCGCGACGCCTTCCTGTCCGACGCTTCGGCCCTTGCCGCCGCCGAGACGATCGCCCGCGAGCTGACACGCTACCGCGCCGCCGCTTGGACGCGCGAGAGAACCGCCGACGAGTGCCCGCAGAGGCATCGCGGTCGGCCGGCGGAGCTGGCGTGGTGCGTCCTGAAGGTCTGCGACCGCGACCTGTCGGCGCGGCACATCCGCCGCATCATCGCGACCTGATCACTTCGCGGTTTTCATGGCCAACGGTCGCCGCCATTCTGGCGATCAGCACAGGAGGCAAAATCAATGGATGATCGTGAAGTCGAGGATGTGCTGAAGCGTCTCCCGCCGAGGGCCGCCGAGGCGTTCCGGTCGCTCGCCGAGCAGGCGCAAGAGCGCTGGGGGGCCGTCGACGCCCTCAACCGTAAATTCCGCGAGACGATCGACGAGCGCGATAAATTAAGCCGTGCGCGCTCCTATCAGATCGCCGATCGCGAGAAGGCGCGCGACCACGCCGCCGTCGCCGAGCTTCGGCGCGAGGTCGACGTGATTGCGAAGCGTGCCGCCGGCATCGCCGAGCAGCGTGACAGGGCGACCGAGCGCTGGCAGGAGGTCGCCGGTCTCGTGCGCAGGCTCGCCGATTTCGTGCTCGAAGCCCCGCGCGGTAAGGGCTTTCGCGACCTCGCGATCGAGGCGCCGACGATCCCGAACTCCGATCTGCATGGAGCCCTCGAAGGCCGCCGCCGCCGCCTTCGTGAGTTGGTCGCCGACGCGCACCGTGTGAGATCGGCGCCGCGTCCGAGCGCCGCCGCCCGCGAGCTGATCCGGCGAGAGATCGACCGGATCGCCGAGCGCGGCAGGCCGGACGTGACCCACGCGGTCGAGGTCGGCGGTGGCGAGTTGGCGAATGTGGTCGAGTTCGCGAGGAACAGGAACACCGGCGAGGTCGACGTGGTCGCGCTGCTCGCGTGGGTCTGCAAGGACCAGCTTCTCGCCGCACTGGACCGCGAGGTCGCCGAGATCAGCGACGACGCCGCCGCCCTGTCCGACGCCGAGCGCGCCGAAGCGCTCGCGACGATCGAGCGTGATCAGCTCGCGGTCGAGCGCGAAGAGGAAGCCATCGCCCGCCAGATCGAGCAGACCGGCAGCAGTGTCAGGCGCCGGGTCGACGCTGACGTGAGAGCCGTGCTGATGGTCGAAGAGGTCGACGTGAAGGTCGCGGCCGATCCGCCGAGGCCGGCGCAGATCACCGGCTGGGAGCCGCCGCCCCGTCATCACCCGGCCATGGGGCTCGACGCGGTCGACCGGAACCGCGCCGCCGCCGCGGGCATCGCCGCCGCCCGGGGTGACGCCGGTGGGCTGGTCGGGGCCGGCGGTGGTGTCGAGGCCGCCGCCGTGCTCGGCACGAGGCCCGCTCCGGCGCTCCACGCTGGTTCTGATCACGTCGGCGCGCACGGCCCGGCCGGCTTCGGCGACGAGGTGCAGGGGGGCGTGCCCGACGTCGACGACGGCATCCGCGACGAGGCGGCCCGCTACAAGGGGAAGTCGAAGCGTTCCGGCCGTGGCTGACGGCCGCGCGCGGCTGATGCCGTGCGGCGGTCGGGCGGGAGTTGAGCGGCCCGCCCGACCGCGATCACAACAGAGAGGTTCTACACATGACCGCTGACCACCACGCCCGCCTCGCCGCGCTCCGGCAGAAGTACATGGACGCGAGGCTCCGGGGCGACGCTGCCGAGGTCGCCCGCCTGGATACCGAGCTGGCCGCCGCCGAGGCCGCACTCGGCATCGTGGACGGCACCGCGGCTGCCGCGCCGTCCTCGATCTGGGGACCGATCGTGGAGGAGGCGAACACCCGCCGCTGCGGCGCCCGCCGGCCCGAGCCCGAGCCCGCCGAGCCGAGCAGCGCGGCCACGGCCAGCACGGCCGACATCTGGTCGGAAGCCCGCGACCGCGCTGCGGCCCGCCGGGGTCTGTGATCATGTCCGCCCTGCCTACGATCTCCGGCGGGGCAATCGAACAGGCGGCGCCGTCGGCTTCCGGCGCTCGCCTTGTGCCGCCCATCCCACACCGTGCCTCGAACCGGTGGGGCGGCGCGGCGGCCGGGGGTCGGTCTGCTCGCCCCCGGCCGCCTCTTCGACTTCGAAGCAGCACACCACGATCGCCGAGCAGGTGCGCCAGCATGCCGGCGACACCACGGACAGCCCGGCGAGGCACACCCCAGCTCGCCCCCTCTCTCCCGCCTCAGCCCAGCTCACAGATCCCGAACGGGGTCTCTCAGCTCGGAGGGGGAACGGGACGGCACGGCGCCCGCACCGCCATGGTTCTGCCGAGGTCGCAGGCGCGCCCCCGCGCGCCGGGCAGCAACACGAGGCAGCATCGCGAAGTGCGAGCAGACGGGCGCGGGAAGGGCTTGGTGTGGCATGGGGGGGCACACTAGGGACCGTAAGGACACACTCTGAGCCGCCCGGCCGCCGCAGCCCGGCTTTTGAGCATATTCGAGGCCCGAAAACTTCAGGTTCCGTTGCGGGGATGCAATGAAACAGCCCAGAAAACCGAAGTCCAAGCCCCTCGTGATGACCGCAACCAGCCTTGGCAGCCTGCTCGGCATCACGCGGCAGGCAGTCAGCAAGCTCGCCGCCGAGGGGATCATCGCCCGGCTGCCGGATGGCCGCTTCGACGCGACCGACGCGGTGCCGCGCTACGTCCGTCATCTGAAGAGGCCCGGAGCCAAGGCGAGCGTGTCGGCCGTGAACGCCGAGCTTCGCGACGCGCAAGTCCGCCTCGCGCGGCTCAAAGTTGCGCAATTCGAAGGCCGGTTCATGGAACGGTCCGACCATGAAGAATTCTGCACGGAGATCGCCGGCCATTTCATCGCCGGACTCCATGAGCTGCCCGCCGCGATCGGCGGTCGCGATCTCGCCCTCAGGCGGAAGGTCGACGAGGCGGTCTACCGACTTCGCGAACGCATGAGCCAAGAATTTGAGAAGCGCGCCGCCGAGCAGGCGGCCCGGGAGATGCGAGGGGAAGCCGATGCCGGAACCTGATCACTACCGCGAGCACCGCGCCGCCCTGTGGGACGCCGTCGCGCGCGCCTTCCGCCGGCTGGCCGACGAGATGCGTGAAGAGCGGGAGCGGCTCGACGCCGCGCCGCCGGTCGATCGCTTGTTCGCGCTCCACATGCCGCCGGCCGAACACGCCGTCGTCATCAGCATCACGATCGGCGACGACGTGAGCCGCACCGCGGCGATCGCCTCGCCGAGCACGATGGATGGGTTGTTCTGGGTCGCCGTCCTACATCACGACCCGCACGGCCACGCTCTCGCCGGGAACGAGACGCCGGTGCCATGGTCGGCCGTTGCAGCCGAGATCGAGCGGCTGGCCGAATGCCCGTTAGAATGGGCGAGGGCCGAGTGGACGGTGTTGGCGCACCCGCCCATGAAGTCGAATGTTTGGACCCGCGGCTTGGTCGATGCGCACCGCGTCGGCGCCGCCGAAGTGATCAGAAGGGGGCTCTAGCATGGCCGCACGTTCTGCCGAAATCGTCATCAAGCTGGTGGACCAAGCGTCCGGCCCGGCGAAGAACATTGCTGCCGCGCTCCGGGGTGTCCAGGCCGCCGCGAAGGGCGTCAACGGAACCCTGGTCGGCCGGCGTGGGCTCGGCGCCGCTGCCGCGCGCGACGGCGGTCTGATGCCGATCGCTCCGAACATGCGCATGCTGCTCGGTGGGGTCGGCGGGTACGCGCTGGGCAGGCAAGCCACGAGGGGCTTCAAAGAGTACGCGGACACGGACCGGATGTGGTCGCGCATCGCCACCACGGCCGAAGCGTCTGCCGAGAAGGTCGCCGAGGCCCGCCGTCAGGTGATCGCGCTCGCCGGTCAGTACGGGATCGCTCAGGCTGATGCGACCAAGGGGTTCGAGGCTCTGATCGCTCAGGGCATGAGCCTGACCGACGCTGTCGCCCTGATGCGGCCGATCGTGGCGACGGCGCAAGCGTCGGGCGCGACCACGGAGGACGTGGCGAAGTCTGCCGGCGCCATGGCGAGCAATCTGAAGATTTCAGCTCGTGAGATGCAGATCGCCTTCGACCGCATGGCGTATGCCGGCAAGGCGGGCCAGTTCGAGTTGCGAGACATGGCCGCCTTCATCCCGTCGCTCGCCGCGGCGTGGAACAATGCGGGCCAGACCGGCGTCGACAGCCTGAGCGACCTCTTCTCTACGCTTCAGATCGTCAGGAAGCAGACTGGAAACAGTGAGCAGGCGTTCAACGGTGTGCGCGATCTGCTCGCGAAGGTCTTTTCGAAGGACGTGCAGAAGAATTTCAGGGAAGCCGGCGTCGATCTCGAAGAGGGCTTGAAGAAAGGCCAGAAGGAAGGCCGGAACCTGTTCGACGTGATCGCCGAGCTGACCGAGAAGGCGACGAAGGGCGACCTGTCTCAGCTTCCCAAGTTCTTTGGCGAGATCGACAGCCGGAACGCGGTCTCTGCGATCATTCGGTATCGTCAGGAGCGCCAGAAGCTCCGGGAGGACATCCGCACGAAGGCGCTGGGCACCGTCGATCGCGACGTGATCACGTTCACGAACGATGCCGCGGCGTCAATCCAACGCCTCTCCGATAGCTGGTCGGCAGCATGGGCCAGCATGGGGCGCGCGGCGGACGCTGCGGGCGTGTCGACCATGCTGGGGCGGATCACGGACCGGCTCAATGCGGTCTCCGACGCGCTCAACAAGGTCGCGACCCCGGAGGGGCGGGCCGCGGCCGATCGTGACCTCTGGCGCCAGCATGCGGAGCAGACTGCGGAGCACCGCGCCCGCGCGGCGGAAGAGAACGCGCGCCGGATCGAGGAACGCCTCGCCGCCGCCGAACGTGAGCAGAAGGCGGGCCGCCCGTTCGCGAAGTGGACGGCCGACAGGCTCCGGGGCCAGCTCGAAACCGCTCGCCTGGAACGGGAGCGTGCCCGGCTCGATCTAGAGGCGCTGCGGCTTCAACAGCATGTGCCGGTGATCACGAAGGAAGACGAGGCGCTACAAGCCCGGCGTGCCGAGCTGGAACGCCGCCGCTCTCGGGTGCCGGGGCTCACTGATCCCAAGATCGGGCGCGCCACGCCGCTGCCGCCGACTGTGCCGCCCATGGGGTTCGATGACAGCGCGCCGGCCGGGGCTCCGGGCCGCTCTGGTGTCCGTCCGGCCGCACCCTTCACGGGCACGACGCCGGCCGCCGCGCCCCGCCCTGGTGTGGTCCCCGCCGTCCCGATCGAGAAGGTGAGAGAGCTTGGGGCGGCGGCGGATGACGCCGGCCGGAAGCTCGATCGGGTCGGGGCGAAGACGGTGGCGCCGACGATCAGCCTCGCCGGGATCGAAGAGGCAAACCGCCAGCTCGCCGAGTTCGAAGCCCGCATGAACAGGCTGTCGGGCATGCGCGCCTCGCCCGTGGTGGCGCCGCGGATCGCGCCGGCCCCGGCGGCTGCGGCTGGTGGCGGCGGCGCCAAGCCGGCGGCAGGATCGAGGACCGCGTGGAACTCGCTCAGCGATTACCCGCGACGGGTCTGATCACGTCGTCGCGGCCGATCTCAGGGCGCCCCGTGAGGGGCGCCTTTTTTTGTGCGCGCGGGTCGGACATGCGCCGCCCGTCGCTGGCGTCCGGGTTCGTGGTGTGCATTCTGGTCCGCGGCGGTGGCGTGGCCACCATGCGCGCGAAACCCACGACCGGCGCGCCGCGTCGCCGCCGCCCCCTTCTGGACAGCATCCCCCGCCGCCACCATATTCGGCCACGCGGCCCGCCTCGCGGTTGTCGACTGCGGATGAACCAGCGGCGACCTGCGACGGCGGCCCCGCATCCCGCCCCCAGGCCGCTGCGGCGGCCCTGGTGAGCTTCCCGCCTCTTCCGGCTATCGCCCCAGCTCCGGCGCCCTCGGCGCGTCCACGGCGCCCTCTGCGTCTTCCTGTCAGAACGAGAAGAGCCGCCCCGAAGGGCGGCCCCGCGTGCGTGCTGGTCGAGCTGGTCGACCTGATCAGGAAGTCGGGAGCAACCGAGCAACGTCCTGACGGATCACGCTCGCGATCTCGGCGAAGGTGGGGTCGGCCGACGGCGCGACGATGACGGTTTGCGCGAGGTCCGCGAGCGCATGGAGCTTGGTCGCCAGCTCGGCGAGCGACTGTGCGGGCTCCCGCAAGAGGGCTTCGCGGGCCGCGTTGTTCGCTTCGACCAGAGGATCAAACACGCTGTCGGGGGCGTGCCGTGATGCCTCGATCGCGCCTTCGGTGGCGCGGAAGGTCGCGAGCGCCGCGGCGAAGGTCGAGGCGGTGCCGGTGGCGGCGGTCGGGGTCGTGGTGGTAGTGGTGGTCGTGGCGGTCATGTCTGGTTTCCTCTTCCGGAGCTGTGGCCGTCAGCCCGTCCAGGTGTTGACGCGCCTGGACGGGCGCTTTGCCGGCGGTGGCCACTGGTCGCCGGCCCCACAATGCTACGCCCGATCGCCCATGTTCTCCAAATCGCCCGCCCCGCCGCTGCGGCCGCCGCTGGTGAGTTCTGCGGCTTGGCTCGTGGGTGAGGGCGGTGCGCCCGAAGGCGTCTCAGCGGCCCCGCTGGCGGCTTCTCGCGAGGGCGGGGTGGGGTTGCATCGCGGCCCGACCGGCGCGATCATTTGACCATTGTGGCCCGGCAAGGCGGGGTCTGGTCGGGCGCGGCGTAGCAAGGCAAGGTGTGGCGCGGCTGGTTCTGGTCAGGTGAGGTCGGGCGCGGCGCGGTGCGGCAGTCACGGCATGGCATGGTATCGAGGGGGTCGGCGCAAGTCGGCCCCTCTCTCGTTTCAGGGCGTGCCGCCCCCGCCCGCCGGCTGGTCGCCCTCGCGGGGGATGATCCCGATCGGCAGCATGGTCTGAGGGTCGAGCCGCCGGCACTCGCTCGCCGGCCCCTGACTGCCGAACTGGCGATCCCGCCACCGTTGCTCGACTTCCTTTTGCTGATGCCACGCGAGTTTCCGTTCCTCGCGCATCCCTCGTGGCACCCGTCGCCTACGTCTTCCGGGCATCGTGCCTCCCGTGGTTCGTGCGGCCCTCGATCGCCCGCCGCTGGCGCGCCGTCAACGGCCGTCGCCCTGCTCGGGTCGGGGCTGGTGAGGGGCTGCCGGGCGGGGCGCGCCCTGGCATATTCACCCGCATGGCGGGCGTAACGATCCGTCGCCGAGGGAAGCGAACTGTTGGTAGGGGTGCAGGTACCGTGTTGGTATCTCTGAAATCTCACCATATTTTCAATGAGTTAGGTGGCAAGTTCTGATCCCTCTTGCGGCACCAGCCTTTTCCTCAGTTGAATCAAGTCGATCGATGCTCGCCCGGCGCCGTGCCGGGGGGACGCGGGGCGTCTCGGGCGCGGGCTGTCAGGTCTGCGCCGCGGCGGTCGTCCGGGCCCGCACCTGGCCGAGGGCCATGTAGGTCATCACCGGCTCGTCGCGCTGGTTGAGGACGGTGACCCGGGTCTTGATGGTGCCGCGGTCCGGCTTGGAGGCGGAGCGGGTCACCGAGACGATCTCGCGGACGGTGCGCAGCGTGTCACCGGGGCGCACCACCTGCCTCCAGCGCAGCTCGTCGATGCCGATGCCGACGATCGGCGAATCGCCGTGCCCGCCGGCCTCGACGAACAGCCGCATCGACAGCGCGGCGATCTGCCAGCCGCTGGCGATGAGGCCGCCGAACGGCCCGGCTTGCGCGGCCGCCTTGTCGACATGGATCGGCTGCGGATCGTTCGCCGTCGCATAGGCGACGATCTCGTCCTCGCCGAGCACGACGGGCGCGCTGTGCCAGATCTCGCCCTCGTGGAAGTCCTCGAGATAACGCGGCATCGGTCCTCCGCCGGCTCCATGAATGCGCGCCCGGCGCCGGCCGACGGTCGCCCGCGCACCGGCGCGAGCGCCTGACCGCGGTCTGTTTCACGCGCGCGCCCGCGAGCGAGAGGTCACATCGAGATGTTCGCCTCCTTCACGACCGGTCCCCATTTCTCGAGCTCGGCCGTGATGAAGGTCTTCAGCTCGGCCGGTGTGCCGCCGACCGCCTGCATGCTGAGCTGGGCCAGCGCCTCCTGGCCCTTCGGGCTCTTCAGGAAGGCGTTGGTCGCGGCGTTGAGCTTGTCGACGACGTCGGACGGCGTGCCGGTCGGCGCCGCGAGCGCGTACCACGCCGTCGCCTCGAAGCCGGGCACGCCCGCCTCCTGCACGGTCTTCACGTCCGGCAGGTCGGGGGCGCGCTGCGACGTCGTGACGGCGAGCGCGCGGATGCGACCGTCGCGCACCAGCGGCACGTAGGACGGCATGAAGTCCATGGCGAGATCGACCTGATCGCCGAGCAGATCGTTCACCACCGGCGCGGTGCCGCGATACGGCACGCTCGCCATCTTCACGCCGAGCGCCTGCTGCAGCAGCACCGAGGTGATGTGCCCGAGCGTCCCGTTGCCCGGCACGCCGACATTCAGCTTGCCGGGATGGGCGCCCGCATAGGCCTTCAGCTCGGCGAGATCCTTGACGGGCAGGCCGAGCCGCGCCGCGACGATGAGGGGCGACTTGGCGATCAGCACGACCGGCGCGAAGGCGCGCTCCGGATCGAACCCCAGGCTCTTGTACATCAGCTTGTTGTTGGCGAGCGGCCCGGGCGTGCCGAACATGATCGTGTAGCCGTCGGGCGGCGCCTTGGCCACGAAGGTCGCGGCGATGTTGCCGCCGGCGCCGGCGCGGTTGTCGACGACGACCTGCTGGCCGAGCCGCTCGCCGAGATCCTGGGCGAGCGCGCGCGCCAAGAGGTCCGTGCCGCCGCCGGCCGCGAACGGCATGACGAGCGTCACGGGCCGCGACGGCCAGGTCTCGGCCCGCAGGATCGCGGGCTTCGCGACCAGACTCGCCGCCGCGATGGCGAGCACACGGCGTCGTGTGATGCGACGGCTCATGGCGTCCTCCCGGGCCGGGCGGCGGTGCCGCGGCGGCATTGTTTTGAGAGGAGCTTAGACGAGCGGACCGACGCCGCCGCGCCTTTGTGCCGCCGTTCCACATCGCGGAATGCGGGGAATCGCGGGTCGGCCGGCGCTGCGCTTCGGCTAGCGTCGCCGGCGAGACCACGACGGCCGCGGGGCGGCGCGACGGACGGAAGCGATGGACACCTCCAAGATTTACATCGAGGGACGCTGGGTGGAGCCGGCCGGCACGGCGCGGCTCGGCATCGTCGACCCGGCGACCGAGGAGATGTTCGCGGAGATCCGGCTCGGCACGGCCGAGGACGTGAATTGGGCCGCGGCGGCGGCACGGCGCGCCTTCGCGATCTCTTCCGAAACGCCGGTCGCCGAGCGCCTCGGCTGGCTCGAACGAATCATCGCGGGCTTCAGATCACGTCTGGGCGACCTCGCCCTGATGATGACGCGCGAGATGGGCGCGCCCATCACGTTCGCGACCGAGCGACAGGCGACCGTCGCGCTCTATCATTTCGAGGAGGCGGCGCGCGTGCTGGCGCAGTACCGCTTCGAGGAGCCGATGGGCGCCGGGATCGTGCGGCGCGAGCCGATCGGCGTCTGCGGCCTGATCACGCCGTGGAACTGGCCGCTCAATCAGGTCGCCTCGAAGCTCGCCCCGGCGCTCGCCGCCGGCTGCACCGTCGTGCTGAAGCCGAGCGAGATCGCGCCGCTCAGCGCCATGATGCTGGCCGAGATCGTCGATGCGGCCGGCGTGCCGGCCGGCGTGCTCAATCTGGTCAACGGCGACGGGCCGACGGTCGGCGAGGCGATCGCGGCGCATCCCGAGATCGACATGGTGTCGTTCACGGGCTCGACCGCGGCCGGCATCAGGGTCGCCAAGCTCGCCGCCGACACGGTCAAGCGCGTCGCCCAGGAGCTCGGCGGTAAGTCGGCCAACATCATCCTGGACGACGCCGATCTCGACGCCGCCGTGACGGCCGGCGTCCATGCCTGCAACACCAACGGCGGGCAGAACTGCCAATCGCCGACCCGCATGCTGATCCCGCGGGGGGGCCGCGAGGCCGCCTTCGCGGCGGCGCACCGCGCGATCGCGACGATCCGGCTCGGCGATCCGCGGGACGAGGCGACCACCATGGGGCCGCTGGCGAGCCGCGCCCAGTTCGACAAGGTGCAGGAGCTGATCCGGTCCGGCCTCGACGAGGGCGCGACCCTGGTCGCCGGCGGTCCCGGCCGTCCCGCGGATCTGAATCGCGGCTTCTACGTGCGCCCGACCGTGTTCGGCGACGTGACGCCCGCCATGCGCATCGCGTGGGAGGAGATCTTCGGTCCCGTGCTGTCGATCATGAGCTACGACGGCGAGGACGAGGCGATCGCCATCGCCAACGACACGCCGTTCGGGCTCGCCGGCTTCGTGCAGTCGCGCGACGCCGCGCGGGCACGCCGGGTCGCCGAGCGCATCCGGGCGGGGCGCGTCTACCTCAACGGCGCCGCCTTCGACCGCAGCCTGCCGTTCGGCGGCTACAAGCAGTCCGGCAACGGCCGCGAGTTCGGCGTGTTCGGCTTCGAGGAGTATCTCGAGGTGAAGGCGATCCTCGGCGCGACGGGGTGACGGCGCGCGGCGCCGCCGACCGGGTGGTGCCGTCGTCCGCACATCCGCTCCGGACATTGGCTCCCGGGCGCGACCGTCGTAGACAGGCCCCGCGCCGCGACGTCCGCGGCCGGGACGGGAGATTCGCAACGTCACGCTCGCCGCGGATTTGCGAGTGGCCGAGTCGACGTGTGTATGCTTCGCCTTGACGCAGGAACACTTCATGAACAAAATGGTTTCGGCGAGTCAGCGTACCGAGGGGCGCGGCGTGTGGGCTGGGCCTTGACCTTCCAGTCCCCAAGACTCATGGTCCGCCGAAATCAAGTGGGGCTAAAGTGACAGAGACAGCCGTCGAACAATTCACGGAACACCAGAGGAAACGCGGGAAACGCGTTTCGGTTGTCAGCCCACTCGACGCGCCCTTCTTCGAGACCGAGCGTGGTTCCTTGATCCTGGGTGATTGTTTGCAGACGCTGAAATCGCTGCCGGCGAACAGTGTCGATCTTTTCGTCACATCTCCGCCATACGACGGACAACCAAAATATGGAAACGGAGAGAAATATGAGAGAGATTGGTATCGGGATTTCTTTATGGCAGTGAGCGCCGAAATCCTGCGCACTTTGAAGCCGCACGGAAGCTTCGTCTTGAACTATCGCTCGAAACGGAGGGGCGCAGAACGCGGGGTGCTTCAGTACGAGATGATCTTTTGGCTCCGAGAGCAAGGATTTCTCTTCTGCGAGGACTTCATTTGGGGAAAACCTTCTCCCCCACCCGGAAAGTTCAATCGCTTCCTGAAAGATGCAGTCGAGTACTGCTTCCAATTTTCAAAAACGAACGACTGGCAGTTTTTTCCAGAAAATTGCCTTTCGCCTGCACGATGGGACGCAAAGGATCGCGAGCGACGGAAAAAGCTCGCTCATAACTACGTCAGAGCAAATGCGCCGTCTGGGCAAGGACGCAAGCGAGTGCAGGCCGGCCCGGATATGGTTCGACCGTCCACTCTACTTCATCTCGAACCGGAGTTCAGCCCTAATCCGGTCAAGCACCCCGCTCGGTTTCCTGTCGAGCTACCCTCGTTCTTTATCAAACTTTTGACGCAACCTGGACAACTCGTTGTGGATCCATTCGGCGGAACAGGAACGACGGGCCTTGCTGCCGAGCGACTCGACCGCCGGTGGCTCCTGGTGGAAATCGATCCGACATACGCTTCGATCGTTCCGACCCGTTTCGAGAACGGGCGCTGAGTCGACATCAAGTGCCGCAAAGCGAACACATCATAGAACTTGTCCAAGCTGTTTCGAGCGCCGATTCTTGGAATAAACGAGTTGCGCTTGTTCGTAAGATTCCCGAAGCTTTCGGACGAGCGCAACAGCCGAACGTGTACGGAGCGATCGCGAAGTCCGTGTACGTCCACGACCTCGCTCCGGACTTTGCTTACGTCCACTGGCGTGAAGAGTACGGCCTCGAACGGATCGAAACAGCTTACGGCAAAGCGTTCGAATATACAAAAGGGTTCCAGAATACAAATCCGGCCGCTTTGACCGTGGCGCTCTCGGAGGCGCCCGAGTCAGTTTTGGTATTTCGGCTCCTGCTCGGCCTTACCGTGCAAGAACTCGCCGCCGCGACCGTCATGACGGCAGAACTTTGCGAGATGGCGGCGGCGAGTGTGAACGCCATCAAAAATATGGAAGCGGGACGCTTTGCCCAGCGGAAAACGGTCGAAGTGCTCTCGAGCACCATCGACGCAGCCATGCGTAACGAGCTTTTCGCCACGCCCTCCGGATCGGTGAAGAGCAAGCTGGAGAAGCCGGACACGATCGGTGGGTGGGATACGGTTCGGAACTTTGCGACCGATAATGTCCCATTTCCGGTATTCCTTCATCAGCGACATTACGGTGGTGCATTTCGCCAGCTTCTCGACGCGACATCGGGAAAGCGCGGAGACATTCTGGAAGACGCCGTCGAGGAGTTGTTCCGTAATGAATCGATCCTTTATGTCAAAACCGGATCTGACAAACAGGAAGCGATTGAACGCGATTTCGGCTTGTCCGTGAAACCTGCGCCAGACTTCGTGGTCTACGACGCCAACCAGTCGCTTCGGGCGATCCTCGAATGCAAGCAAGCGAACGACGGAGAACCGCCCGCGACAAGGCTGCACGCTTCGATGCGCTTCGCGCGGAAGGTGCGCGCCTCGGCGGAATCCCAGTGTTTGCAGTGTTGGCAGGTCTCGGCTGGCGCCGCACCAAAGATGCGCTCGGACCGGTTGTTCGACATACGGATGGACGCGTCTTCACGTTGAAGACACTTCCCTCGATGCTGACTGTCGATCCGTTTCCGCAGCTTAGACCGGTTTTCGCTCACGTTGGTGCATAGCCTGCGTGTCGGATGAAATTTCT
>NZ_JBHUIW010000043.1:3288-21169 GCF_042682915.1 Rhodoplanes azumiensis | reverse complement strand
AGAATCAATGCCGTGCACCTCTTCAAGCACAATCCGTGCCGGACAGCCGTGGGTCCGCGCCACGGCGTCGCGCCGCCGGTGCGGACCCTTTGCGTCCCCGCGCCGGATTTGCTTCAAGGGCGGCGGCCGGGAGGGGCGCGTCGGCGCCGCGCGTCGGCCGTGTCCGTAAGGCCCGCCGGAGGTTGCATGTCCCGCCCGTTCGCCACGTCCCTGCAGGTGCCCGCCGGCGCACTCGCTCCCGCGCTGCCGCCGAAGCGCCGCGCCGCGCTGGCGCTGCTGGTGATCCTCGGCACCGGCGTTCTGGTCGGCCTCGTGTTCGGGTTGTGGCCGGGGCTCGATCTCGCCGTCACGGCGCTCGGCTTCGATCCGGCGCAGCGCATGTTCACGCACGCCTACACACCGTCCCTGCAGACGATCCGCGACGTCAACGACATCATCGTGCGGGCCGTCGCGGTCACGGCCGGCGTGATCCTGATCCTGTGGCTCGCCGCCCCGAAGGTCGCCGCGGCCCGGCTGCCCGGTGCGCTGTCGCTGCGCGCGGCGCTGTTCGTGCTGGCGACGCTCGCGGTGGCACCCGGGCTGATCGTCAACGGCATCCTCAAGCCTCACGGCGGACGGCCGCGGCCGATCGAGGTGACGCAGTTCGGCGGCACGCTCGACTTCGTGCCGTGGTGGAGCCCGTTCGGCCGCTGCGACGCGAACTGCTCTTTCGCGTCGGGCGAGATGTCGAGCGCCACGTGGCTGCTCGCCGTCGCGGTGCTGCTGCCGGCGCGCTGGCGGTCACTCGGCATCGTCGCGGTGCTCGCCTGGGCCCTCGTGGTCGGCGGCGCGCGTATGGCCCAGGGCGGGCATTTCGCGTCGGACGTGCTGATGTCTGCCGTCATCACGGCGCTGACCGTGTGGGGGCTGCACGCCCTGATCCTGCGGCCAGGCGAGCGCACCGCCTGACGATCAAAGCCGGTCACGGAAACGGGCAGACGGCGAGCGGCGGCAGCGGATCCTTCGGGCCGGTGAGCCTGAAGGCGTGGAAGCCGCGCGGGCCGCCCGTTCCTTCGCCGGTGCGGGTGAGCCCGAGCGGCGCGACGGTGGCGACATGCGGCCGGATGCGCGCCTCGTCGCGGCAGACCGTGACCAGCAGCACCGGGCCGGCGGTCCGCGGCCCGTAGGGGGCGCCCAGGTCGAAGGACGGGATCTCCTCGGTCCGCCACGACAGCACCGGAATGCCGGCGTCGCGCAGATAGTAGAGGAGGGCGCCGAGGTCGCCACGGGAATCGCTGACGATCGCGGTCGCGCCGGCGGCGCGTGCCGCGGCGCCGGCCTTCTCCGCGAAGTCGCGCCAGCCGAGCGTGCGCGAGTACGGGTTCGGGTTCTTCAGCAACGGCAGCGCGACCCGGTCGGCGACCACGTCGCCGACCAGCAGCAGGGCCTGCGTCACGGCGCCGATGACGAGGCTCGTGGCGATCCAGCCGAAGGCGCGCTCGCGCACCAGCGTCGCCGCGGCGACCACGACGCCCGACACGAAGGCGACGGCGGCCCAGTTCGCATAGGCGTGCACCGTGACGGCGAACGCCGTGACGAGCGCGATCGGGAACAGCGAGAAGGCGATCATCACCCGGTCGGCCTCGGGGAGCCGCCCGCGGAGAAGCCGCACCGTGACGACGATCATCACGGCGAAGATGACGGGGCCGAACACGCCGAACTGGGCGCCGAGGAACTCCAGCGCCCGGAGCGCGCTCCAGCGCACCTCCTCGCCGATCACGAGGCCGCCCGTGTGCTTGAACGTGATGAAGCCGGTCGCCGCGTTCCAGATCAGGTTGGGCGACACGACCACGAGCGCGACGAGAAGCGCCACCCACAAATGCGGTCCGCGCGAGAGCGCGCGGGCGCGCGGGCTGACGATCGCCGCGATCGCGATGCCGGGGACGATGTAGACCATGGCGTATTTGGCGAGCAGCCCGAGGCCGGTCGCGACGCCCATCAGGAGCGCACGGTGCCAGCGCGGCGCCTCGAGGAGCTTCACATAGGCATAGAGCGCCACGGCCCAGAAGAACAGCAGCGGCACGTCGGTCGAGACGATGCGTGAGGAGAACGCCGCGCCGGTGGTCAGTGCCGTCATCAGCGCGGCCCAGAAGCCGGTGCGCTCGTCGTAGAGGGCGCGGCCGATCGCGTAGACGACCAGGCTGGTGCCGCAATAGAAGATCGGCGCGGGCGCCCGCACGCACCATTCGGCCTCGCCGCACACGCGCTCGGCGCCGAAGATGATCCAGGCGAGCAGCGGCGGCTTCGAGTAGTAGCCGAAGGCGAGGTTCTGGGCCCACGACCAGTACTGCGCCTCGTCGTAGAAGAGGTCGACGATCGAGAGCTTGAGGCCGACGAGCCGCAGCGCCGTGAGCGCCAGCAGGATCGCGACCAGCAGCGGCAGCCGGTCGAGCGGCTTGCGGACCGCGCGATCGCCCGCCGCGGGTCGCACGGCGTCGATCGGGGTCTTCAGGGGGAGGGCGCTTCGCATCGGGTCCGGTCGCGGCGTTGTCGGGTCGCCCCGTCTACCAGCCGCATCCGGGCGATTCAATGAAGGGGAAGGCGCGGAGGCCTTGCATTCTCCTGTCGTTCCGGGGCGGCGCGCCGCGCCGAACCCGGAATCAAGCCCCGCACTCCGTGTTCGCCGCTGGATTCCGGGTTCGCGCCGCAGCCTGCGCCCGGACGGCGTGACGCGCCGATCCGGGTGGCGCGCCCCGGACTGAAGAGGGGCATCATCCCCGGCGCGAAATGTCGACGCCCGACTCGGTGGCGATGTCGACGTCCTTGGTGTCGCGCAGGAAGACGGCGCCGACCAGCACGGTCATGCCGGCGACCGCGATCGGGTACCACAGGCCCGCATAGATATCGCCCGTGGAGGCGACGATCGCGGTGGCCAGCAGCGGCAGCATGCCGCCGAACCAGCCGTTGCCGATGTGATAGGGCAGCGACATCGAGGTGTAGCGGATGCGGGTCGGGAACATCTCGACCAGGAACGCCGCCATCGGCGCGTAGACCATCACGACATAGAGCACCATCACGAGCAGCACGAGCTCGGCGGTCAGCCAGTCGACCTTCTTCGGGTCGGCGTGGGCCGGATAGCCGGCCGCCGCGAAGGCCGCCTCCCAGCGCGGCTGGTCGAAGCCCTCGACCCGGGTGTCGCCGAGGATCAGCGTCACCGAGGCGCCCGTCGGCGCGTCCGCCTTCTGGAACGAGACGCCGCGCTTGGTGACGAAGTCCTGGGCGCGGTCGCAGTCCGAGAAATTCGACCACGGCCCGACGAAGACATGGACGCGGCAGTCCGCGCGGTCGGCCGCGATGATGACGGTCGAGCGCGCCTGGAAGGCGGCGAGGTCGGGGTTCACGGCCTGCGTCAGCACCTGGAACAGCGGGATGTAGGTCGCCGCGGCGAGCAGGCAGCCGAGCAGGATGATCTTCAGCCGGCCGACGCGGTCCGACAGCCAGCCGAAGGCGACGAACAGCGGCGTGCCGACCACGAGCGACAGGCCGACCAGCATGTAGGCGAGCACATAGTCGAGCTGCAGCGTGATCTGCAGGAAGAACAGCGCGTAGAACTGGCCCGTGTACCAGACGACGCCCTGGCCGGCCGTGGCGCCGAGCAGCGCCAGCATCACGTACTTGTTGTTCGGCCAGCGGAAGAAGCTCTCGGTCAGCGGCGCCTTGGAGCCTTTGCCTTCCTCCTTCATGCGCTGGAAGATCGGCGTCTCGTTGAGCCGCAGCCGAATCCAGATCGACAGCACCAGCAGTGCGAGCGACACGACGAAGGGGATGCGCCAGCCCCACGAGGCGAAGCTGTCGGCGTCCATGGCGAGGCGCGCGACGCCGATCACCAAGAGCGCCAGGAAGAAGCCGAGCGTCGCCGTCGTCTGGATGAAGCTCGTGGCGAAGCCGCGATTGCGCGGCCGCGCGTGCTCGGCCACGTAGGTCGCAGCGCCCCCGTACTCGCCGCCGAGCGCGAGGCCCTGGATCAACCGCAGCCCGACGAGCAGCACGGGCGCCGCCCAGCCGATGGTGTCGAAGGTCGGCAACAGGCCGACCAGGAAGGTCGCCCCGCCCATCACGAAGATGGTGACCAGGAACGTGTACTTGCGCCCGACCAGGTCGCCGATGCGGCCGAACACCAGGGCGCCGAACGGCCGCACCAGGAAGCCCGCCGCATAGGTCGCGAAGGCGGAGAGCAGCGCGGCCGTGTCGTTGCCGGGCGGAAAGAACAACGCGGCGAAGAACGGTGCCAGCGTCGCGTACAAATAGAAATCGTACCACTCGAACACGGTGCCGAGCGACGAGGCGAAGATGACGAACTTCTCGTCCTTCGTCATGCCGGCGCCGCGCGCCGAAATCCGGCTCCTGTGCATCGTCTCGTGCCTCGGCGTTTCCGATCTGTGGTTTCTTGGGGTTGGGACCGTCCGGCCGAACCGGCTCGTCCGACCCAAGGTGTAGGACGCGCGGGACCGAAAAGTCTCTCCGGATCTTCGCGGGATAGTCGAAAGTCGAAGCGGCCGCGGCACGCCGGCGGCCGCGCCCGCTCGTCCAGCGCACCGCGCGCGCCTTCGTTCCGGCCGGGAAAGATCTGGAATCGTTAGGGTTAAAGGGCGAAATCACCGGTTCTTCGAGATGAACCGAGGGGAATCTCAAAAGTTGTCCGCTGTGCTGGACGAGCGGGCGGGATCGACGCGGGGCGCGACGCCGGGAGCGTCGCTCCGCGTGGATCGCCGCGCCGCGAGAATCGACGCGCCGCGAGGATCGGCGCCGACGGGCGACAGGAGGGCGCATGCAGCGCAGGCGGATCATCGAAGCGGGGCTCGTCGCGCTCGCCTGGTCGACGGCCGTCGCCGCGACCCCGGCTGTCGCCCAGGACAACGGTCCGGTGATCGCGATTCCGGGCCGGCGCGACGTCCCGGTCTTCGTCAACGGGCGCGAGGCGTCCTACGCGGTCGTCGAGGGCGACTGGGGGCTCTACCGGGCCGGCTGGATCGGGCCGAACGTCATCCAGCCGCTGTGCTGCAGCCCCGGCCCGCAGCTCGGGCGGCACCGGCCGTATTATCCGAGCTCCGGCGAGCTGCCGCGGCTCGGCCGGCTCGAACACGATCCCGACAAGGGCAAGCCGCCGAAGCCGGCGGAGGAGTTCCATCAAGGCTGGTCGGCGAAGTCGGACGACAATCCGGTCACGGTGATGCCGCCCGACTACTCGTACAACATGCCGGGCGGCCTGGTGGTGACGCCGCCCTGGGGCGGGCCCGGTCCGGCGCCCGGTCCCGGACCGTGGCCGCCGCCGCGGCCGCGACCGCGGCCGGGGGGGCGGCGATGAGCCGCGAAACGGGCGGGACGTCAGGGCAGGGCGGCGTGGCGAAGCGGCCGCTTTGCGGGGCGACCGGTCCGGCGTAGGGTTTTGTCGAGGAGGCGGAGGCGAGTCCGCCGCCGCAGGGTGACGGCCAGAGGGACGGGTCATGCGTCGCAGCGTTCGGAGTCTGGAGGTCGTGGTCGTCGCCGCGTCGGCGATCGGCGCCGTCATGGTCGGGGGAAGCGGCGCGGCGCTCGCCCAGCAGGGCTGCTGCGCCGGCGGACCCGTCGTCGTCTACGGCGCCGCTCCGGTGCCGCCCGCGGTGCCGCCGACCGGCTACATCATCGATCCTTCCGATGCCCGTCCGCCCATGTACGTGGTCGACCAGGGTCCGCTCTATCGCGGCCCTGGCATTTATGCGGTGCCGACCTATTCGGAGGGCGGCTATGCGTATTCGATCCGCTATCCGTACACCTGGGGCCCCGCCCATCCGCCTTACAAGCGATGGTCCGGCGCGCGCCGCTACGGCTATGTCGGGCCGAGCGATCTCGCGGTCGCCGAGCGCGTCGCCGGGGCGCCGCCCTACGGCGCCTACGAGGTGCGGCCGGCGCCGCGTGCCAAGGTGATCGACGTCAGCCGGGTCGCCCGCGCCGAGGTGATCGACGGTCCGCCGGCGGGCGATCCCGTCACCACCGGCTCGGTGCCGAAAGGTGCGGCGCAAAAGCCGGCGCCGGCGCGCGCCCCGGGTCGCTGAGGGCCGTCGGAGCCGGCACGTCGCGTGGGCTATTATTGGCGCCAGGTCCGGATCCTGCTGCATCACGCCGTCTACGACTGCGCTCGCGACAAGCTCGAGCGCTGGCCGAGCGGGCGCAGCCGCACCGTGCCGGCCGACGACGTCGTCGGCCGTCAGGCGGCGTTCCAGGATCGCCGCTACGAGGCGTTTCCGCGCCTGCCGCTTCTGTGGGCGCTCGACGCGCTCGATCTCGATCCGGCGACGACCACGTTCGTCGACTACGGCGCGGGGCGGGGGCGGGCGTTGCTCGCGGCGGCGGGGCGGCCGTTCCGGCGCTGTGTCGGCGTCGAGTTCTCGGCCCGCCTGGTGGCGGAGGCCCGCGACAACATCGCGGCCTGGCCGGTCGAGCGGCTCGCCTGCCGTGATCTGTCGCTCGTGCATATGGATGCCGCCGACTACGTCCCGCCGCCCGGCGACCTGGCGCTGTTCTTCTACAATCCGTTCGGCCGCGAGGTGCTCGACCGCGTCGCCGACCGCCTCGAAGAGGCTGCCGCTGACGGGGCGCGAAAAATCCGCATCGCCTACGTCAATCCGCGGGGCTGGGCGCTGTTCGTCGGACGGCCGGCGTTCCGGCGGCTCGCGATCCCGCGCGCGGCGCGTGCGAAGCTCGCGCTCTTCGGCGCCGGACCGGTGGAGTTCTTCTCGGTCGAGGCGCCGTGAGACCGGATGGTCCCTGGCTCAGCCGCCGGCCTTCAGCCGCGTGTGGGCGACATAGAGGGCGAGCGCCGTCGCGTTCGACACGTTGAGGCTCGTGATCTTGCCCGGCAGGTCGATGCGGGCGACCGCGTCGCAGGTCTGCCGAGTGAGCTGGCGCAGGCCCTTGCCCTCGGCGCCGAGCACCAGCGCCAGCGGGCCGCGCAGGGCCGTGTCGGCGAGGTCGGCCGTGCCCTCGCTGTCGAGCCCGACCGTCATCCAGCCGTTGTCCTTGAGCGCCGTGAGCGCCCGGGCGAGGTTGCCGACCGTGACGATCGGCACGATGTCGAGCGCGCCCGAGGCGGCCTTGGCGAGCACGCCGGTCGCCTCCGGGCTGTGGCGCGCCGTGGTGACGACGGCGGCCACCGCGAAGGCGGCGGCCGAGCGCAGGATGGCGCCGACATTGTGCGGGTCGGTGATCTGGTCGAGCACCAGCACCAGGCCCTCGGCCGGCAGCTCGGTGATGTCGGGCGAGTCCAGCGGGTCGGCCTCGGCGAGCAGGCCCTGATGCACGGCTTCGGGGCCGACGATCGCGGCGATCTCGTCGGGCCGCACCAGGGTCGGGGCGATCGGGGTCGGCACGCCCTCCTCGGCGAGGCGGTGCGCGGCGTTCTCGGTAGCCAGCAGGCGGCGGAAGCGCCGGGCGGGATTCTCCAGCGCCGCCTTCACGGTGTGCCAGCCGTAGAGGA
This sequence comes from Rhodoplanes azumiensis, assembly GCF_042682915.1. NCBI lineage: Bacteria > Pseudomonadati > Pseudomonadota > Alphaproteobacteria > Hyphomicrobiales > Nitrobacteraceae > Rhodoplanes > Rhodoplanes azumiensis. The sequence continues at coordinate 13,677 of NZ_JBHUIW010000043.1, read as the reverse complement.
TCGCCGGGCCGTCGCGGTCGCGCGGCTCCGGCCGGCCGCGCCGGGCGAAGGCCGCCTTCTTGCGCGACCCGTCCTTGGGGAACCGAGCCTTGCGATCCTTGCGGTCCTTGCCGGGTTCGGTCTTGCGGGAGGCGTCCCTGCGCGAGTCGTCCTTGCGGGGCCATGGCGTCACCGCGCCGGCGGCGCCCCCGCGCTCCGGCCGTCCGCCTTCGGAACGGCCGCCTTCGGCCCGGCCGCCTTCGGGCCGCCACGGCCGCTTGCCGCCGCCGGATCCGGCTCCGGCCGATCCGGCTCCGGATCGGAACGGCTTATGCGGGCGGTCGCGGTCGGTCATGGTCGGGTCCGGCTCGGGTCTCTGGAACGGAAGGGTCGGGACTGCATAGCGGGGTGGGGCGCACGGCGCCACTGCGGATCGCCGACGGTCGGCGGCTGTCGTTCGAAGGAGCCGCCCGGACCGTCCGCGGAACCGGACGGACCGGCTTTGCGGACCGGGCTTTTTCGTGTTGACACCCGGGGGACGGCCACCCATAAGAACGGCCCGACGCGGGGCGCACCGCCGGTCTTCCGGACACCACGATCGTGGACGGACCGTGGACCGAGACGCTGCCGAGCGCGACGTGGGGGAGTGTCCCGAGCGGCAAAGGGGGCGGACTGTAAATCCGCTGGCTATGCCTTCGTAGGTTCGAGTCCTACCTCCCCCACCACCTTGATTTTTCTAGAGAAATCAGAATCGGGCAACGCCGAATGCCCGGTGCGGCCGGTCATCGGCGGCGGCGTGCCCGCAGCATTGGCCGATGTGTGTTGCTCCGGCGTTACAGCCTGTTGGTCGTCCCCTTGTTAGCGTGACAGTGTGGATTCGCAGGGGGGCGGGTCATGATCCGACAGGTGGTCCCGGTGCTGGCCGGTCTGACGGCCGCGACGATGGCGCAGGCGGCCGACCTCGCCGTCAAGGCGCCGCCGGCGGCCGCGCCGAGCTGGACCGGCGTCTATATCGGGGCGACGCTCGGCGGCGCCTGGGCCGACCGTGACCTCTCGCTCGTCGGCAACGATGTCCCGGCTGCCAACCGGCTCGCCGCCAACACCTCGTTCCCGGGCAATCAGCCGGTCGTGGCGCCCGGCGTTTCGGCCCGCTCGCTCACGGGCGGCCTCGAGGCCGGATTTGACGTGCAGGCCAGTGCCGCCGTGGTGGCCGGCTTTGTCGCCGATGTCAGCCTGATGTCGCTCGAGGGCAGCGGCGCCGGCACCAACGCCCTGTTGCCGCCGAGCTTCACCCAGACGCTGACGGTCGACCAGAAGGTCGACTGGTGGGGCACCCTGCGCGCGCGGCTCGGCTGGCTCGCCACCGAAAACCTGCTGCTCTATGCGACCGGCGGCCTCGCCTACGGGCACGTCGAGCGGTCCGCCGCCTATCGGTTCGATGGGCCGGCCGCCATCCTCGGCGGCGGCCCGGCGGGCGTCTCGTATCTGTGCGCGGCGCCGGGCCAGGCCTGCTTCTCGGGATCGGCGTCGAGCGTCGAGCTCGGCTTCACGGCCGGCGCCGGGGGCGAGTTGCGCCTCACCCGGCAATGGAGCCTCAAGGCCGAATATCTCTATGTCAGCCTCGGACGCAGCGCGGTCGATTCCGTCGCGGTTGCGGTTTTCAACGCGGGCGACCGGCCGAGCTCCTTCAACGCCGACTTCGGTCGGACCGACTTTCAGGTCGCCCGCGGCGGCGCCGTCTATCGCTTCTGAAAACCTGAAAGGGCCGCCTGTGCGGCCCCGCCTGTGGCTTGATCCGCCGGATCGTCGGGCCCGGATGGCGTCCTCACCGGGACGGGCCGCACCGAGGCGCGGTCGCGCGAGCCCGGGCGGCGGGCCGTCCGGCACGGGTGCCGGACCGCGGCGTCGCCTGTTCGCGGCACGTCCGCGTCTCTCGTTGCGCCACCGCCATGGTCGGCGACCGTCCGAACGACGTCGGGCCGAACCTGCGACCCCGGCCCCGGCTCAGCGGCGATGCTTGCTGCGGGCCGACGCCGACTCGGTGCTGTCGATGAGCCCGAAGGCCTCGAGGCTCTCGCGGGCGCGCTCGGACACGGCGGCCGGGTGGCGGCGGAAGGTGTCCAGGATCGCCAGCAGCGCGGTGGGCGGATCGTCGGACTTCGGGTTCGGGGTCGGGCTCATGGGGGTGCCTCGTCTGGTCTCTGTATCTGTGAGTGCCTGCTGTCGACAGGTTCTAAGGTGGCTCCGGGTTACCAGGATCGTTCGCGCCGTCAAGTCTCCGTCTGGCGGATCACCGCAATGCAAAGAGATCATGCCGGCAAATTCGCCTTTCCCGGCAAGCACACATGCACTCGCCGCATTCCCACTGTGCGAAGACTTGCACAGCTTCGTAAAACACAGCTTACGGACCTGGACTACGTCCGGGCACAGTTTTGGACCACCCGGTCCGTTTTTCGGATTTATTTGCGGCGCACCGTCGACGGGATGGCGTGGCTTCGAGACACTCGCGTCACCGGCGTCCGCCGTCTCGGCCTGTGCCACGCCGAGGCGACACCGGGCGCAGCAGCCCGGGGCGCGTCCGGTCACAGGGACGGCGCCCGCCGGAAGCGCGGCCCGCGTCGGCTCCGGGATCGGCGCCATGGCCCGAAGCGGCGGCGCCCGAATGCGCGGCGGCACCAGGGTTGAAGTCGGCCCGGCCTTGTGCGAGAAGCCGACGACTGCCGCAAGGCCCGCGTCCGGTTCTCGGAAGACCGACCGGCGACGCGTCGGCGGGTGTAGCTCAATGGTAGAGCAACAGCCTTCCAAGCTGATGACGAGGGTTCGATTCCCTTCACCCGCTCCAGCCTTTCTCTGTCGCAACAGAGCCGTCGGTGTCGCTTATGCGTGACGGGCGACGCAGAGGTCGGTGCGGCGTCCCGACGACACGTCGGGATGGCCACACTGCGGTGAGCCGAGCTCGACAAGAGTTTCGGCGACGAGCGACGTCGCGAGCCGGGCAAGGCCAGCATGGCGCTCGTGTGCTTCGGCCCGGCCAAGCGCGAGGGTCTTTTCTCGGCGAGCCGGCGCTTCGAGGTCCGGCCTCGATCGGATGCGCTCGGCGCCGGTGATCCGGGTGATCAGGCGCTGCTTCTCGTCCAACAGCGCGAAGGCGGGGCGCGAACGCGAGATTCCGGATGCGCTGGCGCGCGACGAGCCTGATGCCGTCCGCGACGAGGACGAGCGCGACGGCCGTCTGACCGAGCTGTTCCGCCTTTCGCGCAAGGCGTTCGAGGAGGGTGGCGCCGATGCCCTGTTTCTCGCGCTCGGGTTTCTCACGCTCGCGTTTTTCGCCTGGACGCAGGCGGGGCGGGCGACGCCGGGCTGGGCGCCGCTCGTCCTGCGGCCGGTCGCACTGCAACGCTCCAGCGTCCGCAGCGGTTTTCGGGCGCGCCGTTCACCAAGGCGACGCGCGCTTCGATCCGACCTTGCTCGAAATGCCGCGGCAGGATTTTCGCCTGGCCATCCCCGAGCGCGAGCCGGACCTGCCGGCCGACCGGACCGGCGCCGATGTCGCGCGCGTCCGGCAGATCGTCCGAGCCCGCGTCCGCGACACGCCGGGTCGGGCGGTCACGCCCGACGTCGTGCTTTCCACCGTCTCGTTCACCATGAGCCTGACAGGGACGGTCAGGTGGACTACATGGACCTGCTCGAGAAGAGCCCGGTGGCATCACCTGATCGACGCGCAGAGGCACGGCAATGGAGACGGTGCGATCCTCCCGGACGCCGCCGTCGCCCATCCCGATAATCGGCAGGGCGGCCTCGACGCGCTTCCCCCGCTCGACGCGACCGACATTCGCGGTGACCGGCGCATCGCCGATGGCGAGTTCATGAACGTGACGCGCGGCGCGCGCCGGTGGCCCAGCGTGCCGCCGATGATCGGGGCGCTCGGCCGAAACGCCACCCCTCCCTGCGTCGGCCCGCTTCGATGAGCGGAACGGCCGAGGCTCGTCGATCGCCGGCTCGAGGAGATGATCCGCTCCGACCACGCCCATGTACCGATCCTCGATCGCGGTCCTGCCGACAGGATGGAACTGCGGGTGAGAAGTCTGGGACAGAGTTTTCAGCCGATGCAGGGCTCCGCCGTAATGATATAATTTTACCGCCTCCCACGGGTGGCGGCGCCGTCGCCGTGCGAGCGCTGCGGTGGCGCCGAACCTCCGGGGAGCGCTCGCAGGCCGAATTCCCCTTGCGCCGGCGAGGGTTGTTTGACATCGTGAAGCCCGGATCGAAGCCTTCGGCCGGTTGCCGGTCGGCTTTTTCCGGAGCGCTCGCGATCCGCTCCGAATCGCCAGCCGCCCCGGCGGCTTGCGAGCGGGCCGGCTTCCGCAGCCTCAAAGCTGCGGCCTCATTGAAGCCGAGCATCGGTGGATCAGACGATCGTCGTGGTGACCGGCTTCCGCAGCCTCAAAGCTGCGGCCTCATTGAAGCAAGCAATGGGGCGAGTGGGGGATGCCAACCGACACGGCTTCCGCAGCCTCAAAGCTGCGGCCTCATTGAAGCGCCGGCGACGATGGAGTCGATGTCGATCACGGTCACGGCTTCCGCAGCCTCAAAGCTGCGGCCTCATTGAAGCCATCTCGGCGCGCAGGCGCACGGCGATGCCTTCGGCGCGCTTCCGCAGCCTCAAAGCTGCGGCCTCATTGAAGCTTGTCGAGCCACTCGCCCTGTGCCCGCGACAGGGCCGCTTCCGCAGCCTCAAAGCTGCGGCCTCATTGAAGCCCGTGCCGCCGCGCTGGATGTTGGAGCCGGTGTAGACGGCTTCCGCAGCCTCAAAGCTGCGGCCTCATTGAAGCGGAAGATCGAGAACGAGGCGCGCGCCCGGCGACTTCAGGGCTTCCGCAGCCTCAAAGCTGCGGCCTCATTGAAGCTGGAGCATGGCGAAGATTGCCTCGTAGTCGGCGCGGCCGGCTTCCGCAGCCTCAAAGCTGCGGCCTCATTGAAGCGTGTCGGTCAGCTCCACGGCCGCGTCGTCGCCGCGCGGCTTCCGCAGCCTCAAAGCTGCGGCCTCATTGAAGCCGCGGCTCACGGGTATCGGCGGTCGTAGCTCCGTCGACCGGGGCTTCCGCAGCCTCAAAGCTGCGGCCTCATTGAAGCGTCCACGGTGCGGGTATGGCGGCGCACGGCAATGAGCAGGCTTCCGCAGCCTCAAAGCTGCGGCCTCATTGAAGCGCGTTGCCGCCGTGCTCCGCGACGGGCTCGGGCCGCGGGGCTTCCGCAGCCTCAAAGCTGCGGCCTCATTGAAGCGCGCTCCGCCTCGGCCGTCGCCTCGGCCTCCCGCTGGGCTTCCGCAGCCTCAAAGCTGCGGCCTCATTGAAGCCCACCGGCCCTCGCCCGGACCGGGACACCCGCGGCGATCCGACGTGGGCTTCCGCAGCCTCAAAGCTGCGGCCTCATTGAAGCCCACCGGCCCTCGGGATCCGAGACCTCGCGCGGCCCCCGGCTTCCGCAGCCTCAAAGCTGCGGCCTCATTGAAGCGAGGGAGGGCGGCCGCAGGTGCCCCGGGACGTAGACGCGCGGCTTCCGCAGCCTCAAAGCTGCGGCCTCATTGAAGCCTCTCCTGGGCCGCGTGGATCATCGCTCGTCTGGGCGGGGCTTCCGCAGCCTCAAAGCTGCGGCCTCATTGAAGCGTCAGACACGCCCGGCCGGCCGCGATCGTTTCGTCGGCTTCCGCAGCCTCAAAGCTGCGGCCTCATTGAAGCCGTGATCAGACATCGGTGCCGGTCCTGATTGCGGTGAGGCTTCCGCAGCCTCAAAGCTGCGGCCTCATTGAAGCCGGGAGCTTCGAGCGGAGATCAGCAAGTCGTCCGGCGGGGCTTCCGCAGCCTCAAAGCTGCGGCCTCATTGAAGCATTTACGGACATGTATGTCTGATAATGTCCTTTAGGTGGCTTCCGCAGCCTCAAAGCTGCGGCCTCATTGAAGCGGCAACTCGTCGTCCACCGACGCGATCACCCGGGCCGGGCTTCCGCAGCCTCAAAGCTGCGGCCTCATTGAAGCGGCGAGAACCCGCCGACGACGCTGATCGCCGAGGCGGCTTCCGCAGCCTCAAAGCTGCGGCCTCATTGAAGCGCGTTGTCCCGCTGGTTTGTAAACGTGATCACGATCGGGCTTCCGCAGCCTCAAAGCTGCGGCCTCATTGAAGCGGCGTTCGCCCTGGTCGGTGCTCGGCACAGCGACACCCGCTTCCGCAGCCTCAAAGCTGCGGCCTCATTGAAGCGTGCATCTACGGCCGCCAGGCGACGGCCGGGCACCGGCTTCCGCAGCCTCAAAGCTGCGGCCTCATTGAAGCCTGCCGCCGCAGAGCCTTCCCGCGGGCGAGTCCCCGCCGGCTTCCGCAGCCTCAAAGCTGCGGCCTCATTGAAGCGTCGTCGACCGCGACGGCACGGTCCACCAGCTCCTCGGCTTCCGCAGCCTCAAAGCTGCGGCCTCATTGAAGCCGGACGTCGTGTGCATCACGCGGCCTCCCGCTCGACCGGGCTTCCGCAGCCTCAAAGCTGCGGCCTCATTGAAGCAGCGTCATGCCGGCCCCCCGGCTCGGACGGGCAGGAAGCGGCTTCCGCAGCCTCAAAGCTGCGGCCTCATTGAAGCGCCATCTGCGCTTGCTGCTCGGGGCTCGGCGGCGCCGGGCTTCCGCAGCCTCAAAGCTGCGGCCTCATTGAAGCTCGCGCTCGGGCTCCTACTTCGACTTCTTCCGCACCAGGCTTCCGCAGCCTCAAAGCTGCGGCCTCATTGAAGCGCGATCGTCTCCTGCTGGATCTTGAGGTTGGTGTCTAGGGCTTCCGCAGCCTCAAAGCTGCGGCCTCATTGAAGCGTCGTCGCGACCGCCGTCGTCACGGTGAGCGCCTCGAACAGCGGCTTCCGCAGCCTCAAAGCTGCGGCCTCATTGAAGCAGCCGGAGCCGTAAGGCGACGTCGAGCGTGGTCATGCTTCCGCAGCCTCAAAGCTGCGGCCTCATTGAAGCGAGAATGCCGCCGATCTCGGTCAGCAGCTTCTCCGGCTGGCGGCTTCCGCAGCCTCAAAGCTGCGGCCTCATTGAAGCGAGCAACGACGACACGCACACACAAAGGAAGCACCTGTGAAGCTTCCGCAGCCTCAAAGCTGCGGCCTCATTGAAGCCCGGCATCTATCCGGCCTCGCTCGGCGCCTCGTCGAGGCTTCCGCAGCCTCAAAGCTGCGGCCTCATTGAAGCGTGTCGGTTCGGGGCTTGGGGGTGGACAGACGGGACTCGGCTTCCGCAGCCTCAAAGCTGCGGCCTCATTGAAGCGATCTGGTCGGGCGCGGTGACCCGCAGCGGAATCCGGCTTCCGCAGCCTCAAAGCTGCGGCCTCATTGAAGCGACATGCGACTCGCGGATGCGCTGTGCCGCATGCACGGGCTTCCGCAGCCTCAAAGCTGCGGCCTCATTGAAGCCGGCGGACGAATTCCTCGCCGGCCGAGAGGGCGTCGTGGCTTCCGCAGCCTCAAAGCTGCGGCCTCATTGAAGCATCGAAGACGTCGGCGTTTCCGCCAACACCGCAAAGGCTTCCGCAGCCTCAAAGCTGCGGCCTCATTGAAGCGAAGGCCTCGATCCTCCCGGCCTGTCGGCGCTCGGCGAGCTTCCGCAGCCTCAAAGCTGCGGCCTCATTGAAGCACCAGGGCGCGCCCGATCTCATCGTCGCGTTTCCAGGCTTCCGCAGCCTCAAAGCTGCGGCCTCATTGAAGCCTCGAGTCGTAGATCGTACCGCGGGTGATCGAGTTGGGGCTTCCGCAGCCTCAAAGCTGCGGCCTCATTGAAGCTTGCCGAACAGATTGCCGAGCAGGCTGCCGACCACGCGGCTTCCGCAGCCTCAAAGCTGCGGCCTCATTGAAGCGCATACGTCCTGGCGTCGGGCTCCTTGAAGCCACGGACGGCTTCCGCAGCCTCAAAGCTGCGGCCTCATTGAAGCGCGACGACCGGCGAGGTCTACGCCGCGAACAGCGAGGGGCGGCTTCCGCAGCCTCAAAGCTGCGGCCTCATTGAAGCACGCTGAGGGCGAAGTCAACTGCGATGATCAGAGAAGGGCTTCCGCAGCCTCAAAGCTGCGGCCTCATTGAAGCGTGGTGGCCTCGCACGCCGCCATCGACGAGCTGATCGGGCTTCCGCAGCCTCAAAGCTGCGGCCTCATTGAAGCTGCTGATAGAACAGCACGGTGCGCTGCTCGTCGGTCAGGCTTCCGCAGCCTCAAAGCTGCGGCCTCATTGAAGCACCAACAAGCCCGACGGACCAGACGACGGTCTGGACAGGCTTCCGCAGCCTCAAAGCTGCGGCCTCATTGAAGCTAGGTGTTCTGGTTCCATTTAAATCGGCGCGCGGCCTCGGGCTTCCGCAGCCTCAAAGCTGCGGCCTCATTGAAGCCAGCCTGGGTGGGAAGCGGCTTATATGTCCGTCAGGGGGCTTCCGCAGCCTCAAAGCTGCGGCCTCATTGAAGCATCTTGTTCGCGAGGTCGTCCATCATCGGCAGCGTCGGCTTCCGCAGCCTCAAAGCTGCGGCCTCATTGAAGCTGCAAATACCATATTAAGATAAAATGCATGAAGATGCTTCCGCAGCCTCAAAGCTGCGGCCTCATTGAAGCGACCGGCCTGCCGCCTGGAACCCACAGGAGCCACTCGGAGCTTCCGCAGCCTCAAAGCTGCGGCCTCATTGAAGCAACGGGTTCGGCTACGTGGGCAAGGGCGTCAACAGCCCGCTTCCGCAGCCTCAAAGCTGCGGCCTCATTGAAGCCGCCCTCGCCCTGCCACCGCCTGGTGGTGTGCGCATGCTTCCGCAGCCTCAAAGCTGCGGCCTCATTGAAGCACGTTCCAAAGCCGGCAGAAGATCACGGGCTCGGTCGCGTGCTTCCGCAGCCTCAAAGCTGCGGCCTCATTGAAGCCGGTGAGAAGCGACGTGATCGAGCGTCGCTTCTCTGCTTCCGCAGCCTCAAAGCTGCGGCCTCATTGAAGCACGGTGGTCCGTACGCGCATCAGCGATCGAGCCGGGCGCTTCCGCAGCCTCAAAGCTGCGGCCTCATTGAAGCGATGAATATGTCGCCCCGCCCGGCGCCGGGTCTTGGCTTCCGCAGCCTCAAAGCTGCGGCCTCATTGAAGCGGGCAGTCGGCTTTTGCGTTCCCGGCGAACGTCTACATGGCTTCCGCAGCCTCAAAGCTGCGGCCTCATTGAAGCTCGGAGACGACCAGCATACGCGGCGGCCGGCCCTCCAGCTTCCGCAGCCTCAAAGCTGCGGCCTCATTGAAGCCTCCGGCGCACCCCGCCGAAGGATCCGCCGAAGCCGGGCTTCCGCAGCCTCAAAGCTGCGGCCTCATTGAAGCATCAGCAACAATGCCGTGCTGGTGGCCCGAGCAAGGCTTCCGCAGCCTCAAAGCTGCGGCCTCATTGAAGCCATTGTGCCGGTCAGCATCGCGCCAGCGCCGCCGCCGCTTCCGCAGCCTCAAAGCTGCGGCCTCATTGAAGCATCACCCAGACACACCCACTCACCCGGGATCAGACCGAAGTGCTTCCGCAGCCTCAAAGCTGCGGCCTCATTGAAGCCGGTTGTCAGTCTGCGATTGAAGCATTTAGAATTCCGCTTCCGCAGCCTCAAAGCTGCGGCCTCATTGAAGCACCTCTCCCGCAATCTCCTTCTGAGGACACGTCGTCATGCTTCCGCAGCCTCAAAGCTGCGGCCTCATTGAAGCAGCGTCGGGCTCTGCCACGTCAGTGCGGACGCCTCGTGCTTCCGCAGCCTCAAAGCTGCGGCCTCATTGAAGCACCAAATACGGCCGCAAGGCGATTCTCGACCACGTGTTGCTTCCGCAGCCTCAAAGCTGCGGCCTCATTGAAGCTCGAGCTCAAGGTCGGCCGCATCATCGGCAAGCCGGCTTCCGCAGCCTCAAAGCTGCGGCCTCATTGAAGCAAGGCACGACCGGAGCCTCGGGATGAGGACGGCATCGGCGAGCTTCCGCAGCCTCAAAGCTGCGGCCTCATTGAAGCAGCGTGAGCGCGCCGGCCGCGATGGCGGTGATGCGCGGCTTCCGCAGCCTCAAAGCTGCGGCCTCATTGAAGCACGAGGCGCCTGCTGTAGATGCGCTTGTGCCTGTCGGCTTCCGCAGCCTCAAAGCTGCGGCCTCATTGAAGCGCGAAGAATACTACGTGCAGCGCCGCGAGCCGCGGCCCGGCTTCCGCAGCCTCAAAGCTGCGGCCTCATTGAAGCGTAATAGACCGGTTCACCGGAGCCCGCGCGATTACTGCTTCCGCAGCCTCAAAGCTGCGGCCTCATTGAAGCGCGACACGGTGGACGAAGCCTTCCTGCGCAAGCAGGAGCGCTTCCGCAGCCTCAAAGCTGCGGCCTCATTGAAGCTTCACGCTCAGCGAGAACG
>NZ_JBHUIW010000043.1:0-3191 GCF_042682915.1 Rhodoplanes azumiensis | reverse complement strand
CACCCTGTCGAGCGCGGCGCCGCTTCCGCAGCCTCAAAGCTGCGGCCTCATTGAAGCTTCACGCTCAGCGAGAACGAGCGAGCCCAATTCGGATGCTTCCGCAGCCTCAAAGCTGCGGCCTCATTGAAGCATCGCGCCATCCGGTCGCACCCTGTCGAGCGCGGCGCCGCTTCCGCAGCCTCAAAGCTGCGGCCTCATTGAAGCCTCCGCTGATGCCGTCTGCTCCGCCCGTCGGTACGCAGTGCTTCCGCAGCCTCAAAGCTGCGGCCTCATTGAAGCATGATCTCGCGCACGAACTCGGTGGGGGCGAGATAGGCTTCCGCAGCCTCAAAGCTGCGGCCTCATTGAAGCTGTCCGGCGGCGCCGAGGGGCTGCGCCAGGCGAAGGACGGCTTCCGCAGCCTCAAAGCTGCGGCCTCATTGAAGCAACCTCACGACGGAGGTCTTCGATTGTGCCTTCTTCCCGCTTCCGCAGCCTCAAAGCTGCGGCCTCATTGAAGCGCGCTTGGACAACCAGCGATTGCCGAACGCGTCTTCCTCGGGCTTCCGCAGCCTCAAAGCTGCGGCCTCATTGAAGCACCCACACGGCGCACGTCACACACACGATCGCGGCCCCGCTTCCGCAGCCTCAAAGCTGCGGCCTCATTGAAGCAAGCGAAGCTGTGCGGCCTCGGTGCTGTTAAGTGCCTGCTTCCGCAGCCTCAAAGCTGCGGCCTCATTGAAGCATCGGTGGTTGCGTCAGAGGTTTCAAAATGTATGGCAGTGCTTCCGCAGCCTCAAAGCTGCGGCCTCATTGAAGCATTTAATAGCGGTGGTGGTGGTTGGAATGAAACAAGCTTCCGCAGCCTCAAAGCTGCGGCCTCATTGAAGCCAGTCCAATTAAGACCGGCAGCATCACGCATCTGTTCCGGCTTCCGCAGCCTCAAAGCTGCGGCCTCATTGAAGCGATTACATTGCCCAGGTAGAATTGGGTGAGAAGAAAAGCTTCCGCAGCCTCAAAGCTGCGGCCTCATTGAAGCCTATTTCAAATACATCACAGTTACAAATTGGTATGTGCTTCCGCAGCCTCAAAGCTGCGGCCTCATTGAAGCTACCAACCATTTGTTGGACTTCGCCACACTCTTCTGGCTTCCGCAGCCTCAAAGCTGCGGCCTCATTGAAGCCTAGTGGCCTCTTCATATAATGGCGATTGGGATGATAGCTTCCGCAGCCTCAAAGCTGCGGCCTCATTGAAGCCTGGATTACGAGGGATTCCCCAGCAAGTACTACAGTGGCTTCCGCAGCCTCAAAGCTGCGGCCTCATTGAAGCGATGGTCAACACCTCGCGAATGATGGTGTGGGCTTGGGCTTCCGCAGCCTCAAAGCTGCGGCCTCATTGAAGCTGGTGATTTGAAATCGTCTCGGTCTATTATTGCTAGCTTCCGCAGCCTCAAAGCTGCGGCCTCATTGAAGCAAGAACTCCGAAAGGATCGCCTTGAACTCGATGCACCCGGGGCTTCCGCAGCCTCAAAGCTGCGGCCTCATTGAAGCAAGACCTGCCCAAGGACGAGCAGGACGAGATTCTCGAGCAGGCTTCCGCAGCCTCAAAGCTGCGGCCTCATTGAAGCAGGAACAGATGCCATTAGTTCATGCTCTTTACCAAAAGCTTCCGCAGCCTCAAAGCTGCGGCCTCATTGAAGCGGCGTGACGTCGCGAGCGTGTTCGGGCCCGACCTCCTCGAGCTTCCGCAGCCTCAAAGCTGCGGCCTCATTGAAGCAGGTCGTCCTTCAGCTTGGTCTTGTCGTCGCCGGGGATGCTTCCGCAGCCTCAAAGCTGCGGCCTCATTGGTACCCATCCGGTGAAGGCCGCAGGGAAGTCGGTTCGGGCAGAGATTCGGGGTCGTCAGGCCGCGGCGGCGGCGGAGGCTGGAGCCTTCCAGTTCCACGGCAGGAGGTCGTGGATGCGCCGGGCGGGATGATCGGGGAGCCGGGCGAGGACATCGGCGAGCCAGGCCTGCGGATCGATGTCGTTCAGCTTGGCGGTCTCGATCAGGGAGTAGACAGCGGCGGCGCGGCGGCCGCCCTCGTCGGAGCCGGCGAAGGTCCAGTTGTGGCGCCCGACCGCGATGCCGCGCAGCGCCCGCTCGGCGGCGTTGTTGGACAGGCACAGGCGGCCGTCGTCGAGGAAGCGGGTGAGCGCGGTCCAGCGTTTGAGCGCGTAGTCGATCGCCTTGGCGGTCTCGCTCTTGGCCGAGAGTTTTGTGCGTTCGCCGCGCAGCCAGGCGTGAAGCTCGGCGATGAGCGGTCGACTCTGCTGGTCGCGCACGCGCCGCCGCTCGTCGGCAGAGGCGCCGTTGATGTCGCGCTCGATCTCGAACAGCGCGTCGATGCGCTTGACGGCCTCGATCGCGATCGGCGCCTTCTTGATGCGGGCGAGTTCGAAGAACTTGCGCCGTGCGTGTGCCCAGCACGCGGCTTCAGTGATCGGCCCCGGCTTGCGGCCGGCCGCGTAGAGCCGGTTGAAGCCCGCATAGGCATCCGCCTGCATCAGGCCGGCGAAGCGCGCGAGGTGCTGTTGCGGATGATCGCCGGTGCGGTCGCGCGAGTAGAAGAACACCGCGGCCGGCGGGTCGTGTCCGCCGAACGGGCGATCGTCGCGGACGTAGGTCCACAAGCGGCCGGTGCGCGTCTTGCCCTTCGCCAGCACCGGCACCGGCGTGTCGTCGGCATGGATGCGCGCGGCTGCGAACACGTGGGTGCGAAGCGCCTCGACCAGCGGCATCAGCGTCGCCGCGGCGGCGCCGACCCAGTCGGCGAGCGTGGACACGTCGAGATCGATGCCCTCGCGCGCATAGGCCGCGCTCTGCCGGTTGAGCGGCAGATGCAGGCCGTACTTCGAGACCAGCACGTGGGCGAGCAGCGCCGGACCGGCGCGTCCACGCGCGATCGGATGCGAGGGCGCCGGCGGCTGCGTGATCGCCTCACACGCCCGACAGGTGAACTTCTCCCGCACATGCTGGATCACCTTCCACTGGCGCGGCACCACCTCCAGCGTCTCGGTGACGTCCTCACCGAGCTTGCGCAGCGCACCGCCGCAGCACGGACACGCCGACGGCGCCGGATGGACGATGCGCTCGCGCGGCAGATGCTCCGGCAGCGGACGGCGCGCCGGCGTCTTGCGATCGAAGCCGCGCACCCGCACCGTGTCGTTCGC
>NZ_JBHUIW010000042.1:0-22935 GCF_042682915.1 Rhodoplanes azumiensis | reverse complement strand
CCACCAACCGAGGCTCGCCGCATAAAGCACAATCCGTGCCGGACAGCCGTGGCCTCGTGCCGGGCATCCACGTCTTGCAGCATTTGCCGCCCGCAAGGTCGTGGATGGCCGGGACGAGCCCGGCCATGACGAAGGATGATGCCTGTTCGATCCGAACCTTGCCGCGGTACCGTTCGTGCGCCTCTCCAAATATCTCCTTCCTCCCCTCGGCCTCGCCGCTTTCCTGGCGGTGTGGGAGGCCGGGCCGCGGCTCGGGATCGTCAACCCGGCCTTCCTGCCGCCGCCGAGCGTCATTCCGGCCGCGTTCATGCGCGAGGTGTCGTCGGGCGTCTGGCTCTCGGCGATCGCGGCGAGCCTCGGTCATTACGCCATCGGCCTCGCGGTCGGCGCGGCGCTCGGCGTCGGGCTCGGCGTGCTGACCGGCATGTATCGCGGGGCGGAGAGCTTCTCGGCTTGGATCGTGCGCGTGCTTCGCCCGGTGCCCGGCCTCGCCTGGGTGCCGTTCGCCATCATCTGGTTCGGCGTCGCGCCGCAGGCCGCCGTCTTCATCATCGCGGTCGGGGTGTTCTGGATCGTCTACTTCGCCGCGCACGGGGCGGTGCGGGCCGTCGATCGTGATCTGATCGAGCTCGCGGACGCCTTCGGGTTCCGCTCGGGTCTCCAGCGTCTCGTGAAGGTGCTGCTGCCCGCCGCGACGCCCGGCATCCTGGTCGGCCTGCGCACGGCGCTCGGCCAAGCCTGGATGGCCGTGGTGGCGGCCGAGATCTTCGGTGTCTTCGGCCTCGGCCAGCGGATGATGCAGGCGTCGAGCCTGCTCGCGACCGACATCGTCGTCGTCTACATGCTCACCATGGCGGGCCTCTACGGCCTCGTCGACTCGGCCTTCGTGGCGCTTCAGGGATGGTTGCTGCGATGGAGAGCGTGATTTCGCTGCGTGGCCTGTCGCTCACCTTCTCCCGCGACGGGACGGACACCGAGGTGCTGCAGGGCGTCGATCTCGACGTCCGCCGCGGCGAGTTCCTGGCGATCGTCGGCCCGTCGGGTGTGGGCAAGTCGACTCTGCTGCGCGTGGTCGCCGATCTGGCGAAGCCCTCGGCCGGCACCGTGACGGTGGCGGGCACCGGTCCCGGCCGCCGGCCGGTGGCGCTGGTGTTCCAGGATGCGCGGTTGATGCCGTGGCGCCGCGTCATCGACAATGTCGCCTTCGGGCTCGAGCACCGCGACGTTCCGCGCGGCGACCGAAGGACGCGCGCCGCGGCGGCGCTCGACGTCGTCGGCCTCGCCGATCTCGTGGCGCGCTGGCCGCATCAGCTTTCCGGTGGGCAGCGCCAGCGCATCTCGCTCGCCCGCGCGCTCGCGGTCGATCCGGCCGTGCTGCTGATGGACGAGCCCTTCTCGGCCCTCGACGCGATCACGCGCGAAAGCCTGCAGGACGAGCTGATCCGCATCCGCGCAAAGACCGGCAAGACCATCCTGTTCGTCACCCACGACATCGAGGAGGCGACGTATCTGGCCGACCGCGTCGTGGTGCTGGCCGGTGCGCCGGGCCGGATCGCCGCGACGCACGAGATCACGGCGCCGCACCCGCGCCGCCGCGCCGACCACGGCCTGCAGCAGATCGCCCGGGCCGTGCGGGCCGACCTGGAGGCGGACGTGGCCGGCGGCGCCGGCATCTAGCGGGGGGGGGCTCGATCACCGTCTCGTGTCCGCCGGTGATCGCAGCGTGCGGTGACGGATGTGCGGCGCGCGCCTAGATGGAGGGAGACCCGGCGTCGGGCTGGCGGCGGGTGGGAACCCGTGCGTGCGGCGCGGGTTCTTGGTGAACGACCGGCATCGGGCTCGCCTCGCGGCGCCCGGCCGGCCACGACCCGCCCCCGCGATCGGACACCAGCATGAGCACGACGGCCGTCACGCCGCGCCGCGGCGCCTCGACCCGACCTCGCCCGAACCTCGACCTGCACTCGGACGCGACGACCCGCGACGCGCCGGCGATGGTCGCCGCACGTCCGTCCGGCCTGCGCGCCGCCTTCCGGGCTGTGCGGTCGCACACCGAGCGGCTCGTCGCACCGCTGTCGGCCGAGGACCAGGTGATCCAGTCGATGCCGGACGCGAGCCCGACCAAGTGGCATCGCGCCCACACGACATGGTTCTTCGAGCAGTTCCTGCTGGAGCCGCATGCGCCCGGGTACCAGCGCTTCGACGAGCGCTTCGCCTTCCTGTTCAACTCCTACTACGTCGCCGCCGGGCCGCGGCACGCGCGGCCGCGCCGCGGCATGGTGACGAGGCCCGACGTCGCGGCCGTCACGGCCTACCGGGCGCATGTCGACGCGGCGGTCGACGCGCTGCTCGCCGACGAGGCGGCGCTGGCGCCCGAGGTCGCGACAATCGTCGAGATCGGCCTCAACCACGAGCAGCAGCACCAGGAGCTCCTGCTCACCGACATCCTGCACGCCTTCTCCGAGAACCCGTGCCTGCCGGCCTACGATCCCGACTGGCGGTGGCGTGCCGCGGCGCGGGCGCCCGGCACGCTGATCATCCCGGAGGGGATCCAAACGATCGGTCATCAGGGCGGCGGCTTCGCCTACGACAACGAGGGGCCGGCCCATCGCGTGCTGGTCGGCCCGGTGTCGCTCGAGCGCGGGCTCGTCACCAACCACGATTGGCTCGCCTTCATGCGCGACGGCGGCTACGACACCGCCGCCCTGTGGCTCTCCGACGGCTTTGCCGCCGTTCAGGCGGAAGGCTGGCGGGCGCCGGGCCACTGGCGCGAGCACGACGGAGGCTGGCACGTGATGACGCTCGGCGGCCTCGTGCCGGTCGATCCCGCCGCGCCGGTCTGTCACGTCAGCTACTACGAGGCCGACGCCTTCGCGCGCTGGGCCGGCCGTCATCTGCCGAGCGAGTTCGAGTGGGAGGTGGCGGCGCGCTCGGGTGAACTCGCCGATGCGTTCGGCGTTGTCTGGCAGTGGACCCGCAGCGCGTATGCGCCCTATCCGGCCTACCGGGCCGCCGACGGTGCGCTCGGCGAGTACAACGGCAAGTTCATGGTGAACCAGATGGTCCTGCGCGGCTCCTCGCTCGCCACCCCGCCCGGCCACGCCCGCACCACCTACCGCAATTTCTTCCCGCCGTCGGCGCGCTGGCAGTTCACCGGCGTGCGGCTGGCGAGTTTCCCGGCCTGAACGGCGCGCGTCGCCGCGCGCGCCCCGGATCGACGATCGAGGATCCCCGATGACCGCTCATGTTCGCCTGCCGCATCCGCTTCCCGTCGACGATGCGACGCATCGCGCCTTCCTCACCGACGTCGTCGCGGGCCTCTCGGCCGATCCGAAGAGCATCCCGCCCAAGTACTTCTACGACGAGCGCGGCTCGCAGCTCTTCGAGGCGATCACGCGGACGCCCGAGTATTATCCGACCCGTACCGAGACCGGCATCCTGACCGCGCGGGCGGCCGAGATCGCGGCCTTCATTCCGTCGGATGCGGCCCTGGTCGAGTTCGGCGCCGGCGCCTTGACCAAGGTGCGCATCCTGCTCGGCGCCGCTCCGGTGCACGCCTTCGTGCCGGTCGACATTTCCGAGACGTTCCTTCTTGGCCAGGCGGCGCGGCTGTCGCGCGAGATTCCCGGCCTGCAGGTGTTGCCGGTCGTCGCCGACGTCATGGCGGCGTTTCCGCTGCCGGCCGAGATCGCGGCGCGGCCGAAGGTCGGCTTCTTTCCGGGCTCGACCATCGGCAATTTCGAGCCGCACGAGGCGACCGCCTTCCTGCGCCATGCCGGGACGCTGCTCGGGCCGGGGGCGCGGCTGATCCTCGGCGTCGACCTGGTGAAGGATCCGGACGTTCTCGTCGCCGCCTACAACGACGCCGCCGGCGTCACGGCCGAGTTCAACCTCAACCTGCTGCGCCGGATCAACCGCGAGCTCGGCGCCAATTTCGATCTCGGCGCGTTCTGGCACCGTGCCGTCTACAATCGCGAGCTGCATCGCATCGAGATGCATCTCGCCAGCAAGACGCGCCAGCGCGTGCGGGTCGACGGCCGCTGCTTCGAGTTCCGCCGCGGCGAGACCATCCACACCGAAAACAGCTACAAGTACACGCCCGAGCTGTTCCGCACGCTGGCGGCCGGCGCCGGCTGGCGCGTCGCTACCACCTGGACGGACCCGCAGGCGTGGTTCGCCGTGCACGCGCTGACGCTGGACTGACCGCGACCGATCGCGTTTCGGATCGCGAACCGGCGCGGCCGGACGGCGCGGAAGCAATGCAGCGGGCGGGGTGGACGGGCGGCAGGGCGCGATTATAGTCCCCCGACCATCCTGGTTCCGCCGCCCGTTTCCCGCCACCGAAGAGATCCCATGTCCGCCGAGCTCGACTTCGTCGCGCGCGACACGCGCGTCACCCGTCTCGACAAGACGTTTCGCTGGCCCGGCGGCCGGCATGTCGCCGTCATCCTGAACCTCGCTTACGAGGCCTGGTCGGACGGCAAGGCGCCTGGCGTCGGCCCGATGGGCAACCCGCTGCCGGCCGGCGCCTTCGACACCAACGCGCTGTCCTGGGGCCATTACGGCGTCGCCCGCGGCATCGATCGCCTGCTGCGCAATCTCGGCCGGCACAAGGCCCGCGCCAGCGTGATGACGTCGGGCGTGCTCGCCGAGCGGACGCCCGCCGTGCTCAAGCGCATGGTGGACGAGGGCCACGAGATCGTCGCCCACGCCTGGGCCCAGGACGTGATCCCGGCGACCCTGACGGTCGAGCAGGCGAAGGCCGACATCGACAAGACCACCCGGGCGATCGAGAGCGTCTCCGGCAAGCGCCCGGTCGGCTGGATCAGCCCGCGCGGCACGCCGTCGCGCGACGGCTCGCGTCTGCTGATCGAGGCCGGCTATCTGTGGCAGGGCGACGTGTTCGACGATGAGCGGCCTTATATTCAAACCTGCGACAACGGCCGCATCGTCGCGATCCCGCTCACCATGGAGATCAACGATCTCCCGCACGCGATGCGATTCGGTCGCTCGCCGCGCGATTTTGTTACAATGTTCGACGACCTCCTCGCGAACGTGCTGGCGAGCGAGGACCAGGCGTTGGTGATCGACGTGACGGCACATTGTCACGTCTTCGGCCGTCCGTCGGGTGCCTGGGCCTACGAGGCGATCGTCAAGACCGTGATGGAGCGCGACGACGTCCATGTCGCGACCCGCGCCGAGATCGCCGAGCACGTACTGAAGACCGCCGGCTGATCTGCGCGACGTCATTCCGGGGCGCGAGCCGAAGGCTCGCGAACCCGGGATCCAGCGACAATCTCGCGATTTGTGTCTGGATTCCGGGTCCGGTGCTCCGCACCGTCCCGGAAGGACCGAACAACTGCCGGGCGCCGGTCTGATCGGCAACGGCCCGTCGCGTCCGCGCGGCGGGCCTTTCGTCATTTCACGATCCAGGCCTGTCGTGCCCCTGGCGATCGTGATCTGTCACGTCGCGGCATTCTCGCTGTTGACCGCGCCGCCGCGCTCACGCACTCTCCGCGCCAACAAACGAATACGGACGCGCCCCGCATTCGCGTCCGTGCAACGAAGACGACTCGGGAGAGGAAACATGTGCCTGTTCTGCGGAGCAAAACCGTTCGGATTCGCGGCGGCCTCGCTGTCGCGACGCCGTTTCATGGGCGGTGCGGCCGTGATGGGCGGCCTCTACGCGGCCGCCAGGGTGATCGAGCCGGTCGCCGCGGTCGCGCAGAGCGCCGCGCCGGGCGGCAAGGCCGACATCATCATCGAGAACGCCAAGATCGTGACGCTCGACCCCAAGACGCCGCGTGCGGAAGCGATCGCGGTGGCGGGCGACAAGATCGTCGGCGTCGGGTCGCGGCGTGACCTCGAGGCGTTCCGCGGGCCATCGACGACGATCGTCGACGCCGGCGGCCGCACCGTGATCCCGGGGCTCAACGACGCCCACACGCACTTCATCCGCGGCGGCCTCACCTACTCGCAGGAGGTCCGCTGGGACGGCGTGCCCTCGCTGGCGCTCGCGCTCGCGATGCTGAAGGAGCAGGCGGCCCGCACCCCGGCGCCGCATTGGGTGCAGGTGATGGGCGGCTGGACGCCGCACCAGTTCAAGGAGAAGCGGCTGCCGACGCTCGCCGAGATCAACGCGGCGACCGGCGACGTGCCCTGCTACGTGATGCACCTCTACGACCGCGGCTTCGTCAACAAGGCGGGCCTGCGGGCGCTCGGCTGGAACCGCGACACCCCCGATCCGTTCGGCGGCGTGATCGCCCGCGACGGCAGCGGCATGCCGACCGGCCTGGTGATCGCCACCACGAGCCTCGTCAGCCTCCTGTCGGTGTTCGGCAAGATTCCGAAGCTGTCGCCCGAGGATCAGGTCACCTCGACGCGCCACATGATGCGCGAGCTGAACCGGCTCGGCATGACCAGCCTGATCGACGCCGGCGGCGGCGGCCAGAACTATCCCGAGCACTATCAGGCGATCGCCAAGCTCGCCGCCGACAAGGCGCTCACCGTGCGCATCGGCTACACGCTGATGGCGCAGCGGCCGGGCCGCGAGATCGAGGACTACAAGGGCTGGCTCGCCACCGCCAAGCTCTACGAGGGCGACGACTACTTCCGGCTCTCCGGCGCCGGCGAGTACACGGTGTGGGCGGCCGGCGACAACACCAACTTCGCCAAGGATCCGGTCCGCCAGCCGCCGATCATGGAGGAGAAGCTCACCGAGGTTCTCACCTTCGTGGCGCAGAACGGCTGGCCGTTCCGCATGCACGCCTCGTTCGACTTCACGGCGCAGCGCATCCTCGGCGTGGTCGAGAAGGTCCACAAGGAGGTGCCGGTCGACAAGCTGCGCTGGGGCCTCGAGCACTGCGAGGGCCTCTCGGCGCGCTCGCTGGAGCGCCTGCAGGCGCTCGGCGGCAGTCTCGGCCTCCAGAACCGCATGTCGCTCGACGGCGAGGCCTATGTCGAGAAGTGGGGCATGGAGGCGGCCGCCGACGCGCCGGCCTTCGCCCGCATCCGCGAGATGGGCATCCCCTATGCGCTCGGCACCGACGGCAACCGCGCCGCGAGCCACAATCCGTGGGTCGGCATCGAGTGGCTGGTCACCGGCAAGACGGTCGGCGGGCTGCGCCATGCCTCGGACCGCAACCTGCTCAGCCGCGAGGAGGCGCTCAAGGCCTACACGGCGAACGGCGCCTGGATCACCCGCGAGGAGGACAAGAAGGGCACGCTCTCGGTCGGCAAATGGGCCGACATCGCGATGCTGAACGAGGATTATTTCTCGGTGCCCGAGAACCGCATCTCGCAGATGAGCGCGGCCATGACCATGGTGGGCGGCAAGGTCGTCCACGGCGAGGGAGCGTTCGCGAGCCTCGCCCCGGCGGCGCTCGCGGTCGCCCCCGACTGGCTGCCGATCAAGCACTACGCCGGCTACGGCCGCCAGGCCTCGGTGGACTTCGGGCCGCGTTATGCGGGCCTCGAGGCGGGGCCCGACGACGGTCGCGCGCTCGCGGCCGCGATGATCGCCGACGCGATGCCGACCGTGGTCGGCGCCGACGGCCGCAGCTGGACGCTCGGCTGCGGCTGCGGTCTGCTCTGAGCCGCGGCGCGGCCGCGCCCCGCGGCGCGGCCCTTCATTCCCGGGGCCGGACCGGCGTATAAGGCGCCATGTCCGGTCCCGGTTACGTTTCACCCGTGCTGTTCCCGTCACCCGCACCGCGCGGCGCGTCGCCCGGCCGCGGTCTGGTGGCGGCCGCCGATGGGATCGACCGCGTCACCGGCGCGATATTCCGCCTCGCGGCCTGGGGCGCGCTCGTGGTCGTGGTCGTGCAGCTCGCCGTCGTGCTGCTGCGCTACGCGCTGGGGCTCGGCTCGCTGTGGCTGCAGGAGACGGCCGTCTACGCCCACGCCGGCCTGTTCTTGCTCGCCGCGGCCTTCACGCTCGCCCGCGGCGGCCATGTCCGGGTCGACATCGTCTACGCGACCATGGCGCCGCGACGAAAAGCGTGGGTCGACGCGCTCGGCACGCTCGTGTTCCTGATGCCGTTCGCGATCGTGCTGCTGTGGCTGTCGGTGCCTTATGCGGCGCGCTCCTGGGCCCTGATGGAGCGCTCGCGCGAGGCGAGCGGCCTGCCGCTGGTGTTCCTGCTCAAGACGCTGATCCCGATCTTCGCCGCGCTGATGCTCTTTCAGGGCGTCGCCCAGCTGTGTCGCGCGCTCGCGGTGCTGCGCGACGGCGACGTCGTCGGCCCGGCAGACGTGTGACGATGGATCTCCAGACAGTCGTCGCGATCGCCATGGTCGTCACCGCCGTGGCTCTGCTGCCGGCGGGTTTTCCGGTGGCGCTGACGCTCGGCGGCGTCGCGCTGATCTTCGTCGCGATCGGCGATGTCCTGGGCGTGATGGCGCCCAGCCTCCTCGGCGCGCTGCCGCAGCGCATCTTCGGCGTGATGACCAACGAGGTGCTGCTCGCCATCCCGCTGTTCGTGTTCATGGGCGTGATGCTGGAGCGCTCGCGCGTCGCCGAGGATCTGCTCGAGGCGATGGGCCGGCTGTTCGGCGCGTTTCGCGGCGGCCTCGCCGTCGCGGTCGTGTTCGTCGGCGTGCTGCTCGCCGCCGCCAAGGGCATCGTCGGCGCCACCACGGTGACGATGGGCCTGATCGTGCTGCCGACCATGCTGCGGCACGGCTACGACAAGCGCCTCGCCGCCGGCACCGTGGCGGCGACCGCGACGCTCGCCCAGATCTTCCCGCCCGCGACCGTTCTGCTTCTGCTCGGCGACCAGATGAGCAACGCCTATCAGGCGGCCCAGCTCGCCCAGGGCAACTTCGCGCCCCAGTCCGTCACGGTCGCCGACCTGTTCGCCGGCGCCATCGTGCCGGCCTTCGGGCTCGTCGCCCTCTATCTCGTCTTCCTGGTCGGCGTGGCGATCGTCGCCCCGAAATCCTCGCCGCCGATCCCGCCGGACCCGGATGCGCCGCGCGGCTTCGCGCTCGTCCGCCGCACGCTCGCCGTCCTGGTCGCACCGATCCTGCTGATCGTCGCGGTGCTGGGCTCGATCCTCGGCGGGCTCGCGACGCCGACCGAGGCCGCCGCGGTCGGGGCCTTCGGCGCGATGCTGCTCGCGGCGCGGCCCGATCCGCGCGCCTGGGTGCCGTGGCTCGTCCTGATCGCGACCGTGATCGCCGCGCTGCGGTTTCTCTCGGAGCGCGGCCTCGACGTGCGACGCCTTCTCGCCGGCGATCCCGTCGCCCTCGTGCCGGCCGCGTTGCTGATCGCAGCGGCGGCCCTGCTGCTGCGGCCCGTGCTGCGCGTCCATCGTGAAAAGTACCTCGTGCCGGTGCTGGCCCGCACGGCCGAGGTCACCAGCATGATCTTCCTCATCCTGATCGGGGCGACGCTGTTCAGCCTGGTCTTCCGCGGGCTCGGTGGCGACGATCTCGTCCACGGCGCGCTCGCCGACCTGCCGGGCGGTACCGCAGGCGCGCTGCTCACCGTGATGCTGGCGATCTTCCTGCTCGGCTTCGTGATGGACGCCTTCGAGATCATCTTCGTCGTCGTGCCGATCGTGGCGCCGGCGCTGCTGCAGCTCCCGGGCGTCGATCCGGTGTGGCTCGCCGTGATGATCGCGCTCAACCTGCAGACCTCCTACCTCCACCCCCCGCTCGGCCCGACCCTGTTCTTCCTGCGCGGCGTCGCGCCGAAGGAGATCGCCACGGCGCACATCTATGTCGGGGCGATCCCGTTCGTGCTGATCCAGCTCCTGGCGCTCGTCGGCCTGTGGGTGGTGCCCGGCCTCGCGACCTGGTTGCCGGGGATTTTGTATCCGCGCTGAGTCTCACGCCGGCGCGGCCGGCGCCATCGACGACGCGGGCGTGGCGGTCCGCGCTCCGTCGGGTCGCGGACGATCCGCGGCAGCCTCGGGCCGCGGCGATGCGGTCGCCGCCGCGGCGTCGACGCACACGTTGACGGCTTCGGTGAGCGACGCGACATAGGCATCGGCTCCCATGGTGGCGCGGATGCTCTCGCCTTCGACGGCGTCGTCGCGCTCCGGCCACAGACCGACCAGGATCGGCACGCCGGGAAGCTGACGCCGCAGCCGCCGGATCAGATGACGGGTGCGGGCGAGATGGCCGGTCGAATCGACGAGCGAGATGCAGACGAAGGCGATCCCGTCCGGTTCCAGGGCGGCGACGTGCGTGCGCGACAGGCGGTCGCTCGCGAGCGCGCGGGTGCCGAGCCCGTGCTTGCCGAGCAACTGCATCAGCATGGCGGTCGCCGCCTCGTCGAGCGGCGTCGCGCCGGCGATGCACAGCACGGGCGCCGGACAGGCCCAGACGCCGGTGCGCTCCTCCGGCGGCGGGGCGAAGCGGCCGGGGGGAGCGTCGTTCGTGTCCTCCCGCTCGACCGCGACGGGGCTCGCGCCCTCGACGGTCGGCGCCGGCGCGCGGTCGTCGTAGTCGTCGAGCTCCTCGACCAGCTCCGTCACGGCGTCGGCGATGGCGCGGATGCGGCCGGGGCCGAGAACGCCGCGTGAGGAATCCTCGGCGGCCAACGCGAGGCCACGCAGCGCCACCTCGTCGTAATAGGCGGAGAGCGATCGCGTCTTCAGCAGGATTTCGGCTTGCTCCTGAACCTCGTCGGGATCGGCGGCGAGCATACGTTGGTAGAAGGTCTCGGTCGCCGTCAGGGCCGGCCGGTCGCCGAGCAGCACGTCGAGAAATTCAAGCCGTTCCACGTGTCGGCCGAGCACGACGAGACAGAGCGTGAGCGGCGTCGCCAGCACGAGGCCGATCGGACCCCACAGCCAGGTCCAGAACACGGTGGCGATCAGCACCGAGACGGGTGACAGGCCGGTCGAGTGACCGTAGGCGAGCGGCTCGATCACTTGTCCCAGCAGCGGCTCGGTCGCGAGGAACAGCGCCAGCACCCAGAAGAACATCGTCCAGCCGGGATCGACCGCGGCCGCGACGGCGAGCGGCAGCAGGGTCGAGATCCACGCCCCCACATAAGGGACGAAGCGGCACAGGGCGGCGACGAGGCCCCACAGGATCGGACTCGGCAGGCCGATGAACCAGAGCCCGATCGTCACCAGCACGCCGAAGCCGGTGTTGAGCGCGAGCTGCGTGAGAAAGAACGTGCTGAGACGCCGCCCGGCGTCGTTGAGGGCCACGGTGGTGCGGTGGAGATCGCGCGAGCCGAACAGACGGATGAAGCGATCCCGAAGATCCTCCTTCTGCAGCAGGATGAAGGTCACGAAGACCAGCACGATGCCGAGCGTCGCGAGCGGGCTCAGCACCGGCGACAGCCACTGACGAGCGATGGCGAGCGGCGACTGATGCGCCGTGTCTCCGCCGTTCTGCTTGCCGCTCTGTACGGGCTTCTGGCCGCTCTGCTCCTGCGGCGCGGCCTCGGGCGCGCCGGCGGTCTCCCTGGTCTCGCCCGGAGGGTCGGGGCGCATGTGCTCGAGCTGCGCGATCAGCCGCGTCACCCGGCCGAGCGTCTGGTCGCGCACCACCTCGACCTTGTCGCGGATGGTCGTCTCGTAGCGCGGCAGATCCTGGGCGAAGCTGGCGATCTGGCTGGCGATCACGGCACCGATCGCCGACATCACGGCGAGCGCGACGATGACGGCGACGATGACGGCCGGCACCCGCCCCAGCCGCAGCCAGCGCAGCGCCCGCACCAGCGGCGCCAGCACGAAGGTGAGCAGCACGGCGAGCGCGATCGGCACCAGCACGTCGCGGCCCAGATAGAGCGCGACGACCACCACGACGCCGACCGCGAGCGTCAGCAGTTCCGCCAGCGTCGGGCTCTCCGCCGGCGGGATACGGGCGCCGCCGCGCGCGCGGTCGGCCAGGCGGTCGGCCACACGGTCGGGCATGTCTCGCTCCTTGGTGGCCCGCGGCCGAAGAGCCGAAGGGCGTCGCGCAAGACAACGCACCGAATCCGAAACGGTGCCGCCGTGCCGTGGGGTCGTGCGTGGTGGTCGTGCGTCCGGGGATGGCCGGCGCGCCGCGAGTGCGCCGCATGGAACTTTCCGGAACCGAGCCGGTTGAAAAACGCCGGCCGGGGAGCATCATCATGCTCCGCTGCGGCCGGCGTCCGATCTTCTTGGCGTTCAGCCGCGAATCGCTCTCGCGGCCCCGAGGGGGCCGCGGAGGGCGGTGCGTCGCCGGGCCGCCGGACGCCCTCGATCTTCCGGTGGAGACCGAAAGCGATGACCCAGCACGTCACCCCGCCGACCGCGGCGATTCCGGTGAAGCCGCGCAACGGCTCCGGCGCGTCGCGCATCCGCGAAGGCTCGCCGCATCCGCTCGGCGCCACGTGGACCGGGCTCGGTGTCAACTTCGCGCTGTTCTCGGCGCACGCCACCAAGGTCGAGCTCTGCCTGTTCGACGACGCCGGCGAGACGGAGCTCGAGCGCATCGAGCTTCCGGAGTTCACCGACGAGGTGTGGCACGGCTTCCTGCCCGACGCCCGGCCCGGCACCATCTACGGCTACCGGGTGCACGGCCCCTACGAGCCGCAGAACGGCCATCGCTTCAATCCCAACAAGCTCGTGCTCGACCCTTACGCCAAGGCGGTGTTCGGCCAGATCAAGTGGGGGCCCGAGCTGTTCGGCTATCAGCTCGAGAGCGGCGACGACACCACGTTCGACGAGCGCGACAGCGCGCCGAACAATCTGAAGGGCCGTGTCGTCGATCCGGCCTTCACCTGGGGCGACGTGCGCTCGCCCAAGGTGCCGTGGGATCGCACCATCGTCTACGAGATGCACGTCAAGGGCTTCACCAAGCTGCATCCCGACGTGCCGGAGCCGCTGCGCGGCACCTTCCGGGGCCTCTGCCAGCCGAGCGTGATCCGGCATCTGCGCGACCTCGGCGTCACCGCGGTCGAGCTCCTGCCGATCCACACCTTCGTCGACGACACGTATCTCACCGAGAAGGGCCTGGTGAACTACTGGGGCTACAACACCATCGCGTTCTTCGCACCGGCGCGCCGCTACGCCGCCGTGCCGGATTTCGCCTTCGCCGAGTTCAAGGAGATGGTGGCGCGACTCAACGATGCCGGCATCGAGGTGATCCTCGACGTCGTCTACAATCACACGGCCGAAGGCAACGAGCGCGGCCCGACGCTGTCGTTCAAGGGCATCGACAACGCCGCCTATTATCGCCTGTTGCCCGACCAGCCGCGCTACTACATCAACGACACCGGCACCGGCAACACGCTGAACCTCTCGCATCAGCGGGTGCTGCAGATGATCACCGATTCGCTGCGCTACTGGGTCGAGGAGATGCGGGTCGACGGCTTCCGCTTCGATCTCGGCACCATCCTGGCGCGCGAGCCCTACGGCTTCGACGAGGGCGGCGGCTTCCTCGATTCGTGCCGGCAGGATCCGGTGCTCTCCTCGGTGAAGCTGATCACCGAGCCGTGGGACTGCGGACCCGGCGGCTATCAGGTCGGCCGCTTCCCGCCCGGCTGGGCGGAGTGGAACGACCGCTATCGCGACACGATGCGCAAGTTCTGGAAGGGCGACGAAGGCCAGCTGGCCGAGTTCGCCACCCGGCTCACCGGCTCGGGCGACCTGTTCAACCGGCGCGGCCGCAAGCCGTGGGCGAGCGTCAACTTCATCACGGCGCACGACGGCTTCACGCTGAACGACGTCGTCAGCTACAACGACAAGCACAACGAGGCCAACGGCGAGGACAACCGCGACGGCCACAACGCCAACTACACCTGGAACCACGGCACCGAAGGCCCGACCGACGATCCCGGCATCAAGGTGCTGCGCGAGCGCCAGAAGCGCAATCTGCTGGCGACCCTGCTGCTCAGCCAGGGCACGCCGATGATCACGGCTGGCGACGAGTTCGGCCGCACCCAGCACGGCAACAACAACGCCTACTGCCAGGACAACGAGATCAGCTGGGTCGACTGGAATCTCACGCCGGACGGGCGGGCGCTCCTCGACTTCACGGCGCGCGTCATCGCCATCCGCCGGGACTATGCGATCCTGCGCCGCAACCGCTTCCTCACCGGCGAGTGGAACGAGGCGCTCGGCATCCGCGACGTGACCTGGCTGACGCCGGCCGGCACGGAGATGGGATCCGAGCAGTGGGACGACCCCTACGCCAAGTGCATGGGCGTGATCTTCGACGGGCGCGCCCAGGAGACCGGCATCCGCCGGCTAGGCCACGACGCGACCATGCTGCTGATCGTCAACGCCGCCGAGATCCCGGTGAAGTTCACGCTGCCGGAGGTCGCGGGCGGGCGCGGCTGGCTGCGTCTGATCGACACCAATGTCGAGACGGTCGATTGGGAGGAGGACGATCTCGAGCGCTTCGACTTCGGGCACGACTACGAGGTGACGGCGCGCTCGCTGTTGCTGCTCCGGCTGCTGCCGGCCCGGCGGCGGTGAGGGGAGGGCGCGGCGGAGCTCCGTGCGCCCGCCCTCCAAACATCAAGAAAAAACGCCGTCACCTCGAGGGTGGCGGCGTTTTCGTCGGACGAGACGAGCAGCGCGCGAGCCGACACGAAGCGCGGCTCACTCCTGCGGCTCACTCTTGCGACGGCGCGGAGCCGTCGTCGCTCGACTCGGTCGCCGGTGCGCCTTCGCCGCGGGTGCCACGATGGCGCCGGCGTCGGCGATGCAGCGGGAAGCGATCGGCGCCGCCCGGGCCGCTCTGGCCCTCGAAGCCGTTCTGACCGAAATTCTGCGCTGCCTGCTGCTGCGGCGCCGGCGCGCCGGTCACGAAGGACGGCAGGCGATCGATGCCCTCGTCGGTGGTCGCCGGCTGCGGCTGGCGCGCATAGGGCTGCTCGCGGGGCGTGAAGAACTGCGCGTCGCGCGGCAGATAGGGCTGCGGATCGCGGGTTCCGAAGGTCGGCTGCTCGCCGGTGCCCGGCAGGCTCGGCTGATCGTCGCCATCGTCGTCGTACATGTCGTCGCGGGAATCGGCGGCGCCCTCGCCGCGGAAGAACGGCCGCTCGGGGCGGAACTGCTCGTTCGCCGTCGCGATCAGCCGGAAATAATGCTCGGCATGCTGGAAATAGTTCTCGGCCGAAACCGGATCGCCGGAGGACTGCGCGTCGCGTGCGAGCTGCATGTACTTCTCGGCGATGTGCGAGGCGGTGCCGCGGATCTTCACGTCGGGGCCGTTGGACTCGTAGACCCGGGTGAGGGGATTGTGGCTCTTGCGGTTGCGGCCCCGCATGCGCTTGTTCTGACCGTTTCTCATGATCGGCTTTTGGCCACCTCTGATTGCGGCGGGTCCACCGCCGGTTAGATCAATGGTTGCATCGATCGGCCGACGGCCGACCGACACCGGTCTGCAACCGCGCGCAGCCGATGCCCCGGCGCGCCGACGGGGGTCACGCCGCAAGTCCTTCCGATGGCTCAGCTTGTGACCGCAGCACGTCTGCGGCGCTGCCAACCTCTCACGATGCTCGCGGGGCTTCCGGAGTGCGATCGAAGCCCACGCCCAAGCCGCTGAAGTGTTCGATCCCGAGTAGCGCAGCACCAACCCTGTTTCGACGGATTTTGGTGACTGCCTCCGCTGCGTGCCTCGCCGAGCCTACGCTCCGGGCGTCCTCTGCAGCAGCTCAAACCGACCCAGGTCGATTCCGTAAGCGGAACCTAGTCGTTCCCGCTACGGAATCAAGCTCTTTTTTGTCGGCGTTTGGGAAAGACTTTCAAATTTGTATATCAGGTTTGCCGGTGTGCCATGACGGCACGAAAGTGTCCGGAAAAGTCCTGATATGGACCACCGCTCCGGACTAGGCCCGCGGTGTCGAACAGGGCCGCGACGACGGCCGCCTGATCATACCCGACCTCCACCACGAGCGTGCCGCCCGGTGCGAGCAGGCGCGCGGCGTCGGCCGCGATCGCCCGGTAGGCGGCGAGCCCGTCCGGGCCGCCGTCGAGCGCGGCGCGCGGATCGAAGTCGCGCACCTCGGGGTCGAGCGCGGCGATGTCGGCGGTCGGGATGTAGGGTGGATTGGAGACGACGAGATCGAGCCCGCCGGCGAGCGCGCTGCCGTAGTCGCAGGCGACGAAGCGCGCGCGCTGCGACAGGCCGAGCCGGCCCGCATTCTCGCGCGCGACCGCGAGCGCTGCGATGCTGGTATCCGTGCCGATGCCGAGCGCGCCGGGAAGCTCGCGCAGCAGCGCGAGCAGCAATGCGCCGGAGCCGGTGCCGAGATCGGCGATGCGCCGTGCCGCCCGCCGCTCGCCGGAGGCGTCGATCGCGGCGAGCGCCGCCGTCACCACGGTCTCGGTGTCGGGACGCGGATCGAGCACGTCGGGCGTCACGACGAGCGGCAGGCTCCAGAACTCCTTGTGGCCGAGGATGCGCGCCACCGGCTCGCGGGCGAGCCGGCGCCTCGCGAGCACATTCACGTGATCGGCCTCGGCCGCAGTCAGCATTCGGTCGGCGGCGCTCGCGAGGCCGGCGTGATCGAGCCCGAGCGCATGGCCGACGAGAAGCCGCGCGTCGAGATCCGGCGTGTCGAGCGACCCGGCCCGCAGTGCCGTCGCGACGGCCTGGCGCGCCGCCGCGACCGTGCTGCCGGCGGCGACGATCACCCGATCCATCCGGCGAGCAGCTGATGGAGCCGTCCGAGATATCCGGACCAGGAAAGCGCCGCGATCAGCAGGGCGGTCGCCAGCACCATCTGGATCGAAACGCCCTGGAGGGTCCGCGGCTTCATCATCCGCAGGAGACGGTGCCGCCAGCGCAGCGGAAAGCGCGGCTTGTGCAGAGTCACGACCGTCTCCCTGTCGTTCGCCGGAGCCTCACGCCGCGCCGGCCTCGGCGGCGAGCAGCGCCGCATTGTGCTCGGTCACGAGGGCGTCGACGATCTCGCCGAGCGCCTCGCCTTCCATCACCTGCGGCAGCTTGTAGAGGGTCAGGTTGATGCGATGGTCGGTGACGCGCCCCTGCGGGAAGTTGTAGGTGCGGATGCGCTCCGAGCGGTCGCCGGAGCCGACCTGGCCGCGCCGCTCGGCGGCGCGCGCCGCTTCGCGCTTCTGCTGCTCCTGGTCGTAGAGCCGCGCCCGCAGCATCGCCATCGCCTTGGCGCGATTCCGGTGCTGCGAGCGCTCCTCCTGGACGAAGACGACGATGCCGCTCGGCACGTGCTTCACCCGGATCGCCGATTCGGTCTTGTTGACGTGTTGGCCGCCGGCGCCGCTCGACCGCATGGTGTCGATCTCGAGATCCTTGTCGTCGATCGCGACGTCGACGTCCTCCACCTCGGGCAGCACCGCGACGGTCGCGGCCGAGGTGTGGATGCGGCCGGACGCCTCGGTGTCGGGCACGCGCTGCACCCGGTGGACGCCCGATTCGAACTTCAGCCGCGCGAAGGCGCCGGCACCGCGGATCTCGGCGACGATCTCCTTGTAGCCGCCCATGGTGCCGTCGCTGGCCGACAGGATCTCGGTCTTCCAGCCGCGCAGGCTCGCATAGCGCTCGTACATGCGGAACAGGTCGCCGGCGAACAGCGCCGCCTCGTCACCGCCCGTGCCGGCGCGGATCTCGAGGATGACGTTGCGCTCGTCCATCGCGTCCTTGGGGATGAGCGCCAGGCGGATGTCGGCCTCGAGCTGCTGCTTCGCGGCTTCGAGCGCGGCCTTCTCGTCGGCCGCGATGCGGCGCATCTCGGCGTCGCTGCCGGGATCGTCGGCGATCGCGTCGACGTCGTCGATCTCGCGCAGCAGCGCCTTGTAGCGGGTGATCGTCTCGACGATCGGATCGAGCTCGGACAATTCGCGCGACAGCCTGGCGAAGGCGTCGGGTGCGAGCTTTCCGGCGAGCTCCGCCTGGAGCGCGGCGTGGCGCGTCACCAGGGCGTCGAGCTTCGCTTGCGGCAGCATCGTGAAGCCTCAGAGGGACAGGCCTTCGGCCTCGGCGAAGGCGGTGAGCTTGGCGCGCACCGAGGCGCTGCCGAGCGGCAGCGCCATCAGCGAGGCGACCAGGCGTTCGACCTTGCCGGCGTCGAGGTCGAGCAGCATCGCCTTCACGGGGCCGACCGCGGAGGGCAGCAGCGAGAAGGCGCGGAAGCCGATGGCGATGAGCGCGAGCGCGCCGATCGGCTTGGAGGCGAGCTCGCCGCACAGCGTGACCGACTTGCCGTGCGCGTTCGCGCGGTCGACGATCAGCTTGAGGACGCGCAGCACCGGCACGGACAACGGATCGAAGCGGTTGGCGACGCGGGCATTGCCGCGATCGGCCGCGAACAGGAACTGCAGGAGGTCGTTGGAGCCGACCGACAGGAAATCGACGCGCTCCAGAAGCTCGTCGAGCTGGAACAGCAGTGCCGGCACTTCCAGCATGGTGCCGACCTCGACGCGCTCGGGCAGGCGGTGGCCGTGCCGGCGCAGATGGGTCAGCTCGCGCTCCACCAGGCCTTTCGCCTCGTCGAACTCGTGCACGGCGGCGATCATCGGGAACATGATGCGCAGCTCGCGGCCCGAGGCGGCGCGCAGCATGGCGCGAACCTGGCTGCGCAGGAGGCCCGGTCGGTCGAGGCCGAGGCGGATCGCCCGCCAGCCCAGCGCCGGGTTCTCCTCCTCGTAGTTGCGCATGTAGGGCAGCACCTTGTCGCCGCCGATGTCGAGCGTGCGGAACACCACCGGCTTGCCGGCGGCGGCGTCGAGCACGTTGCGATAGAGCGCGAGCTGCTCGCTGGTGCGCGGGAATTGCGCCGCCACCATGAACTGCAGCTCGGTGCGGAACAGGCCGATGCCGACCGCGCCCGTCTCGGCGAGGTGCGGCAGGTCGATCGGCAGGCCGGCATTGATCATCAGCGTGACCGGCTGGCCGTCCTTGGTGACGGCCGGCTTGTCGCGCAGGCTGAGATACTGGAGTTGGCGGCGGGCACGCAGCCGCACCCGCTCCACATAGGCCGCCTCCATGTCGGGGGTCGGGCGGATGTGGACGTCGCCGGTGACGCCGTCGACGATGACGGCGTCGCCCGGATCGGCGAGGCCGGTCGCGTTCGGCACCTCGCCGACCGCGGCGATGCCGAGTGCGCGGGCGACGATCGCCACGTGCGAGTTCGGGCCGCCTTCCTCCAGCACGAGGCCGCGCAGGCGGTTGCGGTCGTAGTCGAGCAGCGCCGCCGGGCCCATCGAGCGCGCCACGATGACGGCGTGCTCGGGCAGCTTGTCGCGAGTCGGCGCGTGGTCGTAGCCGAGCAGCTGCCGCTGCAGGCGATGGGCGAGGTCGTCGAAGTCGTGCAGCCGCTCGCGCAGGTAAGGGTCCGTCTGGCGCAGCATGCGGGCGCGGGTGTCGGACTGCACGCGCTCGACCGCGGCCTCGGCGGTGAGGCCGGTGATCACCGCCTCCTCCAGCTTGTGCACCCAGCCGCGGTCGTGGGCGAACATGCGATAGGCTTCGAGCACGTCGCGGTGCTCGCCGCCCTCCGCCACCTCGCCGCTCTCCAGCATCAGGTCGAGCTCGGCCCGCAGCGTCTCGATCGCGACGCCGAGCCGGCGCAGCTCCTTCTGGACGTCGTCGGCGATGAAGTTGGTGATGACGACGCGCGGCTCGTGCAGCACCACATGGCCGAGCGCGATGGCGTCGGTGAGCGCGGCGCCCGACACGTGGACCGGGCGGCGCACCGCCGGCTCGGCGCCGGGCTGGGCCAGCGAGGTGAGCTCGCCCGAGGCGATCATCTCGGCCAGCACCATCGCGGTGGTCTGGAGCGCCTCGACCTCTTCCTCGGAATAGGTTCTTCGCGCGCGGTTCTGGACGACGAGAACGCCCAACGTGTTGCCGGCGCGCAGGATCGGCACGCCCAGGAACGAGCGGTAGATCTCCTCGCCGGTCTCCGGCCGGTACGAGAAGGCCGGATGCGCCTGCGCGTCGTTGAGGTTGATCGGGCTCGCCTCGGTGGCGACCAGGCCGACCAGGCCTTCGTCCGAGCGCATCACGGTGAGGTGGACGGCCTGCCGGTTCAGGCCTTCGGTAGCGTACAGCTCGAGCGTGCCGTCGACGCGCAGAACATAGACGGAGCACACCTCCGCGACCATGTTCGCGGCGATCAGCACCACGATCTTGTCGAGGCGTTCCTGCGCGCTGACCGGCTCCGCCATGACCTCGCGGAGGCGCCGTAACAGCACGCGCGGACCGCCCAGCGCACCGCGCATCGCGTGAGATCCTTAAAGGGTCGCGTCACAAGGGCCGGCCGGACGAGGATGGTCCGGGTCCGGGACGGGAATCGCGCCGGGGCGGGCCGGAAGATCGATTCCGGCAACGGTCATAGCGAATGCGCGGCGGCGGCTGCAAGCGAAAGCGCGTGCCGGCCCCGGGTCGCGCCCCCGTTGTGCAACGTCTTGTCCGGGCGGCATTTCCGATCGGTGTCCGGCCGCCGACCGGGCGGCCGGGCTCGGCGTCGCGGCTCAGGCCTTGTCGAGGCCGTAGAGCGTATGGAGCGTGCGCACCGCGAGCTCGGTGAAGGCCGAGTCGATCAGCAGCGAGAACTTGATCTCGGACGTGGTGATGGCCCGGATGTTCACGCCGCGGTCGGCGAGCGCCCGGAACGCGGAAGCCGCGACGCCGGCATGGCTGCGCATGCCGATCCCGATGACCGAGATCTTCGACACGTCGGTCGCGGTGTCGAGCCGGGCGAAGCCGATGGCGGCGCGCGCCTTCTCGATCGTGTCCTTGGCGCGCTCGAAGTCGGCGGCCGTGACCGTGAAGGTGAGGTCCGTGGTCTTGCCGTCGGCCGACACGTTCTGGACGATCATGTCGACGTTGATGTTGGCGTCGGACAGCGGGCCGAAGATGGCGGCGGCGACGCCGGGCTTGTCCTCGACGCTGCGCACCGAAATCTGCGCCTCGTCCCTGGAGAAGGCGATGCCGGTGACGACCTCGTGTTCCATGATCTCGGACTCGTCGCAAATCAGGGTTCCGGGAGGGGGCCGGTGCGGATCGATGTCCTCCGGCTTGTCGAAGCTCGACCGCACGAAGATGCGGACATTGTGGGTCATGCCCAGCTCGATCGAGCGCACCTGCATGACCTTGGCCCCGAGCGAGGCCATCTCCAGCATCTCCTCGAAGGCGATCCTGTCGAGGCGGCGGGCCTTGGGCACCACCCGCGGATCGGTCGTGTAGACGCCGTCGACGTCGGTGTAGATGTCGCAGCGGTCGGCGTGGACGGCAGCGGCGAGCGCCACGGCCGAGGTGTCCGAGCCGCCGCGCCCGAGCGTGGTGATCCGGCCGGTCTCGCGATGGATGCCCTGGAAGCCGGCGATCACGGCGACCTGCCCGGCCGCGAAGCCGGCGATCAGCGGCGCACCGTCGATGGCGGTGATGCGGGCCGAGCCGTGCTGGTCGGAGGTCTCCAGCGGAATCTGCCAGCCCTGCCAGGAGCGTGCCGGAATCCCGAGCGTCTGCAACGCGATGGCCAGGAGCCCCGAGGTCACCTGCTCGCCCGAGGCGACCACGGCGTCGTATTCGGCCTGGTCGTGCAGCACCGCGATGTCGCGGCAGAACTTGACGAGCTGGTTGGTCGCGCCGGCCATGGCGGAGACCACGACGGCGACCTCGTGGCCGGCGTCGACCTCGCGCTTGACGTGCCGGGCGACGTTCTGGATGCGGTCGATATCGGCGACGGAGCTGCCGCCGAACTTCATCACGAGGCGCGCCATGACGGGTGGGTCGTCCTTCGACAATCGACGGCGCCGGGCGGCTCGCTGCGCGAGGCTTGCATCGCCCTGATCCCGGCGCGAAAAAGGCGCGTATACATAACGGCGGTGCCCCGCGATGGCAACGGGGCGACCGCAGGGCAGCCCTCCGGCGAACGGGCTGCGTCGAGCCGGATTTTTTCGAAGAGGCGCCGCCCGAG
Organism: Rhodoplanes azumiensis; assembly: GCF_042682915.1. NCBI lineage: Bacteria > Pseudomonadati > Pseudomonadota > Alphaproteobacteria > Hyphomicrobiales > Nitrobacteraceae > Rhodoplanes > Rhodoplanes azumiensis. The sequence continues at coordinate 1,094 of NZ_JBHUIW010000042.1, read as the reverse complement.
CAGGCGCCGTCACCTCCGCCCCGGTCGCGACGACGGCCGCGGACGGACCGAACACAGGCAGACGGAATTCCGAATGAGCATCGATCTCGACAGATCCACCACGGTCGACGCGGCCGAGGTCGCCCGATTCGAGGCGATCGCCCGCACCTGGTGGGATCCGCGCGGCAAGATGGCCACGCTGCACAAGTTCAATCCGGTCCGGGTCGGCTGGGTGAAGGAGGCGGCCTGCGCGCGATTCGGCCGCGATCCGCGCCGCATCGATTGCCTCGCCGATCTGCGCATCCTCGACATCGGCTGCGGTGGCGGGATTCTCTCCGAGCCGCTGGCGCGCCTCGGCGCCTCGGTGGTCGGGGCCGACCCGGCGACGACCAACATCGAGGTGGCGAAGCTGCACGCGGCGCAGAGCGGGCTGTCGATCGACTACCGCAACACCACGGCCGAGACGCTCGCCGCCGCCGGCGAGACCTTCGACATCGTGCTGGCCATGGAGGTCGTCGAGCACGTCACCGACGTGCCGCTGTTCGTCTCGGTGTGCGCCGGCATGGTGAAGCCGGGTGGCCTGATGGTCGCGGCGACCCTCAATCGCACCCTCAAGAGCTGGGCGCTGGCGATCGTCGGGGCCGAATACGTGCTGCGCTGGCTGCCGGTCGGGACGCATCAGTGGGACAAGTTCGTCACCCCGCAGGAGCTCGAAGCTGCGCTCGAGGCGGCCGGCCTGGCGGTCTCCGGCGAGAGCGGGGTGATGTACAACGTTCTGGCCGACCGCTGGCAGCTGACCCGGGACATGGATGTCAACTACATGATTTCGGCGGAGAAACCGGCCTGATCGAAAACCCGGCGCGCGGTCCGGCCGGTCGCGGCGGCCGCAGTCGTCGAGCGTCCCGGGCTAGCCGAGAAATCGAGGCCTGCCGCCCGCTCCACCGACCGGCCGGCCTCGCCGTTCCGGAATTCGATAATCTGACCAAGGGGATGGACAAAATCGAACGAAATCGTCCCGAGGGTGTTGACTCCTGATCCGGGGGCGGGCATATAAGCGTCATCACGGGCCGCCGCCGCCTCGGCGCGATGGCGCATCCCCTGAGTTCCTCACTTTG
>NZ_JBHUIW010000041.1:0-26782 GCF_042682915.1 Rhodoplanes azumiensis | reverse complement strand
CGATACTCGCTCTCGCTGTTACAAGGGTGGGCAAAGGCGCGGAACGCGCCGTGCCCACGCGGTTCGCCGCCGCTGAATCGATCGCGTCGGCACGGCACGCCTTCGGCGCGCCTTTGCCCACCCGACGATCGGCGATGTCGTGACTCGCGCCGCGTCAGCTCGCGGCGCCCTTGTCCTTCTCGGACTCGGAGAGGCGCTCGAGGCGCTTCTGCATGTCCTCGAGCTGACGGCGCAGCGCCTCGATCTCGCCCGGCTGCGCCTCGGCCTTGCTGTCGATCCGCTCGGCCGCCGGCTCGGACTCGCCGGCCTCGCTGCGCCGCGCGAAGGGCGTGAACATCGTGAAGGCGCGCTGGAACATCTCCATGTTCCGCCGCACCTGCTCTTCCATCGAGCCGAAGCCGCCGACGCCCCAGGTCTGGGTCATCTGCTCGCGGAACTTCGACTGCTCGCGCGAGAACATGTCGAGCGAGGACTCCAGATAGCGCGGCACCAGCATCTGCATGCTGTCGCCGTAGAAACGGATGAGCTGACGCAGGAAGGCGATCGGCAGGAGGTTCTGGCCCTGCTTGCCCTCCTGCTCGAAGATGATCTGGGTGAGCACCGAGCGCGTGATGTCCTCGCCCGTCTTGGCGTCGTAGACGACGAAATCCTCGCCCGACTTCAGCATCGCGGCGAGATCCTCGAGCGTGACGTACGTGCTCGTACCGGTGTTGTAGAGCCGCCGATTGGCGTATTTCTTGATGATAACCGGGGCTTCCGACTTGGCCATGGCGCTGTCGCTCTGCAACTGGGATGTCTGTGGGCGCGTCCTGTAGGATCGTCCGTAAGATCTCGGTGCGGAAGGTCTTGTGCGCGTGCCCCAAAACGAGCTCGGGGTCCAAAAAATAGGCGAAATCTTCGGCGTCGGCTACCGTTTTGTGTGAGCATCCGCAAAAAGCTCGGAGGCCGGCATCGCCCTGCACGTCGCGGGGTCGCGACCCGCGACCTGCCGCCGCAGCGGCGACCCTGGGCGCGTGCCCGGGCGCTACCCCCCGGGCTCTCGACCCGGGACACGAACGTCGACCACGGGCGTCGTCAGCGATTGTCGAGGTGAGAGCGGCTGTGCCAAGCTCGTCGAGATCCGGCCTCCGGCACCGTCCGGAGATCGTCGCAGACAACCGATAATCGAGGTCACGACCGAACGGGGCCCGCGAATCACGCGGCACGCAGGGCGGACTCGCCCCTGCGGCCGTCCGAACGCAAACCAGGGAGCTTTCGAACATGGCAGACGACATCGTCATCGTCGGCGCGGCGCGCACGGCGGTCGGCAATTTCAACGGGGCGTTCAGCACCCTCCCGGCCCACGAGCTGGGCAAGGTCGCCATCAAGGCCGCGTTGGAGCGCGCCGGGGTCGAGGCGAAGGACGTCTCCGAGGTGATCATCGGTCAGATTCTGGTCGCCGGGCAGGGCCAGAACCCGGCCCGCCAGGCGTCGATCGGCGCCGGCATCCCGGTCGAGGCGCCAGCCTGGGGCATCAACCAGCTCTGCGGCTCGGGCCTGCGCTCGGTGGCGCTCGGCGCCCAGCAGCTCCTCGACGGCGCCAACGGTGTGGTGGTGGCGGGCGGCCAGGAGTCGATGACGCTGTCGCCGCACTTCGCCTATCTGCGCAGCGGCGTGAAGATGGGCAGCCTCGAGCTCGTCGACACCATGCTGCGCGACGGCCTGTTCGACGCTTTCCACGGCTACCACATGGGCGTCACGGCCGAGAACGTCGCCAAGAAATGGCAGATCACCAAGGCCGAGCAGGACGAGTTCGCGGTCGGCTCGCAGAACAAGGCCGAGGCGGCCCAGAAGGCCGGCAAGTTCAAGGACGAGATCGTTCCGGTGACGGTCAAGTCCAAGAAGGGCGACACGGTCGTCGACACCGACGAGTTCCCGCGCCACGGCGCCACCATCGACCAGATGGCCAAAGTGCGGCCCGCCTTCGACAAGGAGGGCTCGGTGACGGCCGCCAATGCGTCGGGCATCAACGACGGCGCCGCCATGGTGGTGCTGATGCGGCGCAGCGACGCCGAGAAGGGCGGGCACAAGATCCTCGGCCGCATCGCCTCCTGGGCGCATGCCGGCGTCGACCCGGCCATCATGGGCACGGGGCCGATTCCGGCCACCCGTGCGGCCCTGGCGAAGGCCGGCTGGAAGCACGAGGATCTCGATCTGGTCGAGGCCAACGAGGCCTTCGCGGCGCAGGCGCTCGCCGTCAACAAGGAGCTCGGCTGGGACACCTCGAAGGTCAACGTCAACGGCGGCGCCATCGCGCTCGGCCATCCGATCGGCGCGTCGGGCGCCCGCATCCTGGTGACGCTGCTGCACGAGATGGCCAAGCGCGACGCCAAGAAGGGCCTCGCCACGCTGTGCATCGGCGGCGGCATGGGCATCGCCATGTGCATCGAGCGCTGACGGCGCGACACGCGACGGCTCGGCCGGGGGCGGCGTGCCGCCTCCGGCCTTTCCTCTCCGGGCGGGCCCGGCGCAAATCGGTCACCTTTCCGGCGATCTCGATTTGCGTTCGGGCCCGCGCCGCGTTTTGATCGCCCCGCCGTATTCGGTCTCGCCGGCGCGCGCCGAAGCCGCGCTCGTCCGCTGCACCAGAGTTCAGTCACCCGAGAGTCAGTCACCCGTCCCATGTCGCTCGACGTCGTCGACCTGCGGAATTTCTACGCCCAGCACCTCGGGACGGTGGCGCGCCGGTTCGTCGGCCGGGGCATTCGGTCGCGCTGGGCCGACACCCGCGGCCAGCGGGTGCTCGGCATCGGCTATCCGACGCCCTATCTCGGCCTGTTCCGCGAGCATGCCGAGCGCTGCCTCGCCTTCATGCCGGCCCAGCAGGGCGTGGTGCGCTGGCCCTCGGCGCGGCCGACGCTCGCCGCCCTGGTCGAGGAGTACGACCTGCCGCTGACCGACGCCGCGGTCGACCGGGTGCTGCTCGTTCATGCGCTGGAGATGGCCGAGGACGGCCTGTCGCTCCTGCGCGAGGTGTGGCGCGTGCTGGCGCCGAGCGGCCGCATCCTGGTGGTCATCCCCAACCGCCGCGGCCTGTGGGCCCGCATGGACACGACGCCGTTCGGCTACGGCCGTCCCTATTCGCGCACCCAGATCGTCCACCTGCTGCGCGAAGCCTCGTTCACGCCGACCTCGTGGGGCGAGGCCCTCTACATGCCGCCGATCGGCAAGCGCTGGTTCCTGCGCTCGGCCCTCGCCTGGGAGCGCACCGGCGCGACGCTCGCCATGCCGTTCGCCGGCGTCCACATCGTCGAGGCGACCAAGCAGGTCTACCGGGTCGCCCCGGCGCGGCGCGAGAAGCGCCGCCTGGTGCCGAGCCTCCAGCCGGCACTCGAGCCGATGCCGGGCGCGGTGGCGCGGCAGGGGTGACCCGACGCCCCGCGACTCTTCGTCCCGCCGCATCGGCGATGCGCTGCCGCGTCCGCACCGAGCCCCGCGCGCGACATTCAGGATGCCGCGCGAAAGTCGACCATCCGCGGGTCACGATGTTGCGCTAGGCCGGTTGCGGCCGTATCTCAGGGCCACCATCGAGATCGGAGGTCCGGCGCCCCCGCCCGGTCGTATTCCGACCACGAGACCCGACATCTTCCGGGACGCCGGCGCGTCCGGAGCGAGGGATGGACGACGGCGGATGGACGACCGCACGAAGCTTCTGCAGTCGCTGTCGATCGACCGCAGCCCGGCGGCCGCGGCGCCGCGTCGTCGGCTGTGGCCCGTGCTGGTCGGCGGCGTCGCGGCCGGGCTCGCGGCGGCGGCCGCCGTCTGGACCGTCGTGCCGCACGAGGGCGCGCCGTCCGCCCCGCGGGTGGCGGCCGAGACGTCGGCGCCCCCGACCCCCGCCCCGCCGACCGGCCCGCCGACCGCTCAGCCGACGACCGGCCCGGCTCCGGCGACCGTCGGCCAGGCGCCGGCCACCGCTCCGGCCGCGCGGCCACGGGCGGCCGGTCTCGCCGCCTCCGGCTACGTGGTGGCGCGCCGCAAGGCGACGGTCGCGGCCGAGATCACCGGCAAGGTCACCGAGACGCTGGTCGAGGAGGGCATGGTGGTGGAGGCCGGTCAGCCGGTCGCCCGCATCGACAGCACGCTCGCGGCGACCGACCTCGCGCTCGCCGCCGCCAGGGTCGAGGCGGCCGACGCCGCCGTGACGGCGATCTCGGCGGATCTGCGCGACGCCGAGCGCATCCTGGAGCGCACACGCAGCCTGTCGCAGAAGAGCTTCGCCACCGAGGCCGACCTCACCCGCACCGAGGCGCGCGTCCACGTGCTGCGCGCCCAGCTCGCCCAGGCCAAGGCCCAGAAGGCGGCCGCGACGCTGGATGCGCGGCGCGCCGGCGAGGTGTTGGAGAAGCACACCATCAAGGCGCCGTTCGGCGGCGTCGTCGTCGACCGCAGTGCGCAGCCCGGCGAGATGATCTCGCCGATGTCGGCCGGCGGCAGCTTCACCCGCACCGGCATCTGCACCATCGTCGACATGGAGTCGCTCGAGGTCGAGGTCGACGTCAACGAGGCCTTCATCGGCCGGGTCCACAAGGGCGGCCCGGTGCAAGCCGTGCTCGACGCCTATCCGGACTGGATCATCCCGGCCTATGTGATCGCCATCGTCCCGACCGCCAACCGCGAGAAGGCGACCGTCAAGGTGCGGATCGGCTTCCGCGCGAAGGATCCGCGCATCCTGCCCGACATGGCCGTCAAGGTGACGTTCCTGGACGACACCGCGGCGAACGGCGGGAGCGGCGGCCCGGCCGGCGCCGCGACCGCGCCGGAGCGCGCTGCCGCCGCGCGGTGACCATCATCCATTCTCCAGCGGAGCGACTGCGTCGATGTCCGACATGCCTCTCGTCCGTCTCGCCGGCGTCAGCAAGGGATTCGTCAAGGGCCGCGACGCCATCACGATCTTCGACCGGCTCGACCTGACGATCCCCGAGGGCGACTTCGTCGCCGTGATGGGGCCGTCGGGATCGGGCAAGTCGACGCTGCTCAACCTGGTCGGCGGCATCGACCGCCCCGACGCCGGCGAGGTCGTCGTCGCCGGCTCGCGCATCGACACGCTCTCGGAGGGGCAGCTCTCGCGCTGGCGCGCCGCGACGATCGGCTTCGTGTTCCAGTTCTACAACCTGATGCCGATGCTGTCCGCCGCCCAGAACGTCGAGCTGCCGCTGCTGCTCACCAACCTCGGCAAGGCGGAACGCAAGCGTCACGTCGAGACCGCGCTGACGATCGTCAACCTGGCGGATCGCGCCAAGCACTACCCGCGCGAGATGTCGGGCGGCCAGCAGCAGCGCGTCGCCATCGCGCGCGCCATCGTGTCGGACCCCAAGCTCCTGCTCTGCGACGAGCCGACCGGCGACCTCGACCGCACCTCGGCGGACGAGATCCTCGGGATGCTGAAGATCCTCAACCGCGATCTCGGCAAGACCATCGTGATGGTGACGCACGATCCCGCCGCGGCACGCTTCGCCAAGCGCACCCTCCACCTCGACAAGGGGCATTTCGAGGAGAAGGAGCTGGCGGCGTGAACGACCTCCTGCTGATCCGCAAGAACCTGTTCCGCAAGAAGCTGCGGGCGATCCTGATGATCGTCTCGATCCTGATCGCCTTCGCGATCTTCGGCGTGCTGGCGGCGTTCGAGCGGGCCTTCAACGCCGGCGAGGACGTCTCCGAGGCCGACCGGCTGGTGGTGGTCAACAAGATCAACTTCACCCAGCCGTTGCCGATCGCCTACTTCAACCGCATCGCCGCCGTGGAGGGCGTCAAGGACGTCACCTTCGCCAACTGGTTCGGCGGCTACTATCAGGATCCGAAGAACTTCGTGATCGTCATGGCGGTCGAGCCGGAGAGCTATCTGCGGATCACCGCGAGCGACTTCGCCTTCGGGCCGGAGATGACGCAGGCCTTCGTGCGCAACCGCACCGGAGCGCTGGTCGGCCGCGCCCTCGCCGACAAGTGGGGCTGGAAGGTCGGCGACCGCATCCCGATCTCGTCCAGCATCTTCTCGCAGAAGAACGGCACCCACACCTGGGACGTCACCATCGTCGGCATCTTCGACAAGGCGAAGCCGCAGGGCGACTCCAACCTGATGTTCATCCAGTACCCGTATTTCGACGAGACCCGCTCGTTCGCCAAGGACACGATCGGCTGGCTGATCCTGAAGACCGAGTCGTCGGCCATCAACGACCGGGTGATCAAGACCATCGACGCGATGTTCGCCAACTCCTCCTGGGAGACCGCGACCGACACCGAGAAGGCCTTCAACAAGGCTTTCGTGGCGCAACTCGGCAACGTCGCCCTGATCGTCACGCTGGTCGTCGGCGCCGCCTTCGTCACGATCCTGATGATCGTCGGCAACACCATGGTGATGGCGGTGCGCGAGCGCACCCGCGAGATCGCCGTGCTCAAGACGCTCGGCTTCTCGGGTGCGCGGGTGCTGAGGCTGGTGCTCGGCGAGACACTGCTGCTGGCCTTCATCGGCGGCACGCTGGGCCTCGCGCTCGCCACCGTGTTCACCTACTTCATGCGCAACACGCTCGCCATGTTCGTGCCCGGCCTGCAGATGAGCCCCGGCATCGTGCTGACCGCGTTCGGGTTCATGGTGCTGCTCGGGCTCGCCACCGGCCTGGTGCCGGCCCTCAACGCCTTCAAGCTGAAGATCGTCGAAGCGATGGGGCGCGGCTGACATGCTGAAGCAGATCGCCGCCGTCACGGCCATCAACCTGCGGAGCATCCCGCAGCGCTTCTGGCTGTCGCTGTCGACCGTGGTCGCGGTCGCCCTGGTCGTGATGGTGCTCTTGTCGTTCCTCGCCATGTCGGCCGGCTTCCGCCGCACGCTCGCGAGCTCCGGCGCCGACGACATCGCCATCGTGCTGCGCGCCGGCGCCCGGGCGGAGCTGAACAGCGTCATCGCGCGCGACCAGGTGCGCCTGCTGGAGGACGCGCCGGGCGTCGCCCGCGACGCGCAGGGCAAGCCGCTCACCTCGGCCGAGCTGTATCTCGTCGTCGACGGCATCAAGCGCACCACCGGCACCAAGGCGAACCTGCCGCTGCGCGGCATCGGCGAGAGCGGCGCGGCGATCCGCAAGGGCATCCGCCTGGTCGAGGGCCGCATGTTCGAGCCCGGCCGCAACGAGGTGGTGGTGGGCAAGAGCCTGCTGCGCGAGTTCTCCGGCTTCGAGCTCGGCCGCACCGTGAAGTTCGGCACCAGCCAGTGGATCGTGGTCGGCGTGTTCGAGGCCGAGGGCAGCGTCTTCGAATCGGAGATCTGGGCCGATCTGCCGGTCGTGCAGAGCCTGTTCAACCGCCCCAACACGTTCCAGATTCTTCGCGCCCGACTCGCCGACCCCGGGGCACTCGGGGCTCTCAAAGCTTATAACGACGGCGATCCGCGCTTGAAGCTCGACGTCAAATCCGAGAAGGACTACTTCTCGGAGCAGTCGTCGCAGACCTCGGATCTGATCCAGAAGCTCGGCTGGCCGCTCGCCATCGCGATGGCGTTCGGGGCGCTCGCCGGCGCGCTCAACACCATGTACTCGTCGGTCGCCTCGCGCTCGGTCGAGATCGCGACGCTGCGCGCCATCGGGTTCGGCGGCTTCCCGGCCTTCGTCGGCACGTTGGTCGAGTCGCTGCTGCTCGCCGGCATCGGCGGCGTCATCGGCGCGGTCGCCACCTTCCTGGTCTTCGACGGCTTCTCGGCGGCGACGCTCGGCGCGAGCTTCACCCAGATCGTGTTCAGCTTCCAGCTCACACCGGGCCTGATCGGCCAGGGCGTGGCGCTCGCCCTGATCGTCGGCCTGATCGGCGGCCTCCTGCCGGCGATCCGGGCGGCCAGAATGCCGATCGTCCAGGGACTGCAGGGGTAGAGCGGCTTTCGATCGTGACGGTTCGGCTCCGATGTCCGCGCTGGACAGCGGCCGCGCGGTCGCGGACGATGCGGCCGCCGGTTCCGCTCCGCCTCACCCCCGAGGATCTCATGTCGATCGTCTCTCGCCTCGTCGCAACTCTCGTTGCCACATCTCTCGTTGCCGCGACCGTCGTCGCCGCGCCCCTGGTCGCCGCGCTGGCCACCACCTCGCCCGCCGCCGCGGCGGACATCAAGGTGCTCACCACCGGCGCCTTCAAGCCGATCGTGCTGGAGACCGTGGTGCCGTTCGAGAAAGCCACGGGCCACAAGGTCGAGGTGGTCAACGACACGGCCGGCGCACTGGTGCGCCGGGTCGAGGGCGGCGAAAGCTTCGACGTGATCGTGCTCACGCCCGCCGGCCTGAAGGGCCTCGCCGAGAAGGGCCGGATCGCGGCCGGTCCGCCGGTGCCGCTCGCCCGCGTCGGCATCGGTGTCGCGGTCGCGACGGGCGCGCCGAAGCCGGACATCTCGACGGTCGAGTCGTTCAAGAAAACGCTGCTCGCTGCGAACAAGGTCGCGATGATCGACCCGGCCTCGGGCGGATCGAGCGGCATCTACCTGATGAAGCTGTTCGCGCAGTGGGGCGTCGCCGATGCCGTCAAGGCCAAGGCCGTGCTCGTGCCCGGCGGGCTCGTCGCCACCAAGGTGGTGTCGGACGAGGCCGATCTCGCCATCCACCAGGTCAGCGAGATTCTCGCCGTGAAGGAGGCCGTGCTGGTCGGCGCGCTGCCGGCCGAGATCCAGAACTACACGGTCTATGCGGGCGGCCTGTCGGTGGCGCCGCGCGACCCCGCCGCCGCGACGGCGTTCCTGACGGCGCTGGCGAGCCCGGAGGCCGCGAAGCTTCTCGAACAGAAGGGCATGCTGCCGCCCGGGCCGTGACGGCGGCGGGCACGACGCGTCCCGCGACGACGGGACCAGGCGTCAGCGTGCGTCGGCCCCCAGCGGCGGGCGCGGATGGGCGTGCAGCATCATCAGGCGGCCGGCGCCGGCCGCCAGCGCGTCGGCCAGGACGGCGGCGAGCCGCAGTGCCAGCGCGATCGCGGCGGCGTCACCGCCGACGACGGGCGCCAGCAGCACGGTCAGCACCACCTCGCGTACCCCCAGCCCGGCCGGCGCGCCCGGCATGACGAAGCCGGCGAGCCACGCCGCGGCGCAGACCGCCGACAGCGAGACGAGATCGCGGGTCACGTCCGGGGCGACGAGGCCGATCAGGGCGTCGAGCGCCAGCCCCATGGCCGCGAAGGTCGCGATGTCGAGGCCGACCGCGAACAGCATCCGGACGACGGCGCGGCGCGAGGCGAACACGCGGGCGACCACCGAGCGCTGCAGCACCACCATCACCAGCAGCGCCACACCGGCCATGCCGGTGACGGCGAGCGAGAACTCGCCGGCGATGCGGAACGGCAGGCTCCCGTCGAACCGGCCGAGCGCCGCCGCGATGCCGACCAGGATGCCGGTGGCGGTGAGCAGGCACAGCGCCTCGGCCATCGCCACGGTGAGCGATTCGCCGATCGTCACGCCGAACGGGGCGAGGGCCGCGTGCCGGTGCGCGTATTGCAGCACGTTGCCGGGCCGGTAGCGGTCGAGCTGGGTGTAGAGGAAGATGCCGAACAGGCAGCTCTTGCGCATCGTCGGCCGCACCAGAAGGCGCAGCAGCACCACCCAGCCGATGCCGGTCGCGACGGCGCCGAGCGCCTGCAGGCCGGTGGCGCCGAGCAGCACCGCGAGGCTCTCGCCGGGCGCCGTGACGAGCGCCGCCGGCAGTCCGTGGACGACCGCCTGCCAGACGACGAAGGCTATCCCGGCGGCGCTGGCGAGCGGGCCGAGATGGTCGGCGAAGCGGCGGGTCGCGGTCGGCGCCGCGGCGGATTTCAGGTCGGTCATGGGGCGCCCGGGCAGGAGCAGGGCCGAGCCGCCAGCTATGTCACCCCGGCCCGCCGGTCACAAGCACCGCCCCACCGCATAAGTGCTCTCCCGATGGGAGAAGGCCGGCGCTCCGACGTGTGGGAAGCGGGTCGGGACGATGGTGGGCGCGACAGGGATCGAACCTGTGACCCCTACCATGTCAAGGTAGTGCTCTTCCGCTGAGCTACGCGCCCGCCGTCGATGACGGCTTCGGGAGACGGGCCGAGGGCCGGTTCCCGGCCGGAACCGAAGTCCCGGGCCTCGGCGTGGTCGGGGCCGAGGTGAGGGTTCCTATATCGGCTCGCCGGGGCCGGGGCAAGGGTGCAGACGAAGGTCGTGTGACGGTCCGGAGCGGCAACCATCCCTGCGGCGACTGTCGCGGCGGCGACCGGACGCTCCGCTCCGCCGGCCGGCGGATGCCGAGCCTCGGCCTCAGGCCGCGGTCAGCATCTTCTGGACCTCGGTCACCAGCTCGCGCAGGTGGAACGGCTTCGACAGCACCTTGGCGTGCTTGGGGGCGGCCGAATCGGGGTTGAGCGCGACCGCCGCGAAGCCGGTGATGAACATGATCTTGATGTCGGGGTCGAGCTCGGAGGCCCGGCGGGCGAGCTCGATGCCGTCCATCTCCGGCATCACGATGTCGGTCAAGAGAAGCTGGAACGGCTCCTCGCGCAGCCGGTGATAGGCCGACAGGCCGTTGTCGTAGGAGGTGACCTCGTAGCCGGCGTTCTGCAGCGCCTTCACCAGGAAGCGGCGCATGTCGTTGTCGTCTTCGGCCAGCAGAATCCTGGACATCCCTTCACCCGGCTGTTCCATCGCGCGTCCCTCGGCCGAAGACTCGGCCGGCCCCGTGCCCGGTCCCTTGTTCAACATTCCATAAGCGCGAGTCCTGGTAAACACGAAGTGAAGCAGCCGGCGATCGGGCCTCGATTGCGCATCGATCGTGCATCGAACTTGGCACGGCCTGTCACATGATGGACAATGATGACGTCCGGGCGACGCGACCGTCGCGCCGTCCGGCGGCGGGGCCGCGCCCCGGCCTCCTTTTCCGGATCACCGTGCCGCGACGCCGTTGCCGCGACCGGCCCGTCCGGGCTCGTCCCGACCAGCACCCAGGTCCGCCTTAGCCGCATGTCCGATTCGCCCGACGAGCTCGATCCCCCGTTCGACCTTCAGGAGCCCGCCGTCGCGGCCGGTCCGCTGGTGTTCAACTCGCCGCACAGCGGCAGCGTGTATCCGCGGATCTTCCTGGAGACGACCCGGCTCGATCTCGCGACCCTGCGGCGCTCCGAGGACACGTTCGTCGACGAGCTGTTCGCCGGCGTTGTGACGCGCGGCTATCCGCTGATGCGGGCGTTCTTCCCGCGCTGCTATGTCGACGTGAACCGCGAGCCCTACGAGCTCGACCCGCGCATGTTCGACGGCCGCCTGCCGTCCTATGCCAACACCCGTTCGATGCGGGTGGCCGGCGGGCTCGGTACCATCGCCCGGGTGGTCGGCGACGCGCAGGAGATCTACGGGCGCCGCCTGCCGATCGACGACGCCCTCGCCCGGATCGAGACGCTCTACAAGCCGTATCACCGGACCTTGCGGCGACTGCTCGGACGCACGCAGCGGGACTTCGGAGTCGCGGTGCTGATCGACTGCCACTCGATGCCGTCGAGCGCCGGGCCGCGCGACGAGCGCCCCCGCGCCGACGTCATCCTGGGCGATCGCTACGGCACCAGCTGCTCGCCCCTCGTCTCCGCCGCGGTCGAGACGGCGCTGCGTGACCTCGGCTATGGGGTCGGCCGCAACAAGCCCTATGCGGGCGGCTTCATCACCGAGCATTACGGCAGCCCGGCCAACGGCATCCACGTCCTGCAGTTCGAGATCAACCGCGGCCTCTACATGGACGAGCGGCGGCAGACGCGGGCGGCCGGGTTCGAGCGGGTGATGGCCGATCTCGAGATCGTGGTCGATCGCCTCTCCGAGCTGGCGCCGGACGATCTCAAGCCTTGCCGCGCGGCCGCCGAATAGCCACTTCGACGCTAGTCTTTCGTGCTTGTGTATAAACACGAGCACGGCGCGTCATAATTGTTCGTGTCGGTGCGAGCATTCAGGGTTGATCAATCATAACGCGCAAGACGTCTACGCACGGTCGTGCCGCTCACGTCCAAGTTATAGTTGCCGGCTGCCCAAGTGTAGCCACAAAAAAAGAGGCCGCCAGCGCGTGCCAGCGGCCCAAGTCTAGGGAGGAAACGCCCAAGGAGGGCGGCGGTAACACGAGCGATCGCGCTACCGCACCGCAGAAATATGTCATCGCAACGCACCAATTGCAAGCCGAGCCCGGCATAGCGGCTCCGCGCTTCGCGGGCTTTTCGGCGACAGTTGCTTTCGCGCCATAGACTATCGGAGTCGGTCGCGGACCTTCACGTAGGCCAGCACACCGATTAGGCAGAACACAAATTGTGCAAAGAAAACCGCGCGGTATGCGTCCAGCGGAGCACGCCCGGCGACCGGGGCGAAGTGGTGGATCAATAATCCCCCGAGAAGCTGCGACAGAAAGCCGCCCCCCATTGTCCCCATATTCATGAGTGTCATGCCGCGGCCGACCAAGCGATCGGGAAAGCAGGCGCGCCCATGGGCGATCACCACGGGCAGGAAAGCCGAGCAGAAACCGAAGGCGGCGAGCCACGCCCACAGGGCCGGCGCCGGCAGGGTGCCGAGGACGGCCAGCAGCAGGAGCAGCAGGGCGGTGGCCAGCGCGCCGATCAGCGTCGGCACCTTGTAGCCGCCGAACACCCGGTCGGCCGCGCCCCAGACGATCATGCCGGCGACCTGGGTCAGGGCCGGCACGAACAGGAGGGCGCCGCGGGCGGTCAGATCGTGGCCGTAGGCGTCGGTGAGGTAGGGGCCGCCCCACAGGCCGACGACGAGCGCGAAGCTCGAATAGGCGGTCAGGTTCATGACGAACAGGCGCGGCGCGTCGGGCAGCCGCCACACCGCGAGGACGCCGCGCAGCCCGTCGGCGACCGTCTCGCGGCGCGTCTCGGGCGCCGCCTGCGGCTCGCGCATCAGCACGGCGACCAGGAGCGCGATCAGGCCCATCAGCCCGGCCGTCGCGGCAAAGGTGGCGCGCCAGCCGACCGCCGCGCTGGCGAGCGCCAGCGGCGCCGTGGCGAGGAGCGAGCCGAGCGTGCCGACGCCGAGCTGCAGGCCGGCGAGCGTCGCGAACCTCTCTGGTGGAAACGCCCGGGCATAGAAAGCGAGCGGCGCCATCAGGTAACAGGCGGTGCCGATGCCCATCAGGGCGCGGGCGACCAGGAGCTCGGTCGCGGTCTCGGCGGCGGCGAACAGGAGCGTGCTGCCGATCACCAGGCCCGCGAAGGCGAGCATGACCCGCTTCGGACCGAAGCGGTCGATCGCCACGCCGAGCGGGATCTGCACGGCGACGAAGACGAAGAAGAAGACGCTCGACACCAGAGCCAGATCCTTGGCGGACAGGCCCAGATCGGCCGTCAGGGTCGGCGCCAGCACGGCGATGCCGTTGCGCAGGAACTGGCTCACCACATAGCCGGCGCCCAGCGTGGCGACGAGCGCCATCACGCGTGCGGTCGATCGCGGGGCCGATCGCGCCGCGGTGGCGCGGACGGCGGTGCCGCCGCCGGCCGGGACGGCCGGTCGGGACGAATGGTCGGTCATGGAGCGGATCCCGGCGGGCCGGTGGCGGCCCGCCGCCGTCGTCGCATGCGGGCGGCCGAACCCGCAAGCCGCCGTTGCGATCCGCCTCTGCGAGCCGCCTGCGAGCCACCCGCGGGCCGCCCGGCGAGTGGCGGCCGGTCGCGGCGAGACCAACGGCCGGGTTGCCCGCCGCCGCGACCTCTTATACGCCATCTGGGTGTGGGGCGGCCGCCGGCGGCGGAGCCGCGCCCGGACCGACACGGATCCATTTTCATCGCAGGCCGCGGGATTGCCCCGCCGGGGCGAGGGGCCATCAATGACGGCAATCGATTTTTCGGCGTTCATCGACCGCCTGGCGACCGTGTCGGGAGAGGCGATCCTGCCGTTCTTCCGCACCTCGCTCACCGTCGACGACAAGAACGCGGGCGGCGCCTTCGACCCCGTCACGGCGGCCGACCGGGCGGCCGAGCTCGCCATGCGGGCGATGATCCGCGACACCTTCCCGAGCCACGGCATCGTCGGCGAGGAGTTCGGCGCCGACCGGCCGGAGGCCGAATATGTCTGGGTGCTCGACCCGATCGACGGCACCAAGTCGTTCATCTCCGGCATGCCGGCCTGGGGCACGCTGATCGCGCTGACCCGCCGCGGCACCCCGGTGTTCGGCATGATGCACCAGCCCTATTACGGCGAGCGATTCTCGGGCGACGGCAAGGTCGCCCGCTATCGCGGCCCCCGCAGCGAGCGCGCCATGCTGGTGCGCCCCTGCGAGAGCCTGGAGCGGGCCGTGCTGTTCACCACCAGCCCGCGGCTGATGAACGCCGCCGACCGCGCCGCCTTCGGCAAGGTCGAGGAGCAGGTGCGGCTCTCCCGCTACGGCGGCGACTGCTATTCCTACTGCATGCTGGCGGCCGGCCACATCGACCTGATCATCGAGACCGAGCTGAAGCCGCACGACGTCGCCGCCCTGATCCCGATCATCGCCGGTGCCGGCGGCATCATGACGACCTGGGAGGGCGCGCCGCCCGAGCGCGGCGGCCGCATCGTCGCGGCCGGCGACAAGCGCGTCCACGCCGCCGCCCTGATGGCGCTGCGGGCGGGGTGATCGGACGGATCGATCGGTTCGTCGCGCGGCCGCGGGCTTCGGCCGGCTCCCCCCTTGCGGGGCAGAGAGCAGGCCGTGCCGCACGTCGAGGATCGGCTCTCGGGATCGCTGCCGACCAAAAGCCTCGCGCCTCCTACCCGAACCGCACCGCGCAGACGGACGGCAGGGTGTGGCTGATGCCGGCCGAGCCGTCACCCTGGTCCTCGCTCACCCACAGGCCGCCCGTGGTCGAGCCGAAGACGAGGCGCTCGCCCGTGTCGTCGAGCGCCAGGGCGTGGCGGTCGACGACGTCGTAGGCGTGCTTATACGGCAGGCCTTCGGTGAGCAGATCTTCGTCGGCGACGCGTTCGCGGGCGAGTTGCTCGGCTTCCGGGAGCTCGAGACGGGCGACCATGTGGTGCGCGTCTGCGCACACGACATCGGCCTGATCGATCGCCGCGGTTTGTTCCGTCGGTTCGCGCAGCCTCGGACGGGCGGAGGGACGCGGCGGAACAGACCGCAAACTCAACCCGGACCTGTCGACCATCGTCCCGGTTGAGCACGATCGACGTCGTGAACGGCGCGCCCCGCCCTCACCCGCCCTTGCGCTTGCCGGTGCGCGCGGCAGACGTGTCGAGCACGCGGCCGCTGGAGGCGGGTGTCCGCTCGGCAGCGTCGAGCATCGCGCGCAGCGTGTCGAGCCGGTCGGCCTCGCCGGGCGGCTTGTCGAAGCGCAGCCGGCTGATGCGCGGGAACCGCATCGCGATGCCGGAGCGGTGGCGGGTCGAACGCTGCAGCCCCTCGAACGCCACCTCGAAGACGAGGCCCGTGTCCTTGTCGTGCACCACCTCGCGCACCGGGCCGAAGCGGTCGACCGTGTTCTGCCGCACGAACCGGTCGATCGTCAGAAGCTCCGCGTCCGTGAAGCCGAAATAGGCCTTGCCGACCGGCACCAGCTCGTCGCCGGCCGCGCCGTCGCGCCACAGGCCGAACGTGTAGTCGGAGTAATAGGACGAGCGCTTGCCGTGGCCGCGCTGCGCGTACATCAGCACGGCGTCGACGATGAACGGATCGCGCTTCCACTTCCACCAGAGGCCCTTGGGGCGGCCCGGCAGATAGGGCGCGTCGCGCCGCTTGAGCATCACGCCCTCGATCGCCTGGGCGTCCGGTCCGGCCCCGACGTTGCCCGGCGCGGCGCGCGCCTTCGCGAGCGCGTCCCAATCGTCGAACGGGATCTCGGGCGAGAGATCGATGCGCGGCTCGGCGAGCCGCGCCACCAGGGCCGCGAGGCGGGCGCGTCGCTCCAGGAACGGCTTTTCACGAAGATCGTCGTCGCCGTCGACCAGCAGATCATAGGCCCGAAAATGGGCCGGAAACTCGCTGATCAGCTTCGCCGTGACGGACTTGCGGTTCAGCCGCTGCTGCAGCACGTTGAACGACTGCACGCGCCCCTCGCTCACGATCAGCAATTCGCCGTCGATCGCGCCGTCGAAGCGCAACACCTCGACCAGATCCGGAAACGACGCCGAGATGTCCTCTCCGGTGCGCGAGAACAGACGGGCGACGCGCCGTCCGTCCGGGCCGGTGCCGGCCGCCGCCTGCAACCGGATGCCGTCCCACTTCCACTCGGCGACGAAGTCGCTCGGGTTCAAGGTCTTGAAGTCGTCCGCGCCGATCGCGTGCGACAGCATCGGCGGGCGGAAGCACGCCGGATCGTCGGCCGCCGGCCTCTCTCCGCGTCCCTCCACCCAGGCGAACAGATTTTCGTAGGGAGGCGCGAGGCCGGGCCAGAGAATCTCGATCTCGTCGGCCTCCTTGCCGCCGAGCGCCGCCACGGCGGTCTTGGCGAGCCGTGCCGACACGCCGATGCGCAAGCCGCCGGTGACGAGCTTCAGAAGCGCCCACCGCCCGGTCTCGTCGAGCCCGTCGAGCCAGTGCGCGAGCGTGCACGGCAGCTCGGCCTTGCCGAGCGTCTGCAACGTCGTGATCACCTCGGCGAGCGAGGGGGCGTTTCGTGGATACGGAGGCGCCCCCTCACCCGACTCGCCGCTGCGCGGCGAGTCACCCTCTCCCCGCACCCGGGGCGAGGGAAAAGGCGTGGTCGGCGGCGCAGGCCACATCAGCGCCACCGTCTCCGACAGATCCCCCACATAGTCGTAGGACATCTCGAACAGCACCGGGTCGGTGCGCTCGGCGATCAGGGTTCTGATCAGACCCGGCTTGGCGTGCGGGAACGACAGCGCACCGGTGAGGGCGGCGAGCGCGAAGCCGCGCTCGGGATCCGGCGTGCTTCGAAAGTAGTCGGTCATCTGCCGCAGCTTGGCGGTGCGGCCGGGCTCGTAGGCGAGGCGGTCGACGAGGGCGGCGAAACGATTCATGCCGGTCCGCCCGCGGGCTTGCCGCCCGTCGCGTCCTGATCAGGACCGGCGATCGCCGCCTCGACGATCTCCACCTCCTCCTCGCCGTAACCGACGAGATGCAGGGGTTTCGCGCGAAGCCCCTTGGTGCCGCACCAGTGGACCAGCGCCTCCTCGGCGCCGTGGGTGAGCCAGATCTCCTCGGCGCCGGTCGCCGGGATGACCCGGGTGAGGCCATCCCAGTCGCAATGGTCGGACACGACCAGCGGCAGCTCGACGCCGCGCTGGCGCGCCCGCGCCCGGATGCGCATCCAGCCCGAGGCGAAGCAGGCGATCGGATCGGGGAAGCGCCGCGACCAGCGGTCGCCGAGCGCCGCGGGCGGGCACAGCACGACGGCGCCGGCGAACGCGCCCTTCGCCGCGTCGCGCACGGGCCGCAGCTCGCCGAGATCCATGCGGCCCGCATAATAGGACGTGATCGCCTCGACGGCGCCATGGAGATAGATCGGAGCCTCGTATCCGGCGGCGCGCAAGAGCGCGATCAGCCGCTGCGCTTTTCCGAGCGTGTAGGCGCCGACCAGGTGGGTGCGATCCGCGAACAGCCGCACCGATCTGATCAGTTTTTCGACTTCGGCCGCGGCGTCGCCGTGGCGGAACACCGGCAACCCGAACGTCGCCTCGCTGATGAAGACGTGACACGGCACCGGCTCGAACGGCGCACAGGTCGGATCCGGCACGTCCTTGTAGTCGCCCGAGGCGACGATCACGAGCCCGTCCTTCGCGACCCGGATCTGGGCGGAGCCGAGCACGTGGCCGGCCGGATGCAGGCTCACCGTCACGCCGTCGATCACGATCCGCTCGCCATACGCCACCGCCTGCACGGTGCCGGCGAAGCGTTCGCCGTAGCGCAGCCGCATCAGGTCGAGCGTCTCGGCCGTCGCCAGCACGGCGCCGTGGCCCGCGCGCGCGTGGTCGGCGTGCGCGTGCGTGATCACGGCCCGCGCCACCGGCCGCAGCGGATCGATGTGGAAGCCGCCCGCCGGACAGCACAGCCCGGCCGGCGTCGGGACGAGCAGGCTCTCCGGACGCATGCTTTCAACATAGGCACTTCGGCGCGCGATGGGAGGGGGCTGCCGGCTCGCGGCCCTCACCTCACATCCGCGCCCACCACCTCGGACACGTGCTTCACGCCGTCGCGCGCCAGCAGCGCGGCGAGGCCGCGGGTGATCGTCCGCACCACACCCGGCCCCTCGTAGATCAGCGCCGTCAGCAGCGCGACCAGCGAAGCGCCCTTGCGGATCTTGGCGTAGGCGTCCGCGGCCGACGACACGCCGCCGGAGGCGAACAGCACATAGCGGCCGCGATCCATGCGGCGGAAGCATTCGACGAGGCACTCGTCGAGCAGCGCGGCCGACGGCGGGCCGGACACGGCGCCGGGCCAGCCTCTCCACTCCGCCTCGGGCGTGACGAGGCCGTCGCGCCGGCCGCTCGGCAGGTTGAACATGAAGCCGGAGATTTTTCGGTGCCGGCCCGTGATCTCCAGCAGCCGCTCGATCATGGCGACGCCGCCGAGCGGCGACACCTTCAGGAACGATGGACGGCTCGCACAGGGCGTTTCGTCGAGCGCCGTCAGCCAGGCGTCGAGCCGGCCCGGATCGGCGAAGAAATCACAGCCGTCGGTGGTGTTCGGGCAGCTCAGGTTGAACATCAGGTAGTCGGCGGTCGGCGCCAGCACCTGCGCGGCGTGCATGTACTCGGCGATCAGCGCGTCGTCCGTGATCGGCGGCGCGCCGCGGCCCCGATTGGTGGCGACGATGTTGATGCCGAGCGGCACCGGCAGCCGGTGGCCTGCGAGCCGATGCGCCACCGCGGCGGCGCCCTCGTTCGGCACCCCGTAGGCGACGACCAGCGCGCGATCGGCCGGCAGACGAAAGAGGCGCGGCGGCGGATTGCCGGCCGACGGCTCGGCCGACACCGAGCCGATCTCGACGAAGCCGAAGCCGAGCCCGGCGAGCGTCGCCACGGCCTCGCCGTTCTTATCGAATCCGGCGGAGAGGCCGACGGGGCTCGGAAAGTGCAGGCCGTCGACGTCGACGGCGAGACGCGGGTCGTTCACCGCCGTCACGGCCCGCATCAGCGGGGCGAGAGCGCCGGCGCGCGCCCCGGCCGCCATCGCGAGATGGTGGGCGCGCTCGGGATCGAGGCGGAACAGCGCGGGACGCAGCAAGGAGGAATAGAGCGACATGGCCTCGACCCCGTGACGCGTCGAGCCTAGCGCCGGCCCTCGCGGACCGAAACGGCGCAGCGCGCAATCCTGACGGTCGGCCGGCGCGCGAGAATGAACCGCGAACATCGGGCTTGGAACGGGTGCGCCGACGCGCTACCACGAACCGGTGAGCGAGCCCCGACGTTCCGACACGCCCGCGCCGGATCTGCCCGATCCCTTCGCGCGCTGGTTCGCGCAGCGCGGCTGGACGCCGCGCGGGCACCAGCTCGCCCTGCTCGCCGCGGCCCGGGCCGGCCGTTCGACCCTGCTGATCGCGCCGACCGGCGCCGGCAAGACGCTGGCCGGCTTCCTGCCGACGCTGGTGGAGATTTTCGAAGGGCGCGCGACGAAGCGTTCGAAGCGCGCGTCGGGTGGGGGGCTCTTCGCTTCGTCCGAACAGCGGAGCGGCGGCCTGCACACGCTCTACGTCTCGCCCCTGAAGGCGCTGGCCGTCGACATCGCCCGCAATCTCGAGCGGCCCGTGACCGAGATGGGGCTGCCGGTGCGCATCGAGACGCGCACCGGCGACACGCCGCAGAGCCGTCGCGCGCGACAGCGCCGCGATCCGCCCGACATCCTGCTCACCACGCCCGAGCAGCTCGCGCTGCTGCTCGCCAGCGCCGACGCGCCCTATCTGTTCGGATCGCTGCGCCGCGTGGTGCTCGACGAGCTGCACGCGCTCGTCACGTCGAAGCGCGGCGATCTGCTCTCGCTCGGCCTGTCACGCCTGTTCGCGACGGCGCCGGGTGTCACGACGGTCGGCCTCTCGGCGACGGTGGCGGACCCGCAGGAGCTGTCGCGCTTTCTGGTGCCGCAGCGCGGCGGCGACACGGCGGGAGCCGAGATCGTCCGGCCCGCGACCGAGCGGGCCTTGATCGTGCAGGCGGACGGCGGCGCCGCGCCGATCGTGACGATGCTCGACACCGCCGAGCACCTGCCGTGGTCGGGCCACTCGGCCGCCCATGCACTCGCCGAGATCTACGATCTGATCGGCCGCCACACGACCACGCTGGTGTTCGTGAACACCCGCAGCCAGGCCGAATTCCTGTTCCAGGCGCTGTGGCGCGTCAACGAGGACGGCCACGCCATCGCGCTCCATCACGGGTCGCTCGACGTCGCCCAGCGGCGCAAGGTCGAAGCCGCGATGGCGGAGGGGCGGCTGCGCGCCATCGTATGCACCTCGTCGCTCGATCTCGGCATCGATTGGGGCGACGTCGATCTCGTGATCAACGTCGGCGCCCCGAAGGGTGCATCGCGGCTGACCCAACGCATCGGCCGCGCCAACCACCGCCTCGACGAGCCGTCGCGCGCCGTGCTGGTGCCGGCGAACCGGTTCGAGGTTCTCGAATGCCGCGCCGCCATCGACGCGGTCGCCGAGAACGCCCAGGACACGCCGCCGCTGCGCACCGGCGCGCTCGACGTGCTGGCCCAGCACGTGCTCGGCTGCGCCTGCGCGGCGCCGTTCTCCTCCGACGACCTGTTCGCGGAGGTGCGCGCGGCCGCGCCTTACGCGGATCTCGCGCGTGAGGACTTCGACGCCGTGGTCGATTTCGTCGCGACCGGCGGTTACGCGCTGAAGGCCTACGAGCGTTTCGCCAAGACCAGAAAAGGGGCCGACGGCCGCTGGCGCGTCACCCATCCGCGCGTCGCACAACGTTACAGACTCAATGTCGGCACCATCGTCGAGGAGCCGATGATCAAGATCCGGCTGGTGCGGGCGCGCGGCACGGCGACGCGCGGCATGGCGACACGCGGTCCTGCCGGCGTGGTCGGGCGCGCCGGCAAGCTCTTGGGCGAGGTGGAGGAGTATTTCATCGAGGGGCTGGTGCCGGGCGACACCTTCCTGTTCGCCGGCGAGGTGCTGCGCTACGAAGCGTTGGCCGAGGACTCGGCCTACGTGTCGCGCGCCCACGCGGAGGATCCCAAGGTTCCGGTCTATGCGGGCGGAAAGTTTCCGCTGTCGACCTATCTGGCCGGGCGGGTGCGCGACATGCTGGCGACGCCCTCGACGTGGCGGCGGCTTCCTGATCAGGTCCACGACTGGCTCGATCTGCAACGGCTGCGCTCGCGCCTGCCGAAGCCGGGCGAGCTCCTGGTCGAGACGTTTCCGCGCGCCGACAAGCATTATCTCGTCTGCTACCCGTTCGAGGGCCGGCTCGCCCATCAGACGCTCGGCATGCTGCTGACCCGTCGTCTCGAGCGGGCGCACCAGAAGCCGCTCGGCTTCGTCGCCAGCGAGTATGCGCTCGCCGTGTGGGGGCTCGGCGATCTGTCGTTCGCCGTGAAGCGCGGTGCGCTCTCGCTCGACGCGCTGTTCGACGAGGACATGCTGGGCGACGATCTCGACGCCTGGCTCGCCGAATCGGCGCTGATGAAGCGCACCTTCCGCCAGTGCGCCGTGATCGCCGGACTGATCGAGCGCCGCACCGGCGGCGAGGACAAGAGCCGCCGGCAGGTGACGGTCTCGACCGATCTGGTCTACGACGTGCTCCGCAAGCACCAGCCCGATCACATGTTGTTGCGCGCCGCCCGGGCCGAGGCCGCGACCGGCCTGCTTGACATCCGTCGGCTCGGTTTGCTGCTCTCTCGGGTGAGGGGGCGAATCGTCCACGTGCCGCTGCCACGCGTGTCTCCGCTCGCCGTTCCGGTGATGCTGGAGATCGGCCGCGAGTCCGTCCACGGTGAAGCGTCCGAAGCGCTGCTGATGGAAGCCGAGGCGGATCTGCTCAGGGAGGCGATGGGGTGAGGGAAGCGTGGAGGTGAGGGAAGCGTGGGGGTGAGGACTCGGGCCGCCGCGGCGGCGGAACTGATCACATGCGACGAGGGCGGGGGCGTCGAAGGCGCGCGCGCGCGTCGGTCGGTCGGACGTCGGTCGGTCGGGCGTCGGGCGAGCGGCACCGTGGTTTCCGTGGCCGGCGTGTCGCTCGTCGCCGATCTCTCCGGCGCGCTCTATCGGCCCGAGCGGCGCATGCTGCTGGTCGCCGACCTGCATCTGGAGAAGGGCTCGGCCTGCGCGCTGCGCGGCGCGCTGCTGCCGCCGTTCGACACCGCCGAGACGCTGGAGCGGCTCGCCTGGGTGGTCGCCTATTACGATCCCGCCGTCGTCGTCGCGCTCGGCGACAGCTTTCACGATACGGCCGGCGCCGAGCGGCTGACCCCGGAGGATCGCGCGCAGCTCGCGTCGCTCCAGCGCGGGCGCGACTGGGTGTGGATCGCCGGCAATCACGATCCCGTCCCGGGCCGCGACCTCGGCGGCACGTTCACGCGCGAGGTGCGGGACGAGCCGCTGGTGCTGCGCCACGAGCCGGCCGGCCTCGGCACCACGGGCGAGATCGCCGGCCACCTGCACCCGTGCGCCCGCGTCGTCCAGCGCGGCCGCAGCCTGACGCGGCGCTGCTTCGCGACCGACGGCCGCCGCCTGGTGATGCCGGCCTTCGGGGCGTTCACGGGCGGCCTCAACATCCGCCACGCGGCGTTCGCGACCGTGTTCGACGGGGCGGAGTTCACGGCGCATCTGATCGGCGACAGCAAGCTGTTCACGTTCCCGGCGAGCCGCTGCGTGGAGTGAGTGTTTTCTCCACCGCCGTGGGCGTCATCAGTTTCCGCGTGGCCGCGGGCACGGCAGGCTCCCTCTCCCCGACGGGGAGAGGTGAGGAGAAGCGCCGTTCTCACCTGAAATTCCGTCCCTTCGGCATGGCGCTGCGCACCCGTGCGGCGGGAGCGAGATCGTCGCCGAGAGCGGGGGCCTCGCGCAGCAGCACGGCGAGCGACGCACCGGCGCGCTGCGGCTGACGGTTCTCGGGGATCGGCCGCTTGAACTCGTCGCAGCGCGCCAGCGTGTCGATGCAGCCGGCGTCCTCGGCGAGCTTTCTCAGGAGCGGCGTGAGATCGTCGAGCCGCTCGGCGACGACGTGGATCACGCCCTGCTCGTTCTGCAGCCGGCCCGTGACGGCGACCAGCCGCGCGCCGAGCACGATCGGCCTGAACGTCTCGAACACCTGCGGCCAGACGATCACGTTGGCGACCGCGGTCTCGTCCTCCAGGGTCGCGAAGATCACACCCTTCGCCGTGCCGGGGCGCTGGCGCACCAGCACCAGGCCGGCGACACTCACACGCCGGCCCGACGGCAGCGCCGCCAGCCGCGCGTTCGGGATGATCCGGCGGCGGTCGAGATCCGCACGCAGGAACGACACCGGGTGGGCCTTCAGCGACAGATGCAGGTGGCGATAGTCGGCGACGACGTGCTCGCCGAGCCGCATCGGCGGCAGTGCGACGTCGGGCTCCTGCTCGGGCGTCGTGACGCGGGCGAACAGCGGCAGGTCGTCCTTGTCGCCGGCGCGACGCAGCGCCCGCACGGCCCACAGCGCCTGGCGCCGGTCGAGCCCGAGCGAGCGGAACGCATCCGCCTCGGCGAGCGTTTCGAGCACGGCCGGCGAGAGCTTGGTGCGCAGCCACAGATCTCTTATCGAGTCGTAGCCGTCGCCGCGCGCCGCCGCGATCTTGCGCCCGTCCTCCTCCTTCAGCCCGGAGATCTGACGAAAGCCGAGCCGCACCGCATGGGTGGAGCGAATGTCGCCCGCCATGTCGGCATGGCGAGGGTGGAGACGGGATGTCGTGCTCGTCACCACACCCTCCGTCCCGTCAGGCCCGGGCCTGTCCCGGGCATCCACGTCGTCCGGTGGTGCCACGGGCAAGGACGTGGATGGCCGGGACGAGCCCGGCCATGACCAGGCTGCATGATCTGAAACAACCTCCAGCCCGTTGTCCCAGTCGGAAAAGCTCACGTCGATCGGCCGCACTTCGACGCCGTGCTCTTGCGCGTCGCGGACGATCTGGGCCGGGGCGTAGAAGCCCATCGGCTGGCTGTTCAAGAGCGCGGCGGCGAACACGTCCGGATAGCGGCATTTGATCCAGGCCGACGCATAGACGAGCAGCGCGAAGCTCGCCGCGTGGCTCTCCGGAAACCCGTACTCGCCGAAACCCTCGATCTGATCGAAGCAGCGCTCGGCGAAGTCGCGCGGATAGCCGCGCGCCGCCATGCCGTCGATCAGCTTGGCGCGGAAGTACTTGATGGTGCCGACGCGGCGGAACGTCGCCATGGCGCGGCGGAGCTGATCGGCCTCGCTCGGCGTGAAGCCGGCCGCCACGATGGCGATGCGCATCGCCTGCTCCTGGAACAGCGGCACGCCGAGCGTCTTGCCGAGCACCTGCGCGAGCTCGTCGGCCGGACCGTGCTCCGGCGCGGGCGAGGGGAACGTCACCGGCTCGCGCCCCTGGCGGCGGCGCAGATAGGGATGCACCATGTCGCCCTGGATCGGGCCGGGCCGCACGATCGCCACCTCGATGACGAGGTCGTAGAACGCCTGCGGCTTCAGCCGCGGCAGCATGGTCATCTGGGCGCGGCTCTCGACCTGGAACACCCCGACCGAATCGGCCCGCGACAGCATCCGGTACACGGCCGCGTCCTCGGGCGGGATGACCGAGAGGTCGAGGCGGGCGGACGGACTCGGCGCCGCGTTCACCTCTCCCCGCGTGCGGGGAGAGGTCGGATTCGGCGCGTCCAGCGCCGAATCCGGGTGAGGGGGCGTCTCCGTATCCACGAGAGGCCCCCTCACCCGACTCGGACCTTCGGTCCGAGCCACCCTCTCCCCGCGCGCGGGGAGAGGGAAGACGGGAGCCCCGCCGCGGAAGCTCTCCCCGTAATGCCGCTGCAGACAATCCAGCACGCGCCGCAGGCAGGTCAACATGCCGAGCGCCAGCACGTCGATCTTGAGGATCTTCAGGGTGTCGAGATCGTCCTTGTCCCATTCGATGACGGTGCGCTCCGCCATGGCGGCGTTCTCGATCGGCACGAGCTCGTCGAGGCGGCCGCGCGTGATCACGAAGCCGCCGACGTGCTGGGAGAGATGGCGCGGGAAACCGGTCAGCTCGCGCGCCAGCACGAGCGCGCTCGCCAGCCGCGGGTCGGCGGGATCGAACCCGGCGCGCGTCGCATGCTGGTCGGACAGCGCCTCGCGTGAAAATCCCCACAGCGTGCCGGCGAGCGAGCCGATCACGTCCTCGGTGAGGCCGAACACCTTGCCGACGTCGCGCATCGCGCTGCGGCCGCGCCAGCAGATCACGGTCGCGGCGAGGCCGGCGCGCGCCCGGCCGTAGCGGCCGTAGATGTACTGGATCACCTCCTCGCGCCGCTCGTGCTCGAAGTCGACGTCGATGTCGGGCGGCTCGCGCCGCTCGGCCGAGACGAAGCGCTCGAACAGGAGATCGGCGCGCGCCGGATCGACCTCGGTGATGCCGAGGCAGTAGCAGACGGCCGAGTTCGCCGCCGAGCCGCGGCCCTGGCAGAGAATCCCGCGCGCGCGCGCGAAACGCACGATGTCGTGCACGGTGAGGAAATAGGGTGCGTAACGCAGCGCGCCGATCAGCGCGTATTCGTGATCGAGCGCGTGTCGCACCTTTGCCGGCACGCCGTCCGGATAACGGCGGCGGGCGCCCTCCTCGGCATAGGCGACCAGCGCGTCCTGCGGGGTCGCAAAGCCCTCGCGCACCTCGTCGGGATAATCATAGGCGAGCGCGTCGAGCGAGAAGCGGCAGGTCTCCAGGAACGCCAGCGTCTGCGCCACCGCCTCGGGCGCGGCGCGGAACAGGCGCGCCGTCTCGGCCGGCGACTTCAGATGCCGTTCGGCGTTGGGCGCGAGCAACCGGCCGGCGGCATCGAGCGTCGTGTGGGCGCGCACGCAGGTGATCACGTCGTGCAGCGGCCGCCGCTCGGGCACGTGATAGAGCACGTCGCCGACCGCGATCAGCGGCGTCTTCGTCTCGGCCGCGAGCGCCGCGAGCCGGGCGAGTCGTCGCGCATCGTCGCCGTGCCGGCGCATGCAGGCGCCGAGCCAGACGCGGGCGCCGGCGGAACGGAGGGATGCAAACAAGGAATCGCGGCGTGTCCCCTGCCCTTCGGCTTTCCGCTCCGTCATGGCCGGGCTCGATCCGGCCCTCGATCCCTGTCGCGAGATCCTGTCTTTCACGATGGATGCGCGGGGCGAGCCCGCGCATGACGAGGGCGGAGCAACACGTCCCCGCCCCTCCGCCAGAATGATCAGGCTGAACCCCTCGGCCGACGTGATCAGATCGTCGAAATAGAGCGTGCACTCGCCCTTTCCGGCGCGGCGCTTGCCGAGCGTCAGAAGCCGGGTCAGCCGGCCCCAGGCGGCGCGGTCCTGCGGATAGGCGAGGATGTCGGGCGTGCCGTCGGCGAAGACGAGGCGCGCCCCGACGGCGAGCCGCACACCGTGCTCCTTGGCGGCCTCGTGGGCCCGCACCACGCCGGCGACCGAGTTGCGGTCGGCGATGCCGAGCCCCGCGAGCCCGAGCGCCTTCGCCTGCACGACCAGCTCCTCGGGATGCGAGGCGCCGCGCAGGAACGAGAAGTTGGTGGTGACGGCGAGCTCGGCATAGGCGGTCATGGTCGTTGCCGGGCTCTGTCGGCCTTCACGACCTCCGACTCGTCATGCCCAGCCTTGTGCCACGGCTGTCCGGCACGGATTGTGCTTGAAGAGGTGCACGGCATTGATTCT
>NZ_JBHUIW010000040.1:0-26782 GCF_042682915.1 Rhodoplanes azumiensis | reverse complement strand
AGCTCACCCGCCCAGGGAATCCCCCGGCGATTCAGCCACACCGAAAACCGCTCTAATGGTTGCTACAAATAAGATCACCGGGTCGGGACGGGCTTCTCGCCGCGATAGTCGTAGAAGCCGCGCTGGGTCTTGCGGCCGAGCCAGCCGGCCTCGACGTATTTCACCAGCAGCGGGCACGGCCGGTACTTGGAGTCGGCGAGCCCCTCGTGCAGCACCTGCATGACCGAGAGGCAGATGTCGAGGCCGATGAAATCGGCGAGCTGCAGCGGCCCCATCGGATGATTGGCGCCGAGCCGCATCGCCGTGTCGATCGCCTCCACGGTGCCGACGCCCTCGTACAGCGTGTAGATCGCCTCGTTGATCATCGGCATCAGCACGCGATTGACGATGAAGGCGGGGAAGTCCTCCGACACCGCGACGGTCTTGCCGAGCCGCACGCAGAACGCCTTGGTGGCCTCGTAGGTGACGTCCTCGGTGGCGATGCCGCGGATCAGCTCGACCAGCTCCATCAGCGGCACCGGGTTCATGAAATGAATCCCGATGAACCGCTCCGGCCGGTCGGTCGCGGCGGCGAGCCGGGTGATCGAGATCGACGACGTGTTCGATCCGATCATCGCGTCCGGCTTGAGGTTCGGACACAGCTGGCCGTAGATCTTGCGCTTCACGTCCTCCTTCTCGGTCGCCGCCTCGATCACGAGGTCGCAGTCCGAGAAGCCGTCGTAGGAGACCGACGGCACGATACGGGCCAGCGCCGCCTGGCGTTCCGCCTCGGTGATCCGGTTGCGCCGCACCTGCCGGGACATGTTGCCGTTGATGGTCGCGAGCCCGGCCTTGACGCGGTCCGCGCTGACGTCGTTGAGCACCACGTCCAGTCCGGCGAGCGCGCAGACATGGGCGATGCCGGTGCCCATCTGCCCGGCCCCGATCACGCCGACCTTGTCGATATTCGTCATGTCACCTACCCGAGGGACTGGCGGCCCAGGCTCCCGGGCCCGTCGGGGGACGGGCCCGGCCGTGGACCGGGATGCTCTTATATCGCCAGTCTCGGCCGCCCGCCACGGCCGTGATGCCCGGACCGGGCCTCGCCGGGCGGACCGTGGCCGCCGTCGGTGACGACGGCCGGACGTTGCGCAAGGCGTCCCGGAGGACGCCTCGCAGAGCCGTGCTCGCCCAGCTCTACTTGCCGAGCTTGGCGAGCTCGTCCTGGAGCTCGGGCAGGATCTTGAAGAGATCGCCGACGAGGCCGTAGTCGGCGACCTGGAAGATCGGCGCCTCCTCGTCCTTGTTGATGGCGACGATCACCTTCGAGTCCTTCATGCCGGCGAGGTGCTGGATCGCGCCCGAGATGCCGACCGCAACATAGAGCTCCGGCGCCACCACCTTGCCGGTCTGGCCGACCTGCCAGTCGTTGGGAGCGTAGCCGGCGTCGACCGCGGCGCGCGAGGCGCCGACCGCGGCGCCGAGCTGGTCGGCGACCGGCTCGATGTACTTCGCGAAGTTCTCGCGGCTCTGCACGGCGCGGCCACCCGACACGACGATGCGGGCCGAGGTCAGCTCCGGACGCTCCGACTTCGACAGCTCCTCGCCGACGAAGCGCGAGATGCCGGGATCCGCCACGGCCGCCACCGGCTCGATCGGCGCCGTTGCACCACCGGCCCCGGTCGCCTGGAACGACGAGATGCGGACCGTGATCACCTTCTTGGCGTCGCGCGACCGCACCGTCTGCACGGCGCTGCCGGCATAGATCAGCCGCTCGAACGTGTCGGGGCCGAGCACCTTGATGATCTCGGAGATCTGCATGACGTCGAGGAGCGCGGCGACGCGCGGCATCACGTCCTTGCCGATCGCCGTCGCCGGCATGACGAGCGCGTCGTAGGCCGGGGCGAGCGAGACGAGCAGCGCCGCCAGCGGCTCCGCCGTCTGGTGGGCGTAGCGGGCGTCGTCCGCCGTGATCACCTTCGTGACGCCGTCGAGTGCGGCCGCCGCGGCCGCGACACCCGCGACATTCTGACCGGCGACCAGCACGTGGACGTCGCCGCCGAGCGCGCGCACCGCGGTCAGGGCCTTGGCGGTGGCGTCCTTGAGGGTTCCGCCGTCGTGTTCCGCAACCAGAAGGTTCGCCATCTCACAGCACTCCGGCTTCGTCCTTGAGCTTCCCCACCAGCTCGGCGACCGAGCCGACCTTGACGCCGGCCTTGCGGCCGGCCGGCTCGACCGTCTTGAGAACCTCGAGCCGCGGCGCCACGTCGACGCCGTAGTCGGCCGGCGCCTTCTCGGCGATCGGCTTCTTCTTCGCCTTCATGATGTTGGGCAGCGAGGCGTAGCGCGGCTCGTTGAGCCGCAGATCCGTGGTGACGATCGCCGGGCCCTTGAGCGCGACCGTCTGCAGGCCGCCGTCGACCTCGCGCGTCACGATGACGCCGTCGCCCTCGAGCACGACCTTGGACGCGAAGGTGCCCTGCGGCCAGCCGAGCAGCGCGGCCAGCATCTGGCCGGTCTGGTTGCAGTCGTCGTCGATCGCCTGCTTGCCCATGATGACGAGGCCGGGCGCCTCCTCGGCGACCACCTTGGCGAGGATCTTGGCGACCGCGAGCGGCTCGACGACGCCGTCCGTCTTCACCAGGATGCCGCGGTCGGCCCCCATGGCGAGCGCGGTGCGGATGGTCTCGGCCGCCTGGGCCGGGCCGATCGAGACGGCGACGATCTCGGTCGCCTTTCCGGCCTCCTTCAGCCGGATCGCCTCCTCGACGGCGATCTCGTCGAAGGGATTCATCGACATCTTCACGTTGGCGAGCTCGACGCCGGACCCGTCCGGCTTCACCCGCACCTTCACGTTGTAGTCGACGACCCGCTTGACTGTGACAAGGACCTTCATGCTGCATCACTCCCCGCGGCGGCGGCGCAACCTATGGCCCGGTCAAGAGGCTGTCAACGCGACTTCCGCAGTGCCGCACGGGGGCGCCGGCCCACTCTGGAAAAGCTTCAACCAGCGGCGGAATTCCGCCCGGGACAGCGGCCGCGCGGACGCTCGTTCAGCGGTTCAGGCCGGGCTGCCACAGGACGTCGGCGGCGCCCCGCTGGTTGGCCCAGCGCGCCGCGACGAAGAGGAAATCCGACAACCTGTTGACGTATTTGAGGGCCGGGCCGGACACCGGCTCGTCCGGCCGGTCGGCGAGCTCGGCCATCAGCCGCTCGGCCCGCCGACACACGGTGCGGGCGACGTGCAGGGCCGCCGCCGCCGGCGCCCCGCCCGGCAGGATGAAGGAGCGCAGCGGCGTGAGATCCGCGTTGAGCATGTCGATCTCACGCTCCAGCCGGGCGACCTGCTCGTCGCTGACCGCGAGCCGCGCCCCACCCGGCCCCTTGCCGGCCTCGCCCGGCATGCACAGATCGGCGCCGAGGTCGAACAGGTCGTTCTGGATGCGCGCCAGCATGGCGTCGAGCGCGGGCTCGGCCGCGGTGGAAAGCCGCGCGACGCCGAGCGCCGCATTGGTCTCGTCGACCGTGCCGTAGGCGGCGATGCGCAGGTCGTGCTTCTTGCGCCGCTCGCCGGTGCCGAGCGCCGTGGTGCCGTCGTCGCCGGTGCGGGTGTAGATGCGGTTGAGCACGACCATGGGCTTGTCCTGCGAAGGTCCGATCCAGTCGAGTCACTACGGTGTCCGGACCGTAATGGATTTCGGCGCCCGGACAATCCCGGTGCGCTGTCCTGACGCCGCTACCGGCCCATCGCCCAGATGGTCGCCATGATCACCACGATGGCGACGAGCTGCAGCACCACGCGCCATCGCATGAGCGTCTGCGAGGTCGACGGGGAGCCGCCGCGCAGCATGTTGACGAGGCCGAGAACCAGCACGACGGCGACGGCCCCGATCGCCACCGGGACGGCGTACATGCTGAGCGCGTGGGCCATGGGGGCATCCTCTCTCGGCGTCTTTCGGCGTCTCTGGCATCGGCCCGTCCGGCCGCGGCATGATGCGGCACGGGCGGCACGCGGCCAGCATATAGGGATGTTTGGCCGGGCGGGAATGGCGGCGGCACCTCTGTGCCGAACCCCTTGTGCCGGAACGGCCTTCGCGCCACTACGGGGTGACGGCGCCGGCCGGCGCACGACCGTGGTCCCGGATCCCAGATGGCAAAGCCCCCCTCGCCCCCGAAGCCCCGCACTCTCGCCGCCCAGGCGCTCGGTGCCGTCGACCCCGTGACGAAGGCGATCGTGCCGCCCGTGCACGTCTCGACCACTTATCTGCGCGATCCCGACAACGCCTATTCGTCCGGCTACGTCTACGGCCGGCCCGACAACGCGACGGTGCGCCAGGCCGAGGGCGTACTGGCCGCGCTCGAAGGCGCCGCGGCCGCGATGCTGCTCGGCTCCGGCCTGTCGGCCGCGACCGCCGCCGTGACGGCGCTGCCCGAGCCCGGCCATATCGTCGCGTCGCAGGTGATGTACTGGGCGTTTCGCGATTGGCTGATGCGGGAGGCGCCACGCTTCGGCCACACGGTCACGCTGGTCGACACCACCGATCTCGCCGCGGTGCGGGCCGCCGTGGTGCCGGGAACGACTCGCCTCGTGTGGATCGAGACGCCCGGCAATCCGCTGTGGACCATCACCGATATCGCCGGCGTCGCCGAGATCGCGCACGCGGCCGGGGCCAAGGTGGCCGTGGACTCGACCGTCGCCACGCCGGTGTTCAGCCGGCCGCTGGCGCTCGGCGCCGACCTCGTCATGCATTCGGCCACCAAATACCTGAACGGCCATTCGGACGTGCTCGCCGGCGGGCTCGCGACCCGGGATCCGAACGACGCCTGGTGGGTCCGCATCGCCGCGTTGCGGGCACGCCACGGCATGATCCTCGGACCGTTCGAGGCGTGGCTGCTGATGCGCGGGATGCGCACCCTCGACGTTCGGGTGCGGGCACAATCCGAATCCGCCGCCCTGCTCGCCACCTGGCTCGGCCATCATCGCGGCATCGAGCGGGTGCGCTATCCGGGCCTGCCGCATCATCCGGGGCACGCGATCGCGACCCGACAGATGACCGGCTACGGCGCCATGCTGTCGGTCGAGGTGCTCGGCGGCGAGCAGGCCGCGATCGCGGTGGCGGCCGCCGTGACCTTGTGGAAGCGCGCGACGTCGCTCGGCGGCGTCGAGAGCCTGATCGAGCACCGCGCCTCGATCGAGGGTCCGGGCTCGCCCTGCCCGACCAACCTGTTGCGCCTGTCGGTCGGGCTCGAGGATCCCGAGGATCTCTACGCCGACCTCGACCGGGCGCTCGCGAGTGTCGCGCCGTGAGCGGGCGGGTTCTCGTGCTGGGCGGCGCCGGCCGGCTCGGCCGCACCGCGGCGGAAGCGTTCCGCGACGCCGGCTGGCAGGTCGCGAGCCTGGTGCGCGGCAGCGCCGCGTCCCGCATCGCCCCCGGCACCGAGCTGATCACGCTCGATGCCCGCGACACCGAGTCGGTCGTCGAGGCGGCGCAGGGCGCCGACGTGGTGCTGCACGCCCTCAACGTCCCCTACACGCGGTGGGAGGCGGAGGCGTTCGGCCTGGCCGAGACCGCCGTCGCGGCGGCACGCGGCGCCGGCGCCACCCTGATGATGCCCGGCAACATCTACGGCTACGGCGCCGGCATGCCGCCCGTGATCGACGAGGACACGCCGATGCGGCCGACCTCGCGCAAGGGGGCGCTGCGCGTCGCCATCGAGGAGCGGCTGCGCGCCGAGGCCGAGACCGGCCTGCGCACCATCGTGCTGCGCACCG
Organism: Rhodoplanes azumiensis; assembly: GCF_042682915.1. Taxonomy (NCBI): domain Bacteria; kingdom Pseudomonadati; phylum Pseudomonadota; class Alphaproteobacteria; order Hyphomicrobiales; family Nitrobacteraceae; genus Rhodoplanes; species Rhodoplanes azumiensis. The sequence goes on along the minus strand of NZ_JBHUIW010000040.1, from coordinate 21,030 downwards.
GCGACTTCTACGGCGGCGACGCCGGCGGCTGGCTCGACCGCGTCGTCCTCAACCACATCAGCCACGGCCGGCTCGCCTATCCGGGGCCGCTCGACGTCGTCCACGCCTGGGCCTACCTGCCCGACGTCGCCGCGACCTATCCGAAGCTCGCGGCGGTGCGCGACGCGCTGCCGCGGTTCGCCGCCTTCGGCTTCGCCGGCGAGGCGCTCACCGGCGACGCGCTCCTGACGGCGATCACCACGGCGCTCGGCCGGTCGTTCACGATCGACCGCATGCAGTGGTGGATGCTGCGCCTGCTGGCGCCCGTGGTGCCGGTGTTCCGCGAGCTGACCGACATCGCCTATCTGTGGACGGTGCCGCACCGCATCGACGAGCGGCGGCTCGCCGCGGCGATCGGCACCGTGCCGCACACCCCGTTCGAGGCGGCGCTCGCCGCCGCCCTCTACGAGCTCGGCGCGACCCGGCGGGCGTGAGACCAACCCGACACGTTTGACCGGTCATTCCGGGGTGCGGGCCGCAGATCCGCGCCCCCGGAATCCGACCTCGGTGTCCGAACTCGGTGTCCGAACTCGCGGCGGGACACCGGGTTCGGCGCGTCGTGCCGCCCCGGAACGACGGGATCGCCGAGCCTCGGACAAGAAAGCGAGCCACAAGCCGCTCGAGGCCGAACGGCTCACGCTGCCTTCAGGTGCTTCTCGATCTCGTAGAGCGGCAGCTTGGTGAGATCCTTGTCGATCTCGGCGACCACCACGGTCTTGACCTCGTTGTGCAGGGCGCGCCGCAGCTCGGCGAGCGTCTTCGGCGGCGCGGCGATCACCAGCGCCTTGACCTTGCGGTCGCGCACCAGGCGATGCAGCGCGGCGGCCGAATCCTTGGTGAAGCGCTGCTCCTCCATCACGTGCCAGTCGGTCTGCTCGACGCCGCTGCGCCGCGTGCCGACGCTGGCGAAGGCGCGTCCGGGCGCGTCGGTGCCCTGTTCGCGGGCCGGCGGGTTCTCGTCGACGAAGACCTGCTCGGTGCGCAGATTGGGGAACTTCTCGTCCCCCTCGTTGCGCAGGAAGAGCGCCTTGCGCCCGTCCGCGACGAAGACGAAGGCGTCATGCGGAATGTTGAGCTTGGTCATGGGGTTCGCCTCTCCTTACGCGAAGGCAAGCCCGCATCAGGATAGGCGCATCGGCGCGGCGGTCAATCCGTGACGGGCGAAGACGCCGTTCGGCAATCGACACAACACATCGTCAAACATAACGAACTTTTACCATTGGTTAGCCGCACGCCTTAAGCCCGGTGACGCAACCGGTCGACGATGGTGACGGCATTAGGCGAGACAGGCGATGACGGACGGCCGGACGAGATCGTCCCCTCGGGCGACAGGCATCAGAACGCGGCTGCTGGGGCTGATCCTGGTTGCCGTGCTGCCGCTCATCGTCACGATGGCGGTGGGCTTGTATCGCGACTGGATCCGCGACATCGACACGGCCGGCCAGCAGATCGAAACGCTGGCGCGCCGCGCCGCCGGACGCTACCGAGAAGCACAGCTCGAATCGCGGACCCTGCTGGACATCGCCAGCTTCGTCCCCGAGGTCACCCACGGGTCGTCGGAAAGCTGCAATCGCTTCCTCGCCCAGCTCGAGCGCACGCGACCGTGGTCGGAAGGTCTCCTGGTGCTCGACCCGACCGGCCGCGTGGTCTGCCACACCGTGCCGGGTGCCGTCGGACTCGACGTCTCCGACCGCGACTACTTCAAGATCGCGATGGCCGAACGCAAGTTCGTCGTCAGCGACGTGATGACCAGTCGCATGACCGGCGCGCCGGTCACCATCCTGGTGCTGCCGATCCTGGACGCGCAGGGCGCGGTCGTCCGGCTGGTCGGGGTGGCGCTGCGGCCGACCTGGCTCGACAAGGTCGTTCAGGAGAGTCCCGCCGACGGGCCGGCACCGACCTTTTGGCTGCTCGACGCCGCCGGCCGGGTGATGGCGCACGCCTCCCGGACCCGCATCACGTCGGCGCAGGATGCACTCGACCCGGCGATCGCGCGGCGGCTGACCACCATGGCTCCCGCCTGGACGGAAGGCACGCCGACCGAGGGGCCCGGACGCATCTACGGTGTGGTCGCGCTGCCGGAATCGGGCGGTCACATCGTCGCAGCGGTCGATCGCAATACGGCGTTGGCCCGCGTCGAGACCAAGATCGGCCGCGGCGCGCTGATCTCGGCCGGAGCCCTGGCGCTGGCCGTTCTGCTCGCCCTGGTGGTCGCCCGTACCATCGCCGGCCCGCTCGAGCGACTGACCGAGGCCGCGCGCGGCGCCCGCCGCTTCCACGACGTCGATCTGCCGGTGTTACGCGACTACGCCGAGGTGGAGTCGCTGTCGCGATCCCTGCAGGGCCTCCTCGGCGACAATCGCCACCGCGAGGCGGCGCTGCGGTCCGCACAGGCGGAGGCGGAACGGGCATCCGAGGAGGCGCGGGCCGCGCATGCGCGCCTGCGCGAGGCGATCGAGGCGGTGCCGGTCGGGCTCGCCTTCTTCGACGCCGAGGACCGCTTCGTCCTGTGGAACCGCCTCTACGAGGATCTCTACGCCGCCAACCCGATGCCGCTCGCCCCGGGCCTGCGGCTCGAGGACCGGCTGCGGGTGCGGCTGAAGGCCGGCCTGATCCCGTCGGCGATCGGCCGCGAGGCGGAATGGCTGGCCGAGCGCATGGCGAGCTTCCACGCCCACGCCGGCAGCCACGAGCAGCGGCTGCCCGGCGACCGCTGGCTGCGCGTCGAGGAGCGCCGGACCAGCGACGGCGGCTCGATCGGCATCCGCATCGACATCACCGAGCTCAAGCGCAGCGAGCAGTCGTTCCGCCTGATGTTCGACGCCAATCCGGTGCCGATGTGGGTGTTCGACTGCGAGACCCTGCGCTTCCTCGCCGTCAACGACGCCGCCGTCCACCACTACGGCTGGAGCCGCGAGCAGTTCCTCGCCATGACGGTGCTGGATCTGCGCGATCCCGCCGACCATGCCGCCGTGCGCGACGCCGCCCGGTCGCCGGAGCCCTCGCGCGGCGAGCGGGTGTGGCGTCATCGCCGGGCCGACGGCAGCGAGATCCTGACCCAGCCGTTCACGCGGCTGCTCTCCTATGGCGGCCGGCCGGCCAAGCTGGTGGCGTCGATCGACGTCACCCAGCAGTCCCGCGACGAGGCCCGGATCCGCCACCTCGCCCATTTCGACGGGCTCACCGAGCTCGCCAACCGCACCCTGTTCCGCACCCGCCTGGAGAGCGGCGTCGCGCGCGAGCGCCCGTCCGGCGAAGGCCTCGCGCTGATCTGCATCGATCTCGACGGCTTCAAGGACGTCAACGACACGCTCGGGCATCCGATCGGCGACCGGCTCCTGAAGGACGTCGCCGACCGCCTGCGCGGTTGCGTGCGCGAGCAGGACACGGCCGCCCGCATCGGCGGTGACGAGTTCGCCGTCGTGCAGGACGGGATCACGGGGACGGCGGACGCCGGGCGTCTTGCCGAGCGGCTGATCGCCGTGATCAGCGCCCCCTATCTGATCGAAAGCCACGCCATCACGGTGACGCCCTGCCTCGGCATCGCCACCACGCTCGACGGCGACAGCCGCACGCCCGACGAGCTGCTCAATCACGCCGACATGGCGCTCTACCGCGCCAAGGCGCGCGGCCGCCGCAGCCACTGCTTCTTCGAGCCCGACATGGACGCCCAGCTCAAGGCGCGGCGTGCCCTCGAGGTGCATCTGCGCGCCGCCCACGAGGCCGAAGAGTTCGAGGTGCACTATCAGCCGTGGGTCGACCTGCGCAGCGGTACCGTGCAGGGCTTCGAGGCGCTGCTGCGCTGGACCCATCCGGAGCGCGGCCCGGTGTCGCCGGCCGAGTTCATCCCGCTCGCCGAGAACATCGGCCTGATCGTGCCGCTCGGCGAATGGGTGCTGCGGCGAGCCTGCGCCGACGCGGCCCGCTGGCCGGAGACCGTGGACATCGCCATCAACCTGTCGCCCCTGCAGTTCCGCTCGGGCGACATCGTGCGTACCGTGCGGTCCGTGCTGGCCGACAGCGGAATCGCTCCGGCGCGGCTCGAGCTCGAGATCACCGAGACGGTGCTGCTCGAGGACAGCCCGACCAATCTCGCGACGCTCCATGGGTTGCGGGCGCTCGGCGTGCGCATCGCCATGGACGACTTCGGCACCGGCTACTCGTCGATCGGCTATCTGCGACGCTTCCCGTTCGACAAGATCAAGATCGACCGCTCCTTCGTCAGCGAGCTGCCCAACGACATCGACTGCCTGACCATCACGCGCGGCGTCGCCGATCTCGCCGCCGGGCTGGGCATGAGCACGATCGCGGAAGGGATCGAGACGGTCGAGCAGCAGGAGATCCTGCGCGCCATCGGCTGCACGCTCGGCCAGGGCTACCTGTTCGGCGCCGCCATGCCGGCCGCGAGGGCCGAGGCGATGGCGCGTAGCCGCCGCACCGCGGCGGCGTGACGCGGCTTCGCTCGCGACCGCGTCGGCGCAACTCCGCCCTCGGGTCGAGGGCGGAGAGAGATCGGCCTCCGGCGCGACCCGATCAGTTCCCGCGGTCCATCAGGCGGCGGGCGATGACCTGGGCCTGGATCTCGGCGGCGCCCTCGAAGATGTTGAGGATGCGGGCGTCGCAGAGAATGCGCGAGACCCGGTACTCGAGCGCGAAGCCGTTGCCGCCGTGGACCTGCACGGCATTGTCGGCGGCCGCCCAGGCGACCCGGGCTGCGAGCAGCTTGGCCATGCCGGCCTCCAGGTCGCAGCGCTTGCCCTCGTCCTTCTCCTTGGCGGCGAAGTAGGTGATCTGGCGGGCGATCATGATCTCGGCCGCCATCATGGCGATCTTGTCGGAGACGCGCGGGAACTCGACGATCGGGCGGCCGAACTGGACGCGCGTCTCGGCATAGCTCAGCGCCTCCTCCATGGCGGCCTGGGCGACCCCGATGGCGCGCGCCGCGGTCTGAATTCGGGCCGCCTCGAAGGTCTGCATGAGCTGCTTGAAGCCCTGCCCCTCCACGCCGCCGAGCAGATTGGCGGCCGGCACCGTGAAGCCGTCGAAGGCGATCTCGTACTCCTTCATGCCGCGATAGCCGAGCACCTCGATCTCGGTGCCCGACATGCCCGCGGCCGGAAACGGGTTCGCGTCGTCGCCGCGCGGCTTCTCGGCGAGCAGCATCGACAGGCCCTGATAGCCGGGATCCTGCGGATTGGTACGGACCAGCAGCGTCATCAGGTCGGCGCGCACCGGATGGGTGATCCAGGTCTTGTTGCCGTTGACCACATAGGTGTCGCCCTCACGCACCGCGCGGGTGCGCAGCGAAGCGAGGTCGGAGCCGGTGTTCGGCTCGGTGAACACCGCGGTCGGCAGGATCTCGCCCGAGGCGATCTTGGGCAGCCAGTATCGCTTCTGCTCGTCGGTGCCGCCGCACAGGATCAGCTCGGCGGCGATCTCCGAGCGGGTGCCGAGCGACCCCACGCCGATATAGCCGCGCGAAAGCTCCTCGGAGACGACGCACATCGATTCCTTGCCGAGCCCGAGCCCGCCGTACTCCTCGGGGATCGTCAGGCCGAACACGCCGAGCTCGGCCATGTGGCTGATCGTCTCCATCGGGATGTAGGCGTTGGCGCGGTGCCAGCCGTGGGCGTGCGGGATCACCTCGGAGTCGGCGAACTTGCGCATCTCCTCGCGGATGGTCTCGTAGGTCTCCTCGAGGCCGCAGTCGCCGACCGTCGCCCCGTGATGCTCGCGCATCAGCGCGACCAGACGGGCGCGGTTCTCCGGCGTGTTGCCGCCGTCGGCGAGCGCGTCGAGGCTCGGGGCGAGGCGGCCCAGCACGGCGGCCGTGTCGAGGCCGAGATCGGCGGGGCGCACGAACTCGCCCTGGCTCATCGGGATGCCGCCGGCGACCTGGGCGATGTACTCGCCGAGCCCGATGCGCACCACGAGCTCCTCGATCTCGCCGAGCTTTCCGGCCTCCGTCATACGGGCCGTGTAGGCTGCGAGCTGGCGCACCGCCTCGGCATAGGTGGCGAGCCAAGCGAGCCCGTGGGTGGCGCGCTGCTCGCGGTCGAACAGCTTCGCGCCGGGACCGCCGGACGACACGCGGGCGCGGACGCTGTAGATCGCGTCGGCCAGGACGGCGTCGAGCGCGTCGGCGGCCCGACTGGACAGGGAGACGAGATCGGGGCCGGACTCGGAACGCTTGGCGGCTAAGGACATGGGCTTCTCCGGAAATCGGCATCGCGCGTTACCCGGGACGCAGGTCTCGGGGCCGCGACGGCCACTTGTTGAAAATCGATATGCCTCTTCGAGCACCCCCGGCCATCGGAGCCGGACGGCGTTCTCGCGGTTCTTGGTCATGGCCGCGTGTCTGCGTGGTCGCGCGTCGCCGGGATCGCGACACTGGAATCGTGTCGCCGGGATCGCGTGTCGTCGCAGTCGCGACTCGTCGTTGTCGCATGCCGGGAGACGCGTGGTTAACGCCTCGCCCGGACATGATTTAATGATGGCATCTTTTCGCACTTGCGTGGAGAGGAAATCCGTGGCCGGGAGCGAGACAAAACGGCGCTCGGGCGCGACCCGGCGGTTCATGCCATGCCCTTGCTCGTGTTGACGATTCCGGCCCGGATCGCGGCCGACGCGTTCCTCGCCTTCAACCGCGACGACGGCTGGGCGATCGCCAGCCACATCGCGCTGTCCACCCTGATGTCGCTGTTCCCGTTCCTGATTTTCGTCACCGCCCTGTCCGGCTTCCTGGGCACCCAGGATCTCGCCGACCAGGTCGCCCTCCTGCTGCTCGAGGCGTGGCCCGAGGAGGTCTCAGGCCCGATCGCGAGCGAGATCGAGAGCGTGCTGACGACCGCGCACGGCGGCATCCTGACCATCGGTGCGGGGCTCGCGCTGTACTTCTCGTCGAGCGGCGTCGAGAGCCTGCGCATCGGGCTCAACCGCGGCTACGAGGTGGTGGAGACGCGGCCGTGGTGGTTGCTGCGGCTCGAGTCGATCGCCTATGTGCTGGTCGGCGCGCTCGGCCTCGTCGCCCTCGCCTTCCTGATCGTGCTCGGGCCGCTGATCTTCGCCGCGCTGATCCCGTGGTTCCCCAACCTGCGGCAGTTCGAGGTGTCGCTCACGGTCGCGCGCTTCGGCATCGCCAGCGTCGTGCTGGTCGTCGCGCTGACGCTGATCCACAAATGGCTGCCGGCGGGCCGGCGCACCTTCGACGAGATCGCCCCCGGCATCGCCGTGACGCTGGCGATGTGGCTGATCACGGGCGTGCTGTTCGGACGTTATCTGTCCGAGTTCGCCAACGCCTACGTGACCATGTATGCGGGCCTCGCCTCGGCCATGATCGCGCTCGTGTTCCTGTACTGGACCGCGACCATCTTCGTGTTCGGCGCGGCGCTCAACCAAGCCGTGATCAGGCGACGCGACGCGACGCGCGAGTGAGCGCGCCGACGGCGGCGCACGGCGACGATTCGGAGCCTCCCGCAATCACGAGACGCCGCTGCGCGGCGATCGGGACGACACCGTATCGAACGCCGCGGCCCCGCCCTGTGGATGATCGCATTTCGGCCGATTTCATTGGGTTTCTCGCACATCGTCGAGCGGTCGCCACGGGTTCTCGAACCGCCGGTTCGGGCCGCCCAAGTGCCGCCTTAGTCTTGGTTACAAGATCGTAAATCGACTTGCCGCCGACGCACGGGGGTGTGGGGGTGCCGAGGCGCGATGATGACGACGATCCGGCATCAGACCGGACGATCGTCATCATCGCTCGCCCGGTGGCGATCAAGGCCCGGGACATCGCTCCCGGGACATCGCTCAGCAAGATCACGACGAGACCACGACCGCGTGCTCGCCCGCGAGCACGTCGGTGAGCGTTGCGCACGCTCGTGTGCGCCGTTGATCGCTGCGCACGCTCGCGTGCGCCGGTGGAGCGTGCGCGCAGGCGCGCGATGCCGCCGTTCGTTAACACGACGTTAACCGTGCTCACGCAGCATGGTTGACGTGTTGCGAACGTGCAAACCGCTTCTTTACCGGTCGCGTCGACGATCGGGAAACCATGTGGTTCGCGTTCGCTGCTCCGGGGACGGCTGTTGGGCTCGCTGCGTCGAATCTCGCTGAAACATCATGCCGCGGTCGTGGCGCCGTTCGGCGTCGCGCTGCTGACCTTCGCGGCGATCCCGAGCTCCGTCGCCTATCAGGATCTCGCCTCGCTGATCGCCGCTCGCGCCGGTGGCGGCGGCGACGTCGCGCGTGAGCAGGCGCGCAGCCCCTTCGGGACGTTCCACGCCGCCACCTTCTCGTTCCCGCGCCCGGTCGGCACCGCGATTCCCGAGCCGACCGGCTACAAGGTCGCGAGCCTCGATCCGAGCTTCGACCGTGAGCTGCTCACCGGCTCGGTCGCGAGCCGCGCCTTGTTCGATCTGACCGAGCAGCCGCCGGCCCTCGATCGCGAGACCGTCAACCGGTCCCGCAAGGGCGACCGGATGGTGCCGCGCGCCGTCGCCGAGTGGCTCGCGCGCGAGCAGGCGACCCGCGCCGCCGCCGCCCCCCTCACCGCGCCGGAGCCGCCGGCCGTGATCGCCGTCCTGCCCGACGCGACCGGCCCGGCCGAAAAGCCCGCGCCGGCGTCCCGCGCGACCGTCGACCCGGTCGTCGCCACGTCGGCGAAAGCCTCTCCCGAATCATCCGCGCCGACCCCCGTCGCGCCGACCCCGGTCGCGACGGCCGGACCCGCCGCGGTCGCGGGTGCCGAGACGATGCTGGGCCCGGAGGCGTTCAGCGCCTCCTCGATGGCTTGGCTCGGCGGCACGCCGGAGCCTTCGACCCGCACGGCGCGCGCGCGCCGCACGCCCAAGGTCGAGGTGGCCGTCGCCGCGCCGGCTCCGGCCGCGCCGGCTCCGGCCGCGACGGCGGCGCCTGCACCCACCCCTGCCGCCGAGACGGTCGCCGCGACGGCTCCGGCCGCTCCGGCCGTCACGCCCGACGCGCCCCAGCCGGCGGCCGCGACGATCGCCGAGGCGGCCGCCGAGGCCGCCCCGCAACAGAGCTTCATGCTGGCCAGCGCCGGCAGCGAGATCGTGGTGCCGCGCAGCGTCACGCCCAAGGCCGAGCTTGCGGGTCCGCCGGCCGCGGCCGCCGTCGAGGCGGCTCCGGCCCCCGTGCCCCCGCCGGCCCCGGAAGCCGCGCTGACGAGCGCGACGGTCGCGCCGACCGACGACGAGCCGTTCCATCCCGACACGGCGGTGCCGACGCTGGGCGAGGCGCTGTCGCCGACCCTGATGGCGGCGAACGTCTATTTCGGCGCGACCCCGCTCGCCGACACGACCGGCGCGCTGCAGCCGTGGTCGCCCGACCGCGTGTCGCTCGCCCCGAGCCCGGAGGCCGAGCTCGCCGCCCTCGACGAGATCACGCCGAGCCCCGAGACGCTGAGTGCCGCCATCGACCCGGACGGCGGCGAGACGGTCGTCCGCAAGGGCGAGGTGGTGATCGGCGGCGGGCACGCGCTGCGCAGCCCGGCCGAGCGCCTCGGCCTCTACGGCGGCGAGCGCGCCAAGGCCGAGAAGTGCCTCGCCGACGCCGTCTACTTCGAATCGCGCGGCGAGCCGCTGCGCGGCCAGATCGCGGTCGCCCAGGTGGTGATGAACCGGGTCTTCTCGGGCTATTATCCGGCCGACGTCTGCGGCGTCGTCTACCAGAACGCCCACCGCCACCTGTCCTGCCAGTTCACCTTCGCGTGCGACGGCATCAAGGACAAGATCACCGAGCCGGACGCCTGGGAGCGCGCCCAGCGGGTCGCCGCCGAGACGCTCGACGGCAAGCACTGGCTGCCCGACGTCGGCAAGGCCACCCACTACCACGCCTACTGGGTGCGCCCGTGGTGGGTGCGGACCATGCACAAGCTCGACAAGATCGGCGTCCACACCTTCTATCGCCCGCGCAAATGGGGCGACGGCGCCGACCGGCCGGCCTGGGGCGACGCCTCGCTGCCGCCGCCGGCCGAGAAGATCTCCGACCGGCTCTGACACTCGCGCGGCTTTCGGTCGTGCTCGATCGCACCCGCTGCCGCTCGTCCCCGCGAAGGCGGGGATCGCGGGGCCGCCCGACGTGTGGCTCTGGCTTCCCGCTTGCGCGGGAATGAGCGGCGCCTGGGGCGTCGGGCGTGCGATCCGACGCTCGTCCCCTACCCCAGCGACCGCACGATGTGCTCCTTCAGGCGCTGGGCCGGCAGCGACAGGCGCTCGCGCTGGAGGAGCGCGATCTCGGTGTCCTTGAGATTGGGCAGCGGGCCGCCATCGATCACCCGCAAGTCGTCCGGCACCATGTCCTTGGGCAGCACCGTGACGCCGAGACCGGCCCGCACAGCGGCGAGCGAGCCGGCGAGCGAGCCGCACGTATAGGCGACCCGCCACGGCCGCCGCGCCTTGTCGAGCGCCTCGGTGGCGCGCTTGCGGTAGACGCAGGGGCTCGGCGAGACGACGAGCGGCAGCGGCCCGTCGCGCTCCGGCGGCGCCGGCTCGCCGGCGACCCACACCAGCGGCTCGCGCCAGACCCGGATGCCGGCCGCCTCGCCGACCCGCTCGCGCTTGATCAGCGCGAGATCGAAGCCGCCACGGCGGAACCGGTCGATCAGATGCAGCGTGAGATCGCAGGTCACCTCGAGCGCCACGGCCGGATAGGCGCGGGCGAAGCGCGACAGCACCTCGGGCAGATAGCGGGAGGCGAAGTCCTCCGGCGTGCCGAGCCGCACGACGCCGTGCAGGGCCGGTTCGGTGACGCGCGCGACGAGCTCGTCGTTGACGTCGAGCAGGCGGCGGGCGTGGACGAGAAACACCTCGCCGTCCGGCGTCAGCCGGACGCTGCGCGGATTGCGCTCGAGCAGCCTGCGGCCGATCGCGTCCTCGAGCCGCCGGAGCTGCAGCGACACGGTCGACTGCTGACGGCGAAGCGACTCGGCGGCGCGGGTGAAATTGCCGAGCGACGCGATGGCGACGAAGGTGCGGACCAGGTCGAGATCGAGATTGAGCAGCGAGCGGGGCACGGCCATACCATCATTTTTCGCAATGATAGAACTTTCTATAATCAATTTCCGCCATGCTGCAAGCGCGTCTAGGGTCGCCCCGCTCGCCCGCCGCATCGCGCCGCGGGCCTTTTTTCAGGACCGACCGACCATGCTCGAGCTGGCGCTGCAGAACCTTCTCTCGCCCATGGTGCTGTTCTTCGTGCTCGGCGTCGCGGCGGCACTGGCGCGTTCCGATCTCTCGGTGCCCGAACAGGTGGCCAAGCTGCTGGCGCTCTACCTTCTGATGTCGATCGGCTTTCGCGGCGGCGTCGAGGTCGCGCATCAGGGCATCGACGCGACCATGCTGGCGACCATCGCGGCCGGCATCGGCCTCTCCTTCACGACGCCGTTCCTCGCCTATCTGATCCTGCGCACGACCTCGCGGCTCGACCCGGTGAACGCGGCGGCCGTTGCGGCGCATTACGGCTCGATCTCGGCCGTCACCTTCGTCGCCGTCACCGGCATGCTGGGCCAGCTCGGCATCGCCTGGGACGGCTGGATGGTCGCGGTCGCGGCCGCCATGGAGACGCCGGCGATCGTCGCGGCGCTGCTGATCGTGCGCGGCCGGACCGCCGGAGCGAACGACGACGCGGGTGCGGGCCAGAGCCGGGCCGCGTTGCTGCGCGAGGTGGCGTTCAACGGCTCGATCGTGATCCTGATCGGCGCTTTCGCGATCGGCGCGGCGACGGGCGAGCGCGGCGCCACCCTGCTCAAGCCGTTCCTGGTCGATGCCTTTCCGGGGGTGTTGTGCCTATTCCTGCTCGACATGGGGCTGGTCGCCGGCCGCGGCCTCGCGCAGGGGCGACGGCACTTGTCGCTGCCGGTCGGCGCCTTCGCCATCGTCATGCCGCTGATCGGCGGCACGGTCGCCGGCGCACTCGCCTATGCGATCGGCCTGTCGATCGGCAGCACCGCGGTGCTGATCACGCTCGCGGCGTCGGCCTCCTACATCGCCGTGCCCGCGGCGATGCGGCTCGCACTGCCGCAGGCGAACCCGGCCGTCGCGCTCACCCTCTCGCTCGGCATCACGTTCCCGTTCAACCTGCTCGTCGGCATCCCGCTCTACATCGCGCTCGCCGGCCGCATCGCGGCGTGACGGCGCCAACCCGACCCGGAGGCCTCGCCATGCAGACCTTTCCGAAGAAGCGCATCGAGATCGTCGTCGAGGCTCCGCTCCTGCGGCGGATCACGGCACGGCTGGAGGGGACCGGCGTCGGCGGCTGGTCGGTGGTGCCGGTGCTGTCCGGCCATGGCGGTCACGGCGACTGGTCGGCCGAGGGCCAGGTCGGCTCGGCGACCCAGATGGTGATGCTGATCACGATCGTCGACGAGACCCGGCTCGACGCGGTGCTGTCCGGCGTCTTCGCCCTGGTGTCGCACCAGATCGGCTTCGTCACGGTGTCGGACGTCGCCGTGGTGCGGCCCGAGCGGTTCTGAGCCGCCCGGTCGGCGCACCGGCGAGGGCATTCCCGCCTTGCGCGGTCGTCTCGGGGCGGCGCACTCGCGCCGAGCCCGGGATCCATGACCCCTGTGTGTCGTGAGCCGCTATTTCCGGGCGTATGGATCCCGGGCTCGCGAACCTGCGGTCCGCGCCCCGGGATGACGGACACGAAACACCTCCCGTCGTATAGCACGACCAGGCAGAGTCACCGCCAGGTCACGCCCGCGGCTGCGTCTCCAGGGCGTCGAAGGCCTCGACCCACATGGCGCAGAGGCCGGAGCGGACGATGTCCTCGCGGCCGAACTCGATCACCGGCACGGGCAGGTCGCGCGTCCTGATCAGGTCGATGGCGGTCCTGAGGCCGGATTCGGCCGGCAGGTCGCACTGGCTGACGTCGCCGTCGACCACGGTGAGGCAGTTCTCGCCGACCCGGGTGAGAAACGTCTTCATCTCGGCCGGCGTGGTGTTCTGCGCCTCGTCGAGCAGCACGAAGGCGTCCTTCCACGAGCGGCCGCGCATCACCTCGAACGGCACCATCTCGATGTCGCCGTTCTTCAGCGCGATGTCGAACGCCGCCTTGCCGATGCGCTCCTTGATGGCCTCGATCACGGGGGCGGCCCAAGGCGCGAACTTCTCGTTCAGCGAACCGGGAAAGAAGCCGAGCGAGCGGCCGCACGGCACGTTCGGCCGCGACAGCACGATGCGGTCGATTTTTCGCGTGCGATACAGATCCGCCGCATAGGTCGCGGCGATCCAGGTCTTGCCGGTGCCGGCCGGACCGACGACGATCACCTGCGGGCTCGACCGCAGCGCCGCCAGATAGGCGCCCTGCGCCGCCGTCAGCGGCTCGATCGGCGGGAGTGCCCGGGCGGCGGAAAACTTGTCGCCGGAGAATTTGGCGCCGGAGAAGGCGATGATCTCGGCCGTGTCGATCGACCGCTCGCCGCGACGCTTCTTCTTGCTGGACTGCTTGCCCAAGGACTGACTCCTTTCGCCGAATCGACGGGACGACGCCGGTGCCTTCGCACCGCGTCTCGCGACAGGTTCTGGTGAGGACGGGAGGTCGAAGAAAAAAGAGTCGAAGGCGTGCGGATCGCCGCCCGGCGCGGCGTCGGCCGGAACGTCCCGAGGATCGGCGCCCCGGACGTCGGCAATGTCGGCGATGTCGGAAGACGCGGAATCGCCGGAGAGCCGGTCGGCGGCGGCGAAGTCGACGGAGGCGGCGCGACGACGATCCGGGCGTGTCGGCGTCGTCCTCTTGCTCATCGATCGAACCATCCACGAGCTGCCATGCGATCAAAGCTACGTGATTCGTATGACGGTTTCACGGAGCAAAATGCGGCAGGTCGTGATCACGACGCAGGCAGTTGCGGGTTCGCCACAATGCTTACCAAAGTCCGAATACGGCAGCGGGCGACATCCCCGGGCTCGACCCGGCCATCCATCTCGGCGCGACAAGTGACTCTCGTGAAGAGGATCGATGCGCGAGTCGCGCCCGCCCACGACGATCGCGCTTCTCGCCGCCGCTCGCGCGGCAACGAGCGGAGCGCTAAGCCGGCGCGGCGGAGCCTCAGTACACGGCCGGCACGAAGCGTTGACTCGACTTCTTCGGGCGCTTGTAGCCGTCGTCGGCCTGGCGCGGCGGCAGCTCCACCACGGCCGGCTGCACGTGACCGTAGGGGATCTGCTTGAGGAAATGGGCGATGCAGTTGAGTCGCGCCTGCTTCTTGTTGTCGGCGTCGACCACGTTCCACGGGCTCTTCTTGGTGTCGGTGTGAGCGAACATCTCGTCCTTGGCCTTCGAGTAGTCGACCCAGCGGGCGCGCGACTCGAGATCCATGGGCGACAGCTTCCAGCGCTTGAACGGATTGCGGGCGCGCTCGACGAAGCGCTTCTCCTGCTCCTCGTCACTGACCGAGAACCAGTACTTGATCAGGATCAGGCCGGAGCGGATCAGCATCTCCTCGAACACCGGGCAGGCGCGCAGGAACTCGCGATACTCGCGCTCGCTGCAGAAGCCCATCACCCGTTCGACGCCGGCGCGGTTGTACCAGGAGCGGTCGAACAGAACGATCTCGCCTGCCGCCGGCAGCTCGGCGACGTAGCGCTGGAAGTACCACTGGCTGCGCTCGCGCTCGGTCGGCGTGCCGAGCGCGACGACCCGGCAGATGCGCGGGTTGAGCGGCTCCATGATGCGCTTGATCACGCCGCCCTTGCCGGCGGCGTCGCGCCCCTCGAACAGCACGGCGACGCGCAGCCCGCGCGTGCGCACCCATTCCTGCAGCTTGATCAGCTCGTACTGGAGGCGCGCCAGCTCCTCGACGTACTTGTAGGTCTTCGGCGGCTTGCGGGCGCCGTTGCGGGCCACCTTCGGCCACAGCGTCTCGATCGCCGCCTTCTCCAGGGCGTTGCGCATCACCTCGCCCTGCGGGGGCGGTGCGGCGCGGCCGTTGCGCTTTCGAGAGGTCGCCCGCGGCCGGCTCTCGGCGGTGGCGCGTCGGGCCGCCGGCGCGGCGGACCGCGTCGTTTTCTTCGGAGCCGCGGCCGTCGCCGGGCGAGCCCGCTTGGCCGACCGCACAGGCTTGCGTCGGGCACCACGCTTGCTCATCGCGTCCCTCCCCCCGAAACCGGCGTCGTGCCGCCAGCCTGACGGAAGCCTACGACGAGACGATTTCGGGATTCAATGGCGACCGGAAGCTGGATCACACGGCGCCTGGCTCGTCGTCGCCCACGAGGACGACCCGGCCCGGTTCGCTCGACCGCAACCTCGCCAGCAACATCGGAGCGAGGGGACGGAGGTCGACGAGGCGACTGCTCCGTGGCCTCAGAACGAAGCCCCTCAGGGGAAGTACCGTGATGTTTTGCTGAAATGGCAGGTTTCGATCCAAGGTCACGAACGCGTCGAAGGCCGTGGACGCCAAGGCGAGCAACTCGCCGTTCTTCAGCGTCGACCAACCCATATGGCGAGCGGTCGTCACATCATGGCCGACGAGGTCACGACCCAAGCGCCAGTCGATACACTCGTCCAGGAGTATCTTCACGACACGGAGGCGGCGATCCGGTCCCGCGCCTCCTCCAAGAAGGCGATCACCTGGGCACGCGTGACGCTCGGAACCCCCGCAAGGAAATCGTCGATCGACTCACCGGCTTCGAGATGATCGAGCAGCACCTGCACGGGAACGCGCGTCCCCGCGAACACGACGGCGCCGCTCATCACGTCCGGATTGCGCGAGACGATTCCCGTTCTCATGGGATCAGGTTAGCCTTGTGCGGCGCGCCTCGCAATCCAGCCTGCCGCTCGCCGGAGGCCGGCTCCTCCTCCAGAAAGCCCCGCACCGTGGCGGCGATCGCCTCGATGGCGGCGTCGAAGGGGCCGAGCGGGCCGGCCGTCACCATCCAAGTGGTCAGCGCCGGAGCGAAGTCGTCGACCGTCACGACCCGCACCTGGTCGCGCCAGGACGACTCGGCGAGCAGCCGCTCCGGGATCAGGCCGATGCCGATGCCGCGCGCGATCAGGGCGAGCTGCAGGCCGGCTCCCCAGGTCTCGGCGACCACCTCGACGGGCGCCCCGCGGTCGGCGAGGGCGCGGTCGAGCTGGGCGCGAAACCCGCAGCCGTCCGGGTTGATCACCCAATGCTGGCCGGCCAGATCGGCGACCCGGGCGCGCTCCGGCAGCGGGCTGTCGGCCGGCACCACCACCAGCACGCGCTCGGTGCCGAGCGGCGTCGCGTGACCCGGATCGAGCGGGCGCTCGGGCTTCTCGGCCACCACGGCGGCGTCGAGCTGGCCGTCGGCGATCTGCCGGCGCAGGACCGAGGAGCGGTCGGCGACGAGGCGCAGCGCGACGCCCGGGCAGAGCGCCCGCACCGCCTCGATGGCGGGCGCCAGCACGGCCTCGGAGAGGGCGAGCGTCAGCCCGACCCGCAACGGCCCGGCCGCGATGGTCGACCGGCTGTCGCGGGCGAGCGCCTCGGCGGCGCGCAGCACCGCGACGCAGCGGCGGTAGGCCGACTCGCCGGCCCGCGTCGCCCGCGCCGGCTTGGAGTCGCGGTCGAGCAGCGTGACGCCGAGCGTCTCCTCCAGCCGCTGCACCCGCCGCGAGATCGCCGGCTGGGTGAGGTTGAGGCACAGCGCCGCCTTGCCGACCGACCCGGTGTCGACGACGGCCACGAAGGCGCGGATATCGTCGAGATTCATCGCGCGGTGCCCTTGCGCTTCGTGCACCCAGAGGCCCTCGCCCGCGGCTCACCCCCCTCCCTGCCCCTCCCCCACAAAGGGGGAGAGAACGCTGGAGGCGATGCGCCCTTGACCTGGCCAATGCTGAAAAGCCGCGCGCTGCGGCTTTCCGAACGGACCGCGGTGTTCAACCGGGAAGATGGTCGAGACTTTGGACCGGGATGATGGTCGACAGGTCTGGGTTGGGGAGGGGGGTAGCCCCGAGCGCAGGCGACTCTGTCGACATCGCCGTGCCTGGTCAGAGGCACGTCGCCGAACACATTATTTGAATCAGTCATGATCATCATCAAGATGTTTCATTTTCATCATGATATCGGACCTGCTATGAGGGTGCAATCGCGCCGGTGACCACAACCGGCGCGATCGTCGTCTCGAGGAGCCCCCGATGTCCGCACCCGCCCCTGCCGACGCTCCGGGCCGCAAGCCGGTCGGCTGGCGCACGCCGCTGATCATCGTGATCGCCGGCTGCGGCGTCGGCCTGCTGGCGTTCGGGCCGCGCTCCGCGCTCGGCTTCTTCCTCACGCCGATGTCACAGGCGAACGGCTGGGGCCGCGACGTGTTCGGCCTGGCGCTCGCCATCCAGAACCTGCTGTGGGGAATCGGGCAGCCCTTCGCCGGGGCGCTGGCCGACCGCTTCGGCACCATCCGGGTGATGGCGATCGGCGCGCTCCTCTATGCCGGCGGCCTCGCCCTCATGGCGTATTCGAGCACGCCGCTGGCGCTCGATCTGACGGCCGGCGTGATGATCGGTTTCGGGCTCGCCGGCTCGTCGTTCAATCTCGTCATCGCCGCCTTCGGCAAGCTGCTGCCGGTCGCGTGGCGGTCGCTCTCGTTCGGCGCCGGCACGGCGGCCGGCTCGTTCGGCCAGTTCCTGTTCTCGCCGCTCGCCGTCGGGCTCAACCAGGCGGTCGGCTGGCAGACGACGCTGATCATCTTCGGCGCCGCCATGCTGATGATCCTGCCGCTGTCGCTCGCGCTCGCGACCCCGCCGGCCGCGACGCAGCCTCCGGCCGCCGGCGCGGCGGAGCCGCAGTCGCTGCGCCAGGCGCTCGCCGAGGCGCTCGGTCATCGCTCCTACGTGCTCCTGGTGCTCGGCTTCTTCACCTGCGGGTTCCAGCTCGCTTTCATCACCGTGCACATGCCGGCCTACCTGGTCGACCGCGGCCTGTCGGCGGCGGTCGGCGGCTGGACGCTCGCCATCATCGGCCTGTTCAACATCGTCGGGTCGCTCACCTCCGGCTGGCTCGGCAACCGCTGGCCGAAGCGCTATCTGCTCGCCGCCAACTATTTCAGCCGCGCCGTGGCGATCGCGATCTTCGTCTCGCTTCCCGCGAGCCCGGCCGCGACGCTCGTCTTCGGCGCCGTGATGGGGCTTCTGTGGCTCTCCACCGTGCCGCCGACCTCCGGCCTGGTGCTCCTGATGTTCGGCACCCGCTGGTTCGCGATGCTGTCCGGCTTCGTCTTCTTCAGCCACCAGGTCGGCGGCTTCCTCGGCGTCCTGATCGGCGGCATCGCGTTCGAGCGCACCGGCTCCTACGACCTCGTCTGGTGGCTGGCGATCCTGTTCGGCGTGCTCTCCGCGGTCATCAACCTGCCGATCGTCGAGAAGCCGGTCGCCCGCCTCGCCGCCGCCCGGGCATGACGGGTGGCATGACCGGATCGCCCGGCCGGCCCTTGTCCGGCCCGGTTCCGCCCGCTTACTGTCCCGGACCCGCGGCCGCGAGCCGGTCGTGCTGAAAAACCGGGGGCGTCAGGTGTCGAGCTTCAAGGCGATCGTCATCCGCAAGGGCGAGGCGGGGCAGACCGTCGGCCTGTCCGATTTCGACGACAGCGAGCTGATGGAGGGCGACGTCACCCTCCGGGTCGAGTGGTCGACCGTGAACTACAAGGACGGGCTCGCCGTCACCGGCAAGGCACCGGTGGTGCGGCGCTTCCCGATGATCGCCGGCATCGACGCGGTCGGCACGGTGGAGACCTCCGCGCATCCCGACTGGAAGCCCGGCGACCGCGTGGTCGTCAACGGCTGGGGCTGCGGCGAGACGCATCTCGGCTTCTATGGCGAGAAGGCGCGCGTGAAGGGCGACTGGCTGGTGCCGCTGCCGGCCGGCATCGCGCCGCGCGACGCCATGGCGATCGGCACGGCCGGCTACACGGCGATGCTCGCCGTGCTGGCGCTGGAGCGCCACGGGCTGACGCCGGACCGCGGTCCCGTCGTCGTCACCGGCGCGGCCGGCGGTGTCGGCTCGGTGGCCGTCGCGATCCTGGCCAAGCTCGGCTGGCACGTCATCGCCTCGACGGGACGCCCGGAGGAAGGCGACTACCTGAAGGAACTCGGCGCCGCCGAGATCATCGCTCGCCAGGATCTCTCGGGGCCGGCGAAGCCGCTCGCCAAGGAGCGCTGGGCCGCGGGCGTCGATTCGGTCGGCTCGACCACGCTCGCCAACGTCCTCTCGATGACCCGCTACCATGGTGCCGTCGCGGCCTGCGGGCTCGCCGGCGGCATGGACCTGCCCACCAGCGTCGCCCCGTTCATCCTGCGCGGCGTGTCGCTCCTGGGGGTCGACTCTGTGATGTGTCCGCAACACCTGCGGCGAGAAGCGTGGCGCCGCCTGGACACCGATCTCGATCGGCGCAAATTGGCCCAAATGACCGAGGAAATCGGTCTGGAGGGCGTTCTCGACGCCGGCCGCCGCATCGTCGAAGGCCGGGTGCGGGGCCGAATCGTGGTCAAGATCGGGTAAACGCGTTCAGACTTTATCGACGAACTGGCGCCATCATCGCGACCGGGCATTAACCCTAAGCCCGCGTAACGACGTTGTTCCAGTTCACTGCCGTACGGGGTCCGACATGCGCTTGCGCCATCTTCTCGTCCTGCCGGTCGCGCTCCTCGTGGCCGGCCAGACCCCGGTCGCGGCCGGCACGCTCAAGCCCGACGAAGCGCGCCGCTTCGTCGCCGGAAAGCTGTTCGCCTACACGTGTTTCGAGGGCACCCGCGGCATGGGCCGCATCCATCCGGACGGCTCGGTGGTCGGCACCCTGCAGATCAAGGGCCGCGAGCCGCGCTTCGTCGCCTTGCCGGCCGGCACCATCAAGGTGTCGTCGTCGTCGATCTGCGCCTCGGTGAAGGGGCTGATGTTCCAGCCCTGCTTCGAGGTCGACCAGACCAGCGCGCAGAGCTTCCGCGGCTCGATCTCGGGCCTCGGCTTCGCCTATTGCGACTTCGTCCGGCAAAACCCGCGCACCCGCCTCACCGGCTCCGGCGGCGCCGGCCCGGAGACGACCGGCACGGCCCGCCCGCTGCGGCCGCGCCCGCTCAATCTGCGCCCGACCACGATCGGCGGCACCGCGACCCCGCCGCCCGTCCAGTCGGCCGTGATGAAGACGGCGGATTGAATTTCCTCACCTGCAGGTCATGCCGGGGCGGGCTGACAAGCGCGAATCCGGATTCCAGCCGCAAGCTCCGGACCCGTGACTGGAGTCCGGGGCCGCTCCTCCGCAGCGCCCCCGAAATGACGTCGCACGACCCGCTCACCCCAGCGTGAGGCAGAACGGCTGGGCCGAGAGGCAGGGCTCGTGCGGGGTGATCGCCTCGACGGCGGCGATCATCCGGCCGTCGCGGCCGAGCAGGCGGTCGGCCAGCGAGACGATCAGCTTGTTCGGGCAGGCGGTCGGCGAGGCGGCCCGCAGCGCCTGCGCGATGGCGCGCTCGTCGCGGTCGGGATGGATCGTGCAGGCCGCCGTGAAGGCCGCCGCGGTCGACCGGCTGATGCCGGCGTAGCAGTGGACGACCAGCGGCGTCTCCTGATCCCAGGCCCGCACGAAGCCGATCAGCTGCTCGACGTGGTGCTCCTGCGGATGGATGCAACCGTCGAGCGGCAGGCAGATGTCGTGGATCTCGAGATGCAGGTGGTGCTCGACCTTGACGGAGGCCGGACGGGTCACCGGCGTGCCCATATCGATCAGGGTGACGACATGGCGGGCGCCGGTCGCCTCCACGGTCGCGGCGAGCCGGTCGAGCGAGCAGACGTGGATCATGGGTCTCGGGCCTCGTTCTTCGGCGCCGTTCTAGCGCCGGGATGTGGCGGCTTCGTGCAACCGGATCCGCCTCGTGACCATAAGACCATCAGGGTGGTCATGGCCGGGCTCGTCCCACGGCTGTCCACGGGCCTTACGACGGCGCGGCATCGAAGACGTGGATGCCCGGCACGAGGCCACGGCTGTCCGGCACGGATTGTGCTTGAAGAGGTGCACGGCATTGATTCTG